>CAZEUY010000015.1:0-10977 GCA_964515525.1 uncultured Candidatus Saccharibacteria bacterium
TAAAGAAGTATGTAAGATAAAAGAACGTATTGAACATTTTAAGAAAATTAAAGCGGTGTGGGAGAAGAAAAGTGAATAAATGAAATAAATATCAAAAATATCGTGGGAGATGAAATAATTTTTGATTCAGCAGAGCTGAAATGATAGAAAAACATGATTTTAATAAATAATTTAGTATGGGATGATATTTTTGATGATCCAAATAATTTCAGAAAACTTTACGAACAACAAATGAACGCAATTTTATATTTGGTACATAAAAAGTTTTTTTAATTCACAATTTAAATTGTAGTACTATCTTGTCGTAGCCTTTTGATTAACATGAATGAAAATTTACGGTTAATTAACTATGGAACACAAACAATTAAAATTCACAAAAATATTTATTCAACTTTTTTAAAAAATAAAAAATTATATAAATTTTATGTATGCAAAAAAAATATTAGAACAAAAAGGTATTAATCCAAATAAATCAATTTTGCACATTAACAGAGAGGAAGCATTAGTTGGAATTATGGAAGCTATTGAAGAATATTGCCCTAATGTAAAAATTGAAAAAATGTCCAAAAAAGACTTAGAGTTATTGATTGATTCTTTAGGTGAGAATATTATAAATCATCATCCAGAAAATTATCATCCAGAAAGGAGCGCATTTTTATGTTATGTTGAGCAATTAAGAAAATGTGGACTAACTGACGAGGAGGAAGACGTACTTGATTTTTGTTAACAAAAATAAAATATTATTAAAAAGAATTCACAATTTAAACTGTGAATTAAATCACAATTCAACTTTTGACCCCAGCCACTGGTAGTCTTGACTTTTAACCCCGAAAGCGTATAATTGACAATATGATTACGTCAAATCAATTGCCAAAACAAATTATTTTATTCTTTGGTCCTCCGGGATCGGGAAAAGGAACTCAAACTAGGATGTTAGCAGAACAGTTTGGGCTTTTTTATCTTGGATGTGGAGACATCTTAAGATCTGTTTCACAGGAAAATAGCGAGGTTGCAAGAATCATAAAGGAACATCAACGAGAGGGGAAACTTGTCCCAACGGAGATTGTCACAGAAATTTTTATCAGTAAACTAAAAGAAATACTATCTGGAGGAATTGGGGTTGTTCTGGATGGGTATCCACGAAGTATTTATCAAGCCAAAGCGTTAGATAATGCCCTCAAAGAAGTTGATAATGTTTCCGTGAAAGTAATCCTGATTGATTTAGGTAAAGAAACCGCTTCTGACAGAATTTTGAATAGAAAAACGTGTACACGTTGTAAAAAGACAATTCCGTATACGGAAGAGACAAAAGATCTCAAAAGATGTCCAGACTGTGGAGGAGAATTAATCACTCGTTCTGATGATTCAATTGAAACGATCAAGAAGAGATGGGAAGAATATGAGAAAGAGACCAGACCGCTGATAGATTATTATGGCGATCAGATTATTAAGATAAATGGGAAGCCAGCAATTAAAGATATTTTTCAAGATATTATTTCAAAGGTGACAATTTAATTTATGAAAGTTTCATTGAAGTCCGAACAAGAAATAGATATTATGCGAGAAGGCGGGAAAATCCTTGCTGAAGTTTTGCAGGTTGTGGCAGATGCTGTGAAGCCGGGAATTACTACGGGAGAACTTGATGAAATAGCAGAAAAGGAAATACGAAAAAGAGGAGCGGAGCCATCTTTCAAAAACTATTCTCCAACTCCGGGGATAAAATATCCAGCATCAATCTGTATATCAGTAAACGATGAAGTAATCCATGGAATTCCGGGAGATAGAAAAATTCAAGATGGAGACATTGTCGGATTGGATATGGGAGGAAAATATAAAGGGTATTGCACAGATATGACCGAAACTGTAATGGTCGGTGAATGTGACGAAGAAATAAAAAGGCTAGTTCGTGTGACGAGAGACTCTCTTGTCGCTGGGATAGCACAAGCGAAAGAAGGAAACAAAATTGGAGATATTGGGTTTGCAATTCAAAAGGTTGCGGAAAATGCAGGGTTCTCTGTCGTTCGGGCATTCGTTGGGCATGGAGTGGGGAAGTCTGCACACGAACCGCCAGAAATTCCTAATTATGGAAAAGCTGGGACGGGGATGGTATTAAGGGCAGGAATGACGTTGGCGATTGAACCAATGATAAATATGGGAGATTCGGAAGTGGAAATTCTTGATGATGAATGGACAGTTGTCACAGTGGATGGTTCACTATCTGCACATTTTGAATGTACGGTGGTGGTGACTAACGGGGACCCAGAAATTTTAACAAGTAATTTAAGTAACTCATAATATAATGTACATCATGAGTGGTATTTAACTTAATTCCAAAATCCAAATGACAAATTAAAAAGGAATTAAAAAATCCAAATTAAAAACTTTTAAATTTTTACTTTGACATTCCTTTGGATTTTTTAATTTTTAATTTGTCATTGATTCGTTCAATTCCAAGAAAAAATTATGCAAAATAATATTGATAACAAAAAGTTTCTCGCTGTTGATTATGGTGATAAACATGTTGGTCTTGCGATATCTGATGAAACAAGGACTATTGCTGTGCCATATAGAACTTTAGAAAACAATGAAGCATTATTTAATATGCTGAACAAAATTTGTGAAGATGAAAAGATTCAAAAAATAATTGTGGGTATTCCCGTGGGGTTTCAAGGAGAGACAGATCAGACAAAAAAAACAAGATTATTCTGTCAGGAATTGAGAGAGTGTATAAAAAATAAAGATATTGTAATAGAAGAATCCAATGAAGTTTTTACTAGTAAAATAGCAAAAGATAGGGGAAAAACAAGGGGAGACATCCATCAGAATTCTGCTGTAATTCTTTTAGAAGGTGTTTTACACAGGTAGGGTTGAGAAAAATAAGAAGATGTGATAAGATTAAACGACCTTTAATAAGATATAGTTTGTGAGTTTTTTAATCTTTAATTTGATAATATGAAGATAAAAGTAGATAAAGATCTTTGTGTGGGATGTGGAATGTGTAGCGACACTTGTCCATACGTTTTTGAAGTAGACGAGGATGGAAAAGCGGGGCTAATTAGTGAAGCTCCAGATTGTGATACTTGTGATGTGCAAAAAGTTAGCGAAGATTGTCCCGGAGAAGCAATAGAAATTTTAGAAGATGAAAGTGATGATGATGAATAAGAATGTGTATTTCGACAATGCGTCATCAACTCCTGTTGATAAAGATGTTTTGAAAGAGATGGAACCATTGTGGAGAGAAAACTTTGGTAATCCTTTGGCCATCCATTCTTTCGGTCAAAAGGCCAGAGAAGTATTAGAACATTCTAGAAAAACTGTTGCTGATTTTTTGGGTGCGGAAAATCACGAAATTGTATTTAATTCGGGTGCTACGGAAAGTAATAATTTAGCAATTTACGGAGTTATTAATGGAATTAAGTCAGCCAGCGGGCTGATCACCCCACGGGGTGAAATTACGGATGATGTCGGGCATGAAAACAAGAGGCCACATGTTATTACTTTGAAGATTGAACATCATTCGGTGATAAGACCGTGCGAAGAGTTGGTGAAAACAGGAATGGCGGAAGTGACTTTTCTGTCGGTTGAAAATGATGGGGTTTTAGATGTTGAAAAATTTAGAAAAGCGATTAAGAAGAATACCAGATTAGTTTCCATAATGGCAGTTAATAATGAAATTGGAACGATTCAACCAATTAAAGAAATCGGAGACATGATTGCTCAAGAAAATTCTCAGAGGAGCGATGATGAAAAAATATATTTTCATACAGATATGGCGCAGGCGTATAGTTTTAACTATAAAGTGAATGATTTGAAAATAGATTTAACATCTTTTTCTGGGTATAAATTTTATGGTCCCAAAGGAGCGGGAATTCTTTATATCAGATCAGGAACTCCTTTTTATCCAATAGCTCATGGAGGAATGCAAGAAAATGGGATGAGACCGGGAACTCAAAATGTCCCAACCATAGCCGGAACTGCAAAAGCGATTGAATTGTTAAAAGAGGAAGACGTTCAAAAAGTGCAAAAACTTCGAGATACTTTAATAGATAAAGTTTTATCAGAAATTTCTCATTCGTCCCTAAATGGATCAAAAGATAAACGTGTTTACAATAATATCAATTTCAGTTTTCATGGTGTTGAAGGAGAAAGTCTTACCCTTAAATTAAGTGAACAGGGTTTTACTGTTTCTACGGGATCAACATGTGCAGTGGGAATTGGGGAAGTATCTCATGTTCTGAAAGACATAGGTTTAAGCCCTCAACAAGCTCGTTCTAGTATTAGAATTACTTTGGGAAGACAAAATACCGAAGAAGAAATTTATGCTTTTGTTGAAGCATTAAAAATTTCAGTGTGTGCATTAAGAAAAATTTCAGGAAGTTAAAATTATGTATAGCGATATAGTATTAAAACATTTTCACAATCCTCAGAATTTAGGTAAAATGGAAAATGCTGATGGAGTCGGTTGTGTTGGTAATGATATATGTGGAGATACGATGACACTTTATATCAAAGTGAAAGAGGGGATGATAGAAGATGTTAAATTTGAAACATTGGGATGTGCTGCAGCAATTGCATCATCCTCTGCATTTACAGAAATGATTAAAGGAAAAAAGATTGAAGATGCTTTGAAAATAACGAGTGACGATGTAATAAAATCTTTAGGTGGATTACCAGAACAAAAAGTGCACTGTTCAATGATGGCAGAAGAAGCACTGTGTAAAGCAGTGGATGATTCCTGTAGGAAATAGCTTGTTGTTTATAAAAATGTAATTTGCAATTAAAATTTTAAAGTTAAAAGTTCATAAAGTTAGAAAGTTAAAAGGACGACGAACACGTACTTTATGAACTTTATACTTTTTAACTTTTTAACTAATTTATGGATCTAAATAATAAAAAATCTGTTTATATATTAATTATCGCATGTTTTTTAATCTCCTCAATCTTTGGTGCTGCTTTTGGTGTTGCTGGCGGAATCGTGGGTGGGCGGTTGTTGGCGAACATTTCATCGGAAAATCAGATAATGGATTCGGGAGATGGGATAATTAAAATTGTCAGTGAAGAGTCTGCAATTACAGAAGCTGTTGAAAAAGTTAGTCCAGCGGTTGTGAGTATTATTGTGTCAAAAGATTTACCAAAGATAGAACAATATTGGGGAAGCCCATTCGGAGATGAGGATAATAATTTTTTCAATTTCAGAGTTCCGATGCAAAGACAAAATGGAACAGAGAAAAAAGAAATCGGAGGAGGAACGGGATTCATTATTTCTACGGATGGGATGATTGTCACGAATAAACATGTTGTCTCGGATCAAGAGGCCGAATATACTGTGCTGATGAACGATGGGACAAAATATGAAGCAAGTATCTTGGCTCAAGATGACACAAACGATTTGGCAGTGATAAAAATTGATGAAAAAGATTTGCCAATTGTAGAATTGGGAGAGTCGTCTAATATAAAAATTGGGCAATCTGTTATTGCAATAGGAAATGCGTTGGGAGAATTTCGCAACACTGTTAGTGTTGGAGTCGTGTCTGGCCTAAGTAGATCTATTACTGCCGGAAGTGGGATGAGTGGGCAGACAGAACAATTAACGGGGGTAATCCAAACTGACGCGGCGATCAATCCGGGTAATTCTGGAGGACCATTGGTAAATTTACAGGGGCAAGTAATTGGGATTAACACAGCTATCGTTGCTAACGCACAGAACATTGGTTTTGCTATTCCAATTGACGATATTAAAGGAAGTATTGAGAGCATCAATAAATATGGGAAAATAAGGAAGCCATATTTGGGAGTGCGTTATGTAATGATCAATGGTTCTATGCAATCAAAAAATAATCTTCCGGTTGATCACGGTGCTTTGATAGCAAGAGGAGAAAGTATTGAAGATCTTGCTGTTGTTCCGGGTAGTCCTGCGGACAAAGTAGACATAAGAGAAAACGACATAATTCTTGAGATAGATGGGATAGAACTTAATCAAGAAAATACTCTTGCAGATATTATTAAGAAACAGAAAATTGGAGAGAAAGTTAAATTTAAGATTTTAAGCAGAGGCGAGACCAAAGAGATAGCCGTAACTTTAGAGGATTATTCTTCCTAAAACATGATTAAGATATTTGCAATTTTGTATCTCATTTTCTTGCTGGGGATCTTTAGATTCCCTTCTTCTTATCCATTGATTGCGACTTGTTGTTCAATTATTACACTTTTTGGATGTATGAAAATTATTGGGAAACCCAAAAGACTTGTAATAATGCCAATGTTATTGGTTGTTGCATCTTTTGCTGTGATCCCATTTTTTGTTTCATGGATCGGAGTTTTTTTATTCTCTGTTTTTAGTTCTGCGATTTTCTATGCTCTCTTATTCCTTCGCCAAAAACGAGAAAGTAAAAAGCAGGGGAGAAGACAGCATGAACTCTTGCGTAGCAAAATAGCATTTAACAAACCTTTAGTTATCATTGTTTTATCACTTTGTTTTTTAGCACTTTTTCTGAATTTAAGAAATTCTAATATCTCGTTTTGGTTTGCTCTGGTGGTTTTTTTTGTTGTTTCATTTCTTTCTTTCAAGGAAATTCTGAGACTTAATACAAACCATAATCAATGCGTGACGATAATTTCTCTCGTTTCCGGGCTCGTATTTTTAGAGATTGCATGGGCACTATCATTTTGGCCGTTGGAATCATTTTCCCTTATGGTCATACTTTTGAGCGTTGCTATTGCATTGCTTAACATATTTGAAGAGACGATCAATAAAAAAATTACTTACATATCATTAATAAAAAATTTGGGGATTATTGCTATTGCTATTGCAGCAATTTCTCTAACAACGCATTGGACGTTGGTGTAAAATATAAGAATTAAAAGAACATGCAAGATAACATTAAAGTCCGAGGAGCGCGAGTAAATAATTTAAAAAACATTGATGTAGATGTTCCACTTGGGAAGTTTACTGTTGTCACAGGAGTTTCTGGAAGTGGGAAATCTTCTTTAGTTTTTGATACGATCTATGCTGAGGGAAGGCGTAAATACTTTGAATCGTTATCTTATTATGCGAGATATTTTTTAGGGGATGTTTCAAAACCAGATGTTGATAAAATTGAAGGATTAAGCCCATCCATCTCTATTGATCAGAAAGTGTCTTTTAGAAATCCGCGGTCTACGCTTGGAACGATCACTGAAATTTATGATCTATTAAGAGTTCTATTCGCAAAACTTGGGAAGGCCTATTGTCCCTCGTGTAAAACTCCGTTAAGTAGAATGAGCCCTACATCTATCGCAAACCACATCATCAAAAATGTGGCGGGAGTAAAAGACAAGGCAAATTTAACAGTGATCATTTCTGCAGTTGTGACTCCGAATTGTGGAAATAATGACATGAGAGATGTTTTGGATGATGTTGTGAATCTGGGTTTTTCAAGAGTGATTTTAAGAAATAAACCAGAAATAATTAAAAATATAGTCAGAGAAAGAATTGCTGATTTAGAAAATATAGAAGTTGTTGTGGATACAATCATAGCTGTAAGTGATGAGATAATAGAGAAAGAAAGAATTGTTGATTCCATCACAAGCGCATTAGAGCTTGCCTCAAACAATGTGATAACCATAAGAATTAAAGGGAATAAAGAATTTTTTAGTAATAAAAATATCTGTTTGAACTGCGGGCAGGAGATGCCAGAATTAACTCCTCGTTTATTCTCGTTTAATAGCCCCGAAGGGGCGTGTCCATCATGCACTGGTCCAGGAAAAAAGATGTCTGCTGTTCCAGAATTAGTAATACCGAATAAATCTTTGACCATAGCCGAAGGGGCAATTAAACCATGGAGGAAGATGGGGATTGGAAACAAAATTCTCAACAGACTTGCGGATGAATATAATTTTTCTTTAAATGAACCCGTTAAACAATTGGACGAAAGGGCTCTGCGTGTAATTTTAAATGGAGAAGATATTCCGGGAGGTTTTGAAGGCGTTTTGAAAGATGTAGAAAAAAGATATCGTCAGGCATCAACCGATTTTTTGAGAGGAGAATTAGAAGAGTATTTGATAGAAAAAGAATGCGATGAATGCAAAGGAAAAAGATTAAATCCTTTTGCTCTCTCTGTTTTCATAGGGAGGAGAAACATTGATGATTTTGTAAATATGCCAATTGATTCCATGATTGATTTTTTGAAGATGGATTTTCAATTTAACAAAGAAGAAAAATTAATTGCGGATACCATCATTAAAGAGATTGTCGGAAAACTTAAAATTTTACAACAAATCGGATTAGGATATTTAGCCTTGTCGCGAACATCCGTGAATCTTTCTGGAGGAGAAATCCAACGAGCGCGACTTGCGAAACAGCTTGGGACAGAATTGTCGGGGATTCTCTATGTTTTAGATGAACCAACAGTAGGACTACATCCAAGAGATATTAAATTAATTGTTGATGCTCTACAAAAGTTGAAAAAAGATGGGAATACAATTTTAGTTGTTGAACATGACAAACAGGTGATGGAAGAAGCAGACTACTTGATTGATGTTGGCCCCGGGGCAGGCGATAGTGGAGGAATGATTGTGGCAAAAGGATCTCCAAAAGATCTGATAAAGGCAAAAACATTTACAGGTGCCTATCTTTCGGGAGAGAGTGAGATTATTACTAAAAAAGAAAGGAAAAATTTTTCTAAAAAAATTGTTATAGAAAAAGCAGAAGAAAATAATCTTAAAAAGGTTGACGCAGTTATTCCTCAAGGATGTTTCGTATGTGTTTCAGGCGTATCAGGATCGGGAAAAAGCACTTTAGTAGAAGATATTTTAGCAAAAGCACTTCTGAAAAAATTGTATAATGCAAAAGAAAATCCGGGAAAATTCAAAAAAATCACCGGGGCAGATAATATCAAACGAGTTATAAATATTGATCAATCCCCGATCGGAAGAACTCCACGCTCAAATCCAGCAACATATACAGGAGCTTTCACAATGATTCGCGATATTTTTTCCAATTCCGAATATGCAAAAATAAAAGGACTCCGACCCGGACATTTCAGTTTCAATGTGAAAGGTGGGAGATGTGAAGCCTGCCAAGGAGCAGGAGAAAAGAAAATGGAAATGCATTTTTTGCAAGATGTTTATGTAAAATGCGAAGAATGCGACGGGAAAAGATATTTACCCGAAATCTTAAAGGTTAAATACAAAGGACTCAACATCGCTGATGTGCTATCTCTTACAATTGATCAAGCATCCGAATTTTTCATAGAAGACGAAAAACTTAACAGAAAATTAAAATTTTTATCCGATGTCGGATTGGGCTATTTGAAATTAGGACAATCTGCGATGACTTTTTCTGGAGGAGAAGCGCAACGAATAAAATTGGCAACGGAATTATCTAAAAAATTATCCGAAGATACGCTTTACATTCTTGATGAGCCAACAACAGGTTTACACTTTGAGGATATTAAAAAATTATTAAAACTTTTATTGGAGCTTGTGAAAAAAGGAAGCACAGTTCTTGTGATAGAACATAATTTAGACATCCTCAAAAATGCTGATTGGATCATTGATCTCGGGCCTGATGGTGGCGAAAAAGGAGGAGAAATCGTTGTGCAAGGTCCACCGTGTGATATTATTAAAGAGAAGAGATCTGTTACGGGGAAGTTTTTGAAAAAGGTTTTGTGAAATGACCAACATTGAGAAATCTATATTAACTTCAGTTGTGCTTGCTGATGTTTTCGGTATGCCATTGAAGGCTAATAAAGAATTTTTAGATGCTTTAGAAAAAAGCGAGATACTGAAAAAGAAGATTCACAGAGATGGTGATCTTTTTTATTTAGATCAAAATGTAATTGAGCAAAAAGAGATGCATGATAAAACTGGTGTAAAAAAATGGGGGATAGTAAAAAGATTCGTGAAATTTTTTAGATGTATTCCGTTTATACAAGAAATTTTTGTCAGTGGGTCATTAGCGAGAGGTAATACTGTAGAAAATAGCGATATAGATTTATTGATTATCACAAAACATGGGAGAATTTGGACAGCGCGGATGTTTATTTATTTGATCACATTCGTCGCTGGCAGACATAGACATGGTAATAAAATAAAAGACAGATTTTGTTTGAACCATTTTATTAGTGATAAAGACTTGGAAATTAAACATCAAAGTCTTTATAACGCTGAAACATATTTACATTTAATTCCGCTTTTGCGGAATAAGGATGTTGCAAATAATTTTAGACAGGTGAACCAGTGGGTAAAAAGATATTTTCCATATTCATCCGGGGCGGTTGCGGATGATGTGAAATCGTGTGAACATACGGGCACGGCATGTCGTGCCCGTATGTCGTTGATTAAAAAAATCATGGAGTTTATTCTCAGTGGATTTATTGGGAGTGTAGTTGAAACTGTCGTGAAAAAAATGCAGATGATGAAGCAAAATAGATCTAAGAAAAATGATGTCGGCGGTTTAGTGGTGTTATCGGATAATGAATTATCATTTCATCCGGATTCGCCGGAGGGGGGTGTGATGAGGGAGTTTGAGGAGAGGATGGAGGAACTAGAAATTAGAAATCATATGACACCAAAATTAGAGAATATGATAGGTGAGATAGAGAAAGACATTGAAAATAAGAAGAACTTATCTGGTCTATTTACTAATGCGGATGAGATAGAAGAGTATTTGTCTTCTCTGTGAAAATTTTATAGTAGAGCTCTTGTAGTGCACCCTATTCTTTTTAACGACACGCCCTCACCCCCAACCCCTCTCCCTACTTGCTGAACAGACTTAACTGTATAGAATATTAAACATACTTTTATAATCTTATCTTAATACTCGTCTGGGAGAGGGGAGGCGTACGTCGTTATCTCCCCTCGCCCAGATTATCAAAACCACTAATTAACTTAATCACAATTAATAAAAAATAATCACCTAAACCTGTTATATGAGTAGGGAGAGGGGCGCGGGGGTGAGGGCGTCGTAAAACCCGCTAAAATAAGCGGTTTTTTGTT
>CAZEUY010000015.1:11077-17377 GCA_964515525.1 uncultured Candidatus Saccharibacteria bacterium
GTTATTGACATTCGCTCCCCAAATTGATATACTTATCGGGTGAAATTAACCGATAATTTTTAACAATTAAGAGGTAAAAACATGCAAATAAAACCATTAGGAGACAGAGTTGTGTTAGAACTTATGCCTAAAGAAGAAATTTTGAAAAGTGGAATCATAATTCCAGATACAGCATCTCAAGAAAAAAATGATAGAGGAACTGTTGTTTCAACAGGACCTGGAAAAGTTTTAGAGAATGGACAGCGATCAGAAATGACTGTGAAAAATGGAGACAAAGTTATTTTTTCAAGTTATAGCTCTCCAGTAGAAATTGATGACAAAAAATATCTAATTATTCGAGAAGATGATATTTTAGCCGTGCTTGAGTAAATATACAGGAGGATTTTAATAACTAATAATTTTAAATTATATGGCAAAAGAAATTACATTTAACGAAGATGCGCGAATGAAATTAAAGAGAGGGGTTGATAAACTTGCTAACGCGGTCAAAGTGACGCTTGGGCCGAAGGGAAGAAATGTTGCATTAGGAAAAAGCTTTGGGGCGCCGAATATCACTAACGATGGTGTGACTATTGCAAAGGAGATTGAACTTTCAGATAAGTATGAGAGTTTGGGAGCGGAGCTTGTGAAAGAAGTAGCGGTTAAGACAAGTGAAATTGCTGGGGATGGAACTACTACTGCAACTTTACTTGCACAGGCGATGATTGATGAAGGACTAAAACTTGTATCTGCAGGATTTAATCCAATGGAAATTAGAAAAGGAATTGAAAAGAAAACGAATGAGATTGTAAAAATTCTTGCCGAGAAATCAAAAAAGATCTCAAGCAATGAAGAAATTGCACAGGTTGCGACAATTTCAGCTCAAAATGCTGAAGTTGGAAAACTGATTGCTGATGCGATGGATGAGGTTGGAAAAGAAGGAGTAATCACAGTTGAAGAATCTAAAACTTTTGGACTTTCTAAAGAAGTTGTTGAAGGGATGCAGTTTGATAAGGGATATATTTCTCCATACATGATAACAAACACGGAAAAGATGGAATCCATTTTGGAGGATCCATATATTTTGATTACAGATAAAAAAATCTCATCAATTAAGGAATTGATTCCGATTGTTGAGAAAATTGCTCAAGATGGCAAAAAAGATATGTTGATTGTTGCTGAAGATGTTGAGGGAGAAGCACTTGCAACTTTGATTGTCAACAAAATTAGAGGAACAATTAATGCCCTTGCTGTTAAAGCTCCTGGGTTTGGAGACAACAGAAAAGCGATGCTCGGAGATTTAGCTGTGCTTACTGGAGGAAAAGTTATCTCTGAAGAAGTTGGACTTAAACTAGAAAACGCTGAATTAGACATGCTTGGAAGAGCTGGAAAAGTTATTGCGACAAAAGATAACACAACTATTGTTGAAGGAAAAGGAAGTAAGGAAAACATCAATGGTCAGATTGAAAGAATTAAAACTTTAATTGATCAGGCTGATTCAGATTATGACAAAGATAAGTATAGAGAAAGACTTGCTAAACTTTCAGGCGGGGTTGCTGTAATCAAAGTCGGTGCTGCTTCTGAAGTTGAGCAAAAAGAAAAGCAAGCGAGAATTGAAGATGCCCTTGCAGCAACAAAAGCTGCTGTTGAAGAAGGGATTGTTCCCGGAGGTGGAATTACTCTTGCTGTTGTTTCTGGTGCATTAGAACAGATGGCGCAGGGAGACAGTAATGGACAAGTGACCGATGGAGAATCTGCTGGAATACACATCGTCACTCGTGCTTGTTTAGAGCCAATTATGCAAATTGCTAAAAACGCTGGAAAAGATGGTTCGCATATTGTTTTCAATGTTGCTGAAGCAAGGAAAAAAGATCCTAACTTTGGCATCGGTTATGATGCAGAAAAAGGTGTAATAAAAGATCTTGTTGCGGCTGGAATTATTGATCCTACAAAAGTTGTTAGATCTGCATTGCAAAACGCAGCTTCAATCGCTGCGATGCTTTTGACTACTGAAGCAGCTGTTGTTGATGAACCAAAGGAAGAATGCGCAACATGTAATACTGGCGGTGGAATGCCTGCCGGAATGGGCGGTATGCCGGGAATGATGTAATCATGCACGTGAATCCTCACGAATGTAGAACGAATAAACACTAATCACGAATTTATGGACTGGGATAAAAAGTATGAAGAGCATATACTATCAAGATTCTTGTGGATTTGGTTACCAGTTTATGCTATAGTTAAATTAACAACGGATGTATTTTTTAGTTCGTAAGGAGAGACCTCCCTGCCCGCATTTATGGGCACGAATCTGGGCAAGCTAGTATTTTAGGCCCAGAATCCTTCTTCTTGGGTATCCACGGGAGAAGAAGGTTGCTAGAAGCGGTGGATATTAGAGGTCGGTAATCCCTTTTAGGGATCGGCCTCTATTTTTTTGACAGGTGATAAAAGCAAGCATACAATTAAATTATGGAATTATCTAAAATAAAAAAAGTTCATCTCATTGGGATTGGTGGAATCGGCATGAGCGCAGTTGCGAAATTGATGTTAAAAATTGGTGCAAAAGTTAGCGGATCTGATTCGGCAAATTCCGAAATTATAAAAGAAATTAGAGGGAGGGGAGCAACTGTTTATATTGGGCATGATGTAAAAAATATTACAACAGATATTGATCTTGTTGTTTTTTCTTTAGCAGCAACAGAAAATAATTCTGAAAGGAAAAGAGCGAAAGAATTAGGAATTGCGCAAATTAGCTATCCACAATTTTTAGGAGTATTAAGTCAAAAAATGAAAACGGTAGCTGTATCTGGAACGAATGGGAAATCCACAACTACTGCGATGGCTGGTTTGATTTTGCAAGAATCAGGGGTAGACCCGACCGTAATTGTGGGGAGTAAAGTTAAGAATTTTGAGGATGGGAATTTACGAGTAGGAAATTTCAAAAACAGTCCATTTGTTGTAGAAGCGTGTGAGTACAAAGAGGCAATGCTAAACCTGACACCTGAAATTATTGTTCTGACAAATATTGAGGCTGACCATTTGGATTACTATAAAGATTTAGAACATATAAAAAGAACTTTTACAGAGTATGTTAAACTGGGAAAGAAAATTATCGTTAATGCTGATGATGAAATAAGTTTAGAGATCCTTAAAAAGGCAAAAATTTTAGGAGAAAATATTTTAAGTTATGGAGTAGAAAATTCATCTGCAGATGTGATGGCGAGAAATCTAAAAATAAAAAATAATTTACAAGTATTTGATTTAACTTATCAAAAGGAAAATTTAGGGGAAATACAATTACAAATTCCGGGTGATTTCAATATTCATAATGCTTTGGCGGCAATTTCTATAGCAATCATGCTAAAGATACATTTCAAAAATATTCAAGAATCAATCAAAAAATTCAAAGGAATTTGCAGAAGATTTGAAGTTATTGAAAGAGATGAGCAGAAAATAGTAATTTCTGATTATGCACATCATCCAACGGCAATCAGAGGGACGATAAAAGCAGCTAAAGAATTTTATCCTGATCATCGCATTGTCGCTGTTTTTCAACCGCATTCATGGAATAGAACAAAGAATCTTTTTGATAAATTTGCCAATAGTTTTAATGAGGCAGATTTAGTGATTTTGTCAGAAGTTTTTTATGTAGAGGGGAGAGAAGATATTGATGATAAAGTTAGTAGTAAGGATTTGATGTTTGCAGTTAATAAGAATACATGTTTTTCTGGGATTTCCTGTAAAAAGACATTTTATGCTGAAAATTTGAAAAGATGTTATGAGATCATTAAAGATAATTTGCAGAATAATGATGTGGTTTTGTTAATGGGGGCTGGAGATATTTTTAAGATGGAGTCGTTGTTGGAAAGACGAATTGACCTGTCTTCGCTGACCTCCTTCGTTAGAAACTACGGCGGTTAAAAAAGCTACGACAAGGCACGGCACGAAATAGAACGAATACTCACGAACCACGAATCGGCTTTATCTGGACATAGATTCGCTACCGAGGAGGGGATTATTTGACAGATAATGGCACTTGTGATATAAATAAATTTGTAATGAGTAATCTAAATTATCTACATCTAAATAGCAGAAATTGGATCGGAATGATTTCCGGGGCTTTTTGTGATGTTTACGACATTTTTGTGTCAGAAACAGTCAAAGTCTCAACGAATGATCCAATATCTTTATTTAGCCAAGATAATTATTTTAAGCATTATATCGTGTAAAATAGTATAAAATAACTTAAAATAACCAAATCTCGGCTAAATGCCGAGATTTTTAGTTTTTTAACAATTTGTAGGGGCAAATCTTTGTAGTTGCCCTCGTAAAAACAATAAGTTTAACCTAAAGGAAAGGTATTATTATGCTTCAAGGTAAAAAAGTTTTATTAAGACCAATTAAAAGATCTGATATTCCTAATTTTGTGCAGTGGATGAATGATCAGGAAGTAAATCAATTCACCAATCGGGATATGCCGTTAACTGAAATGGCAGAAGAAAAATGGTTTGAGAAAGTTGCGACGCAAACAGAAATGGGAGGAGATGAGGAGAAAGTAAGATTGTTGTAGATTGAATCGGCACTGTCAAGTTAGCAGTGCCGATTTATTTTGCCAATTATACGGATATGTTGTAAAATGAGGGTACATGTAATATGGGCAGTAGTCGTCCAAGCGTGTTTATTTTTAATAGGAAAACCATGAGTACAACAATGTATATAATTCTCGGTGTAGTTGCTGTCCTAATTTTGTGGATAGTGGCGATTTTTAACGGGTTGGTAAAGTTAAGAACAAGAGCTGGAGAAGCATCATCAGATATAGATGTGCAATTAAAAAGACGACATGATCTTATTCCAAATTTGATTGAAACTGTAAAAGGATATGCATCGCATGAAGAAGGTGTTTTGATGAAAGTTACAGAAGCAAGAACTTCTGCGATGAATGCTCAAGGAGTTGAAGATAAAGCGCAAGCGGAAAATGCACTTTCAGGAACATTAAAAACTCTTTTCGCAGTAGCTGAAAATTATCCAGATCTTAAAGCGAACACGAACTTTCTAGAACTTCAGAGAGAACTATCTGATACGGAAAATAAAATACAAGCTGCTCGCAGATTCTATAATGGTAATGTCCGAGATTTGAACATCAAAATTGAAACATTTCCTTCAAATGTTATCGCAGGAATGTTTGGCTTCAAGAAGAAAGAATTTTTTGAACTGGATAATGAAGAAGAGAAGGCAGTTCCTGAGGTGAAATTTTAATCTGTCTGTGCCAGTGATTACTTATGGGATGGTAAATCTCAATAATTAAAGAAGTATTAAGAATCAGGAATTAAGTATTAAGGGACGACAGTAACGTCATTGGTATTTTTAATTCTTAATACTCTATTCTTAATTCTTTGTCTATGACTTTATACACACAAAAAGACAGCAATATCAGGAAAACATGGTTATTGATCACCATGTTTCTTGTCTTTGTCATAGGCGTCGGTTGGGTGTTTAGTTATGCGATGGATACTCCTGTTATTCTGTTAATTGCAGTGATTTTCAGTGTCTCAATGAGCTTTGTAAGCTATTGGAAAAGCGATAAGATAGTTCTTGCGATGAGTCATGCTAAACCTGTTAGTATGCAGGACAACCAAGAACTTTATAGAATTGTTGAAAATTTGGCGATTACGGCTGGGCTTCCGATGCCTAAAATTTATGTCATAAACGAACCTGCTCCCAATGCTTTTGCGACTGGAAGAAATCCAGAACATGGGGTGATTGTTTTTACACGTGGACTGTTAGAGATGTTGGACAGATCTGAATTAGAAGGAGTAGCTGCACACGAACTTTCTCATATTGGGAATCATGATATTTTGTTGGGAACAGTTGTCGTTGTTTTAGTAGGATTTGTTGCACTTGCCTCAGACTTTTTCTTGAGATGGAGTTTTTGGGGAGGAAGAGGGCGAAGTAGGGACAATGATAGTAATGGCGGAATTATGATTGTAGTAGCTTTAATTTTAGCAATAGTAGCTCCAATTTCGGCAAAACTTGTTCAATTGGCGATATCCAGAAAAAGAGAATTTTTGGCAGATGCTAGTGGAGCTTTGCTGACGAGATATCCAGAGGGTTTAGCGAATGCTTTAAGAAAAATATCTAGTAGCGACATCCCATTGCGAGTTGCAAGTAAAGCAACGGCACATATGTACATTTCAAATCCATTGAAGAAAAAGGGATTTTTCAGTAAGATGTTGATGACACATCCACCGGTGGAGGAGAGAATAGAGAAACTCATAACTCATAACTCATAACTCATAACTCATAACTCATAACTCATAACTC
>CAZEUY010000016.1:0-16979 GCA_964515525.1 uncultured Candidatus Saccharibacteria bacterium
GTTAATCTGTCTTTTTATAACAACACTTTTTATATTTCTTACCTGATCCACACGGACACAAATCATTCCTACCAATTTTATTCTGATTACGAATGGTCGTAGAAACAGTATCGGAATCTTCTGCTCCGCTGTATTGGAGATTTTTCCGTTTCTTCTCTTCCTGCTCGTTTTTGTTTTCAACTTGAGGAATACTTGCTTTGAAAATAAACTGACAGACATTGTTTTGAATGTTTGCAAGTAACCGTTCAAAGGCTGTATATCCTTCTTTTTTGTATTCTACAAGCGGATCTCTTTGCCCGAAACCACGCAAAGTCACGCTATTTCTCAAATGATCCATGAAATCCAAATGTTCCATCCACAGCATGTCTATGATTCTCAAAAATACTAATCGTTCAATTCTCCTCATCCCCTCGTCTCCTAATTGCTTCTCCCTCTCTTCATATTTTTCGTGAATCAGATTTTGGAGATTACTCAAAAAATCTTCACCATCTTCTGGTATCTCAGTTTTTTTCACATCAACAATTTTATTAATTTCTTCTCTGACAGAATTTGAGTCAACTTTTTGATCTTGATCAGTGGCTCGCATAACGATGCCTGCAACTTCGCCATCCAGATATTCTAGTATAGTATTTGTTAAATAGTCTTGAGATTCCTCAGAATTTAGCGCCTTCAACGCCTGTTTTCTTTTCTTGTAGATAACGTCTCTCTGCTTGTTCATCACATCATCATATTCCAAAACATATTTTCTAGTGTCAAAGTTGTATCCCTCAATTTTCGCTTGAGCACTTTCTATAGACTTGCTAATGATTCTGTTCTCAATTGGTTGATCTTCTGGAAAATTAAATCTATCCATAATGCTTCTCATTTTGTCTGACCCAAAAACCCTCATCAAATCATCGTCCAACGAAACGAAAAATCTACTCTCTCCCGGATC
Source organism: uncultured Candidatus Saccharibacteria bacterium (assembly GCA_964515525.1). Lineage (GTDB taxonomy): Bacteria > Patescibacteriota > Minisyncoccia > CAYZDR01 > CAYZDR01 > CAYZDR01. The sequence goes on from CAZEUY010000016.1 coordinate 935, forward strand.
TCCCTGCCTTCCACTTCTTCCTCTTAACTGATTGTCAATTCTTCTCGCTTCATGTCTTTCTGTCCCTATGACAAAAAGCCCACCTGCCTCCTTCGCTTCGTCACTTAACTTAATGTCCGTCCCTCTCCCAGCCATGTTAGTCGCGATTGTCACCGCTCCTGCTTGTCCTGCTTCTGCAATGATAGTTGCTTCCTTCTCATGATTTTTAGCATTTAAGATTTCATGTTTAATATCAAATTGTCTTAACATATCACTCAACATTTCTGATTTCTCAACAGAAATAGTTCCAGCCAAAACTGGTTGTTTCTTTTTATTACATTCTTTGATCTTCCGAGCCACCGCCATAAACTTTCCTTTTTCGCTTTTGTAAATACTGTCTGAGCGATCAATTCTGGCAATCGGTTTGTTAGTAGGAATTGTCACGACTTCTAAACCATAGACCTTTTCAAATTCTTCAGCATTAGTTGAGGCTGTACCAGTCATACCTGCTAATTTTTCATAAAATCTAAAGTAGTTCTGAAATGTAATCGTCGCAAGTGTCCTGTTTTCTCTGCGAACTTCCAAACCCTCTTTCGCTTCTATCGCTTGATGTAAGCCTTCACTATATCTTCTTCCGGGCATCAATCGCCCAGTGAAACTATCTACAATAATCACCTCTCCATCTTTGATGACATAATCCTTATCAACATTAAAAAATATTTTTGCTTTAACTACCTGATCAATTGCATGTTTCCATTCTAAATTTTCAGATCCAAATTCCTCAAATAATTTATCTATCCCAATTGCTTTTTCACATTTATCCTGTCCCTCTTGAGTCAAAAGTGCAGATTTTTTTTCTTCGTTTGCAACGATGTCATATCCTTCCCCTAAATCAGTATGGAACTTTTTCGCCTCTGCTTCTTCTGTATTCGTCACAAATTTAACTTTCTGTAAAAGTGGTAAAATTTGCTTAGCCGCCATCCCATATTTACTAGAAGATTCCGTGTCCGGAGCAGAAATAATGAGGGGGGTTCTTGCTTCATCAATTAAAATGCTATCCACTTCATCCACTACTGCGAAATAATGTTCTCTTTGCCCCATCTGTATAGCATCAAGCACAAGGTTGTCTCTCAAATAATCAAACCCGAATTCATTATTTGTCCCATAGGTAACATCGCACGCATACGCTTCTTTTCTTGAAATCTGTCTCAAATTTTCCATTTCAACAGATACTTCATTTTGGTCAGGTTCGGTTTGTGGATCAAAAATAAAAGCGCAATCATGTTGGATACACCCTACCGATAATCCTAATTTATAATAAATTGGCGCCATCCAGTTCGCATCACGTCTTGCTAAATAATCATTGACTGTGACAAGATGTGCTCCTTTACCTTCCAAGGCGTTAAGAAAAATCGCAAGAGTAGCAGCCAAAGTTTTTCCCTCTCCAGTTTTCATTTCGGCAATCCCGCCATCATGCAAAACGATTCCTCCAATCAGCTGAACATCAAACGGGCGTAGTCCAATTGTCCGCTTTGAAGATTCTCTGACAAGCGCAAATGCCTCTGGCAAAATTTCATCAAATGCTGTTTTCTTGAAATTACGAAGATCTTTTTTGAGTTTCAATTTATTTTCCTGATCAATCATGTTCTCAATCTGTTTTTTCATCTCTGCTATTTTTTCACTCATCCCATCCAAACGTTCACGCAATTTCTCTTTTAGCGCAAGAACAATCTCTTTCAACTCATCATCTGATTTTTTTTCAAATTCAGATTCAAGCGCGTTAATTTTATCAACCATCGGCTGATAATGTTTCAGAAGTTTCTGTTCGGATTTTCCAAATATCTTATTTATCAGAGACATAAATTAAACCATACTTTCCGCTTTTCCGTTTGTACAGAATCGCATTTTTATTAGTTTTAGAATCAATGAAGGCATAGAAATCGTGTCCTAACCGGTTCATTTCTTGGATGGCTTCATCTTCATTAATTGGTTTCACTATAGCAAAATTTTTCCTTTTGACAATATCATTTGCAGGAATCATTTGTTCTTCTCCAATCCATGGAAATATTTTTTCTGCTACTGAGTGCATTACAGATTTGAATGCTCTACCATTTTTCTTTAATATGGTAAGCTGTCTTTCTTTATACGCCTTGGATTGTTTTCTGATTTTTGGAACTAATAGATCTATCGCCTCCCTAAAGTTAGATCCAGTTTCTTCAACACGAATCATTTCTCTTGGAGCATGTGCTGTAAGGATCACTTTTTTTGTTTCTTCTCCATGTGAATGATGTGAGTCTTCTTCAAATTCAATTTTAACTTCTGTTAATTTCTTGCAGTATTTGAGCGCCTTAAGAAATTTTTTTTTCGCATATTTTTTTGTATTCACATCTAACTCTACATTCTTCGCATAAAATTGTAAGTTCATTGATTCTATTTTTGCTTTCTTCGCCATAGTTATCTATAAGATAATGTTAGGCAATTTAATTATTATTTTTACTGCACTGATTATCCGCAGATTTATACACTGATAAATCGCTGATGTTCTATTTAATATACCATTTTATCCAAGACTAAAAAAGGGTTGACTTTCTAAGTCTTTTATATTATGATTCTTGCATGAAATTAGGAGGAGCATCTTAAAAACATGTGTCCGCTTTAAGTGGACACAAACCAGAAGGAGGGGGAAATGAATTTTTTGGTTAGTCTGATAATGCATAGGTGTTTTCTGCCTACTGTAATTATCATAATAATAATCGGTTTTCTTTTTTACATGTGGGAAAAAGAGGGAATCAAGAGAGCAATAAGAACAGGAATTCTTTTATTCGTTATGTTTTCCTTATCTGTGGCGATAGTTTACAATATGACCCATGAAAAAAACCTTGAGGGAAAAGTCGTCGCTACTGAGGACTGCTTCATTGAAGCAGTCCTATAAATAAGCAAACGAGCAGAGTTCTGTAAGCACACAGAACTCTGTTTTTGTTTTATCTAAATAGAGCCCTTATAAGGGCTCTATAATGACAACTATGTTTAATTTCAGATATTATTCCTATCATCGTCCCAATTATATGGATTACATTCTATGTATTCACGAATATTATTGTGCGCCTTATCTGATGTTATTATATGTTCATAATAATTACGTTGCCAAAATCGTTTATCAAATGGTTTCCAATTATTGTTTTTTACATTTTTAATATATTCATTGGTGGTTATTGATTTGAATGCACCAATAATATCGCCTATTGTTATTTTTTGTTGTTCTGTAGGGGCACACCCTCGTGGTTGCCCGGGTTGCAATTCCATGTTTTGACCCCTCGAATAATTGGGATATTTGCAATCATTTTGTCCTGCCTGTCGGGTACCCACAAGGGGCACCCCTACAATATTTATAATTCCGTGTATATGATTTGGCATTATTATATATTGATCTAATTTTGTATTTTCGTAATTTTCTTCTATTTTATTCCACCATTTATTAACCATTTTACCCACATCATTTAATATCATTTTTCCTGATTCTGGTATCCTTCCTAATGTTTCTTCTCTATTGTTTGTGCATATTGTTATGTAATACCATCCTGTTTGGGAATAATCGTAATTTTTTAATCTTATTGATTTTCTTTGTGGTAACTCGTTATTCATTTGTTTTATCTTATTTGCATGGGCGACAACGCGGGCGGTTCCGACGACGCGGGTAATTCATGAATTACCCCTACCGACGTGTTCGTCGTTCGTAATTGATCATTGAAAATTGAATATTGATAATTGTTCACATAGGGGCACATTCACCAGTCTCGAATTGGCAATCGAGCCGAGGCGGATGAATTGCCCGCGTCGTCGTGTGTCGTCTCTCATCAGCGTCTACCAATCTCCAACACCACCTCCGCAATCCTCTGCGCCGCCTCAGGATTAGCTAATTTCTTTGCATTTTCTCCCATAGATTTTGACAACTCTGGATTTTCTAAAATTTTATTAATCTCCATCAAAAATAAATTGGGGGTAAGATTCGGTTGCTCTATTACAATACCTGCTCCTGCGTTTTTGAATGTAAAAGCGTTTTCTTGTTGATGATTTCCCGGAGAATTATAGATAGGAATAATAATAGATGGTTTGCCAATTGCTGCAATTTCCGCAAGCGCGCTTGCTCCTCCACGAGTGATTATTAAATCAGCACGTGCTAAAACATCTTTCATCTCTTCTCCAATAAATTCCACTGGGTGATAACCATCTTTTTCGTAGTCATCACCTAAAATATCAATCGCTGTTTTTTTAATTTCTTCTATATTCTTGTAATCATTCCCAGATTTATTTCCGCACTGATGAATGATATTTGCGGACTTTGTAAGTTCAGATAAAATCCTCAAAACAGCTTCATTAATGAAAGATGCACCAAGACTTCCTCCTGTTATGAAAACTAACGGTTTGTCTTTCTGTAAATTAAATTTTTCATCACATCTATCTGCATTTCCAGTTAACAATTCTTCTCTAATTGGATTTCCCAACAAAACAACTTTTTCTCTTTTGAAATATTCCCCCGCTTTCCCAAATGCTACTATTACTATTTTTGCCATCTTTCCAATCACTAAATTGGCAAGACCCGGGACAGAATCAGATTCGTGAATGATAATTGGACATCGAAAAAACCATCCCGCAAATGATCCGGGAAAACTTGCAAATCCACCTTTGGAGAAAACAACATCTGGCATAAACCAATATACTAACCACATCGCTTGAATCATACCAAGAGGAATCTTAAATATGTCTATAAAATTTTTGAAAGAAAGGTATCTTCTGAATTTTCCGCAAATAACATTTTTAACTTTAATGCCTTCTGCCTCTAACAATTTTTGAGCATTTTTATCAACCGAACCAACGAACAAAAAATCAACTTTCTCTTTTGTCGTTGACTTTATTTTTTTTGAAACAGCGATGGATGGGGTTATATGCCCACAAGTTCCTCCACCTGTTAGTAAGATTCTCATATATTTACCTTAGTGTTTAGAGATATTTATTAAAATGCCTACGCCTCCCAATGACATCACTAGTGATGAACTCCCATAACTGATAAATGGCAAAGTTATTCCTGTTAGTGGCATTAACGATGTGATCGCGGCGATGTTTATAACAGCTTGAAAAATAATCCACGAAGTGATGCCAACTGCTAATAGCATCCCAAATCTGTCTGGAGCATGTTTGGCAATTCTAAATCCACGCCATGCAAAAATTCCAAACAGGATAAGCACAATCGCTCCTCCAATAAGCCCAAGTTCTTCTGCAATAATCGCAAATATAGAATCGCCGATAGGTTCAGGAAGATAGTTAAATTTTTGTCTGCTATGACCAAACCCCATCCCGAAAATTCCACCTGATCCAATTGCTATAAGTGCTTGATTTATATGATAGCCAATACCTTTGGGATCAATACTTGGATTTAAAAAAACTAAAAACCTATTCATTCTATATGGAGCTAATTTAATCAACCCCCACAGTGAACCTGCCAATCCTGTCATGAAAAGAAAAATATGGCTTAGCCGACCACCCGCTACGAAGAACATTGTAATTGCAATAATGGCGATGATCCCCATCGTCCCAGTGTCTGGTTGTTTCAAAAGTAAAATTGATACAGCGCAAACTACTGCCACGAACGGAATAAAAGATTTTGTAAAATTTTGAACGCTCTCTTTCTCTTTTGATAACCATGCCGCCAAATAAAGAATCATTCCTAATTTCACGAACTCGGATGGCTGGAAAGATAATCCTAATTTAATCCATCTCTGCGCTCCTCCAAAACTCATCCCAATCCCGGGAATGAAGACAAGAATCAACATCACGAACGACATGAATAAAAATAACGGAGCAAATTTCTTTAATTTCCTGTAATCTATCTTGGACATGATGTAGCAGAAAATTCCTCCACCAATGAATCCAATAAAAAACTGGTGTTTGAAATAGTAATATGGACTGCCGAATTGTTGGACAGATAAAACAACGCTGGAGCTGGAAACCATAACAAGGCCTATTAGAACAAGGATGGCGGTTACAATAATTAGTGGCAAATCATAATGTTTTTTCATAAAAAATAAATTACAACGTCCTACCCAACAGCGCAACCACCATCCCCATAATCGACATCGCTACGCTGATGATCCAGAAACGCATGACAACTTTTTCTTTGGTCCATCCCTTCAACTCAAAATGATGATGAATTGGAGCTGCCAAAAAAACTCTTTTTCCTCTGAACTTTTTAGAAAGAATTTGGATAATATCTGACACAGCAGTTAATAATGGCAAAAAAGCAATAAACGGAAGAGCGATCACAGAATCTGTAAGAAAAGCTATGACAACTAATGTTGTAGTCAAACCCAATATCCCAGTTTCCCCCAGAAAAAATCTTGCGGGTGGAATATTAAACCATAAAAAGGCAAGAATCGCGCCTGTGAGGACAACACAAAATGCAGCTATGTTAATTTGATTTCTAAAAAGAGCTATCCCAGCATATGCAGCAAAAGCTGATGCAAAAACTCCTCCTGCCAATCCATCCAAACCATCAATCGGAGTGCCACCGAATAATGCGACCATGACAAAAACAAATAGAGGGATGTACCAACCGTTGATTGCAACTTCGCCCATCAGCGGAATATATATTGAGCTCCAATCTAATTTGAAATAGAACCAAAGCGCACCTGCTAAACCAATTATTATTACAGCAAACAAACGATACCAAATACTAATTCCCCGTTTACCTTTGATCACTAAAACATCATCAAGCAACCCGATTAACGATGCCGCAATTAGAGTAAAAAATGGCAACCAAGTTTGGGAACGACTTAAAAAGTTCAATTTTTCAACCCAACCTTTATCGTAAAAAACCGCTAATAGAGCGAAGAAACAGGTGATCACAATTACTGTAATCCAGATTAACAATCCTCCCATTCTTGGGGTGGAAAATTCCTTTTCTCTATGCTCATCTGAAAATAATTTCGGGGAATCATCACCAATTGCATCCCCCTTCCCAGATTGTTTCTTCCACGCCCGCCATTTATATAAATAGTGAGTCAGCAAAGGCGTCCAAAACATGGCAACGATAAAAGATAGGGATCCTAAGAAAAATATCTTTAGTGAATTGAATATAAGTTCTTCATGCATATTTATAATTTTAACAAATTATAACGCTGATTTGACGCTGATTGATACGCGGATACGACGCTGATCAGCGTTATTCTCTGCGTAGTCATCAGCGTCTATTCAGCGATAAATCAAAATTCTCCTCAACCCAATCCAGTAGCATCACCGTCTCTCCAAACTTATCCTCTGATCCCAGAATTACAAAAATCATTTTACGCTTTTCTATTCCTAATTCGGCAACGACAACTAATGTTCCTCCCGCTTCGTTTGTGAATCCTGTTTTGCCTGAAATTATTCTTGGATCATTAATAATTTGATTGGTATTTTTTAGATGGTGAATTTTCCCATCAATAGATTCTGCGTCCATTTCACTTCGCCCAAGGATGTTCCAGATGTCAGATTCTCCGAATGTGCTATCTGCAATTTGTGCGATGTCAAAAGATGTGGAAACATTTTTTGCACTTAAACCAGATGGTTCTACAAAATTACTATCAGATAAACCAAAACTTTTCACTTTTTGATTCATTAGTTCTGAAAAACTTTCTGTTCCACCTGAAATTTCAATAGCAACTTGAACAGCTGCATCATTACTTGAAGAAATTAACATTAAATCAATCAATTCTTTAGCGAAAAATCTTTCTTCAACATTCAATTTTCCTGTTCCACCTTCCGTGTTAATCGCTTGTTGAGAAACCACAATTTCATAATCTGAAGATAAGTTTTCTTCAGCAACTAATGCTGTGATAATTTTAGATATACTTGCAATTGGAAACTGCTCATGACTATTCTTTTCAAAAATCACATAATCTGTTTCCATATCCATTATGATAGCCGAGCCTGCAAGAATTTTTGGTGGATCCTCGTCGGATTTTTTGACTGGAATAGGAGTAAATTTTAATTCCTCTTTGACATCTTCCGGCTGGGATAAAACAATTGGCGATCTAGCCTTCGTAAAACTCTGTAAAAGTTCAGGAGCTCTGTCCTCTATTCTAATCCCTTCGCTAATCATCGCTTCATTTTTAATTTGATCGCCAAAAGAAACCTTTTGCGATGCAATTCCTATCGCTCCACCGAACAACATTAAAGCAATTAAAATTAATTCCATAGTTTATAATCTGGCAAATCTGCCTGCCTTTCTACTCCAAATTTCTTCAATAAATCCGCAGTAATCCTAAATAATTCCAACCCTTCTTTATTATTCCCAGTTTTTTCAATCAGCCCCCTAATCATCAAATTTCTTAATGTAATGATGGAATTCACACCCCTATCTTCTTCTATCTGAGATCTTGATACTGGTCCTTTGTATGCTACCACTGCTAAAGTTTCTAGTGATGCCTTGGAAAGTTCTGCTTCCGTCTCTTTCTGAAAAAACTTTCGGACAACATCTTTATTTTCTGGTGCACTGACTAATTCAATTTGTTTTCCAGAACGAACAACACGGAATCCTCTCTTTTCTGTCTTATATGCTTTTTGCAGATCATCGATGATTACATCAACATCTTTTTCTGAAACATCCAAAAATTCCACTATCTTTTTTAACGATATTGGTTTAGCCGCAATAAATAATAAGGTTTCAATTTGAGATTTTATATTCAAAATTTTATTTTATGAACATTTTATTTTACGAACGACGAAATTCTATTTCACCAAACATTTCTCTCTGACATGTACGAATTGAATCTTGCTTTATTAGTTCTAGAAGAGCCAAAAACGATACAATAATTTCTATCGCAGATTTATCTTTTACTATATCACCAAAACTATTTTTTTTCTTTCTTTTTATAAGCGACTGCAACATCTGAACTTTTTCTTCTAACGAAACTATCTCTTGTATGCTTTCTTCTGGTAAAATTTCTATTTCTTGAAATCGTTGTTTCTCTCTCTGCACATCCGCAAACGCCCTGTGCAACATTTCAGATGTCAATTTCGCAGGAGGATAAAATCCTTGCAGTATTTTTTTAGACTCCTCTCTTGAAAACATGCAACCTTGTTTTTTCAAGAAATCTCTTAAAAAAACTGATAATTCCTGAAGTCTTTTACATCTTTCTAACTGTTCCCTAAATAACTCTAAGTCTTCTTCTTCATCTTCTTCAAGTTCTAAAGTTGGCAGAATAGCTTTTGATTTAAGTAGCAATAAATTTGCCGCTACACTCAAAAAATCCGCTAAATTAGCGATATTTAAGGTCTTTTGATTTTCAATAAACTGAATAAACTGATCTGTAATAGCAACAAGAGATACATCTCTGATATCCATTTTTTTCTCGTCTAGCATTGTTAAGAGTACATCGAAGGGACCAGTGAAGTTGTTTAATTTTACATGGTACATATAAATTAAAGTTTGTCTGTATTTATTATTTTTACTAAAGATTTACGGATGCATAACTTGCAACTCATAACCTATAACCCACGCCGTATTCGTCGTTTTTTGTTACAGGTTACAAGTTTTGGGTTATAGGTTATACACTACAAGACGACAACGACTTTTTGCTTTTACTTAACGAAAAACTCCCACTCACAAACTCTCCTGACACTTTTTTAAAAACTGCCATTGTCATCTTTATAGAAAAATTATAGTCTCCACTACTGACATAAACTTTTGTATTTTTCAAAACTAAATTATCTATAATAACAGGGATTTTTAATAGAGCTTCGAACGGTGGAGTAGCACCAATCTTCCCAATTTTGATATTTTCTTTCATCCATTTCTCTTTGGCAAAAGCTATTTTTTTCGCCAATTTTTCATCATTCTTTTTTCTGTATGTATTGATAGTTTTTAACAATTTGTCTTTATCTAAATTTCTATTTGCTGAAAGCAAAGCCAAAACAGGAGTTTTAGAATCTACTTTTATCACTAACGCTTTAATAATTTCCTGTGGTTTTATATGTTGAGTAGCAGCAATGTCTACCGCAGTAAAAGCTGTCCTGTGCTCAACAAGTTCATGTTTTATTTTATTGTCTTCTAAAAATTTTGTTAGTTTTTTGGGAATCATACTAAAAAGTTAAAAAGTATAAAGTTTGTAAAGTAAAAAGTACAACGAACACGTGACTTTATGAACTTTCGACTTTATAAACTTTAGACTAATGCGCTATTTTAACACCCAACTCTTTCAACTGCCCATTTTCTACCTCACTCGGAGCTTCCATCGCAAGATCTCTACCATCTCCAGTTTTGGGAAATGCCATCACATCTCTAATACTATTTCTATTCATTAACACCATGAGCAACCTATCCAATCCAGGAGCTATTCCTCCATGAGGAGGAACCCCAAACTTGAATGCTCTCAAAAAATGACTGAATAATTTTTTTCTTGCATCATCAAAACCAATCAAATCAAATATCTTTTCTTGAACTTTTGCATTGTGTATTCTAATACTTCCTCCACCTAACTCATAACCATTTCCTATCATGTCATACTGATAAGACTTAGCTTTCGCAGGATCCGTTTCCAATAATTTAAGATCTTCGTCTCTCGGAGAAGTAAACATATGATGACTTGGAGCATAATGTCCATCTTGCAAACCATCTTCAAACAATGGAAAGTTAATCACGAAAGCCATGGCAATCAAATCTGGATCAATTTCAACAAGTCTTTTGCCTAATTCATTTCTCAAACTTGATAAACTTTCACATACAACTTTTTTAGTATCTGCTCCAAAGAAAATTATATCTCCTGATTTTGCTTCAACATGTTTAACTATTTTCTGTGCAAGTTCTTCTCCTAAAAACTTAACAATCGGGGACTGCAAAGTTCCATCCTCTTTCAATATTATATACGCCAAACCTTTGGCTCCAGATTTTTTAACCAACTCAGTCAGCTCATCTATTTGGGCTCGACTAAATTTAGCAGCACCTGTTGCGCAAATTGCCCTCACCACTCCATTATTATTTGCAACATCTGCAAAAACTTTGAATCCACAATCGCTAACCAAATCTGTAACATCTTTAATTTCCATTCCGAACCGTAAGTCTGGTTTATCTGTCCCATATTTTAACATCACATCATCATAGTCAAGTCGTGCCCATGGAGATGATAAAAACTTTTTCTCTGGAAATATTTTTTTGACAGCCTGAGACATCATATCTTCAGTTAAGTTTAAGACATCCTCATAGTCAACAAAAGACATTTCCATATCTAACTGAGTAAATTCTGCTTGTCGATCTCCACGCGTATCTTCATCTCTAAAGCATCGAGCAATTTGAAAATACTTATCCATTCCACCGATCATTAAAAATTGTTTGTATTGTTGTGGAGATTGAGGTAGAGCGTAAAACTGTCCTTCGTGCAGACGAGATGGCACCAAAAAATCTCGCGCTCCTTCAGGAGTACTCTTCCCTAGAATAGGGGTTTCAATTTCTAAAAATTCTTTGTCTGATAGATAATCTCTAATAAATTTTATGAACTGATGACGTTTGATTATTGCTTCTTTTGTATTCTGTTTTCTCAAATCAATATAGCGATATCTCATTCTTAACTCTTCCCGCACTTCATTTCCTTTTTCTTCATGAACCTCAAAAGGAGGAGTTTCTGCTTTACTCAAAACCTCTATCTCTCCTGCCTCAATTTCTATTTCACCTGTAGAAAGCTTTTTATTAACCATAGAATCAGGTCTTTCAACAACTTTCCCAGTAATTTTAATCACAAATTCATTTCTAACGCTATCAGCTATGTTCCACGCTTCTTCTGATGTTTTTGGATCAAAAGTAATTTGTGTAATTCCATAACGATCTCGCAAGTCAATAAAAATAAGCCCACCGTGATCACGTCGGCTACTTGCCCATCCTGATAATATAACTTTTTCGTCTTTATTCTTTTTTCCCAGTTCCCCACACGTGTGAGTCCTGTATTTTGCTACTTTTTCCATACATACATGATACCAAAAATATAGATTTTTTACAAATACAACGCATAACCTCTCCCTCAATCCCTCTCCCTAGACCCGACGACGATAACCTCTCTCCCAACCTCTCCCCCCGCCTTGGCTTGGCGAGACAGGCTAGACATGGGAAAGGAGCTATTCTGCTAAAGTTAAGAGAAAATATTGAAGGATAGCTCCCCTCTCCTGAATAGGAGTAGGGGTCGGGGGGAGAGGTCATCATCATTCGTGGTTAGTGTTGATTCGTTCTACTTAGTGCCAATTCGTCTATAAATTTACTTCCGCGATCAAACTCATTTTTGAAAATACCGAAACTTGCAGCTCCGGGCGATAACAAAACAACATCATTTTTTTCAGCAACACTTTTTGCCTCATGCACAGCGTATTTCATGTTATCAACTAGTTTATAATTCACCTGACAATTCTGCTTCTTAAATTCTGCAATAATTTTCTCTGTCGCAGTTCCTTGAAACAGGATTAGATATTTTACAGATTTAGAACGTCTTCTCAACTCTTTTACAAGGTCTTTATAATCCAAATTTTTATCTGTCCCTCCAGCGATTAGAATAATATCACTATCAAAACTTTTGAGCGCAGCAATTGTAGAATCCGGCATCGTTGAAGTTGTATCGTTATAATATTTTACACCATCAATCTCTTTGATAAATTCCAATCTCCCAGAAACTCCTCTAAAATTTTCTACTGTTTGCTTAATAACATTTTCTTTAATCCCCAGAATTTTCGCCACCTGTATTGCCAAAGAGATATTCTGTAAATTATGTTCTCCTCTAATTTTTATATCCCACTTCGCCACGCCGTAGTTTTTAGATAAAATGACGGGCCTGCCCGCCGTAGCTCCCGCAGGTTTATCCGCCGTAGCCTTAGCGAAGGCGGGAGCGAAGACGGGCATCCTGCATATTCGGATTTGCCCAAATATTTTTTTATCATAATATTTTGCAATAATATTTTTTGTTTTCATGGGCATGATTAAGAAATCATTTTTCTTTTGATATTTGAAGATATTTGATTTATCTTTGAAATACAGTTTTCTGTCACCATTATAATAATTCAGATGATCATCAAAAAATGTGATAAATATCGCAATATTTGGACTAATTTTGTCATATCCAAACCCCTGCAAATTCCATGATGCCAATTCCATCACGATAATGGATCCATCTTTAATTTTATTTAACAGTGGAAGAGTAGCTAACCCTCGAACATTCCCTCCTAAAAAAACATCTTTCCCTGCCGATTTAATAATTTCAAATAACAGATGTGTCGTTGTAGATTTCCCACGCGTCCCCGTCACACCGATAACCGTAATATCCTTAAAAAATTTTCTTGCTAATTTCACAAAAAGCGCTTCATCCATCTCAATCGGAATTTTATTCTTCTTGGCTTCTTTGATGTATATAGAATCCAACGGAACCCCGCTTGCCTTGATAATAAGATCTCTATTTTTGAAATCTTGCAATCTATGTTTCCCTAAAACGAATTTTATATTTTTAAATTTCTGCAATTTTTTAATGACAGTTTTTAATTGCTTTTCCGTTTTCAGATCAGTGACAGTTATATCAGTGCCTTGTTCCGCCAAAAATTTGACAACATTAAAACCACCCCCTAAAAGGCCGAGTCCTAAAACTGTAATCTTTTTGTTATTGAAGTGTTTTTTTATTGACGGTTTTACATCCATAGGTTTTTAATAATCAGATTCGTTCCAATCCCTTCTTTTATCTTTTTTTGCTGTTTTATGAGAAAATCCTTTGGGATGTCTTTTTTGAAGTTTGGCTATGTTCTCTTCTAATATCTTATTTAAATCCCAATGGTAGAAATCTCGGCTATTGTAGCAATATACCACATTGTATCGCCCAAATTTTCTCTAATCCCCTCCTTCTGATTATCTTTGTGTCCAACTGTTTTTTTAATACAGCCTGCAACATCACCTGCTTCACCAGAAATTCCCAATCCCAAGATTAAAATTTCTTTTTCTTTGTCACGAAACTTTTTAGCAGTTTTTTTACACAACTTTTGATATTCTTTTAGATCTATGTTTTTAAACCTTAAAAATTAATTACATCTACAGAGTTAACTCTGTAGATTACGGTAAACTTTCACAAACCATCCCATCTTTATCACGATCTAATCTATGAATATCATTATTTATTCCCCCGCAACATTCAAAAAGTAATTGTGCTTCATCATGAGTAGTAAAATCTGAACAATTATATAAATTGCTTGAACATTCGCATTCTGTTTGTTGCAATTCCAGTTGTGCTTCTGGCTCTTGTTCAACTACCACATCTGGGATTGATTCATCGCATATACCATCTGCCCATAATCCTATCTTATTATTCCTCGCATAATCTTCAGCTTGTTTGAATTCTGTTTGATATTTATATGGGACATTATAAGTATATTCGTAGGCATATCCTTGTTTTATAATTTCCAGATTGTAAAACATTCCATCTTTAGTTTTTACATATCTTAAAAGGCGATCATATTTACCCCTATCATCTTGAGTTGGATCACTTTCTAATTCAACCCATTGCCCAGACAATAATTCCTTCGCTTTATTACTAGCTTCTTTTCCAAAACATTCTACTGGTTTACGTGGGTCAACAGTTTCAGGAGTGTTAATTCCAATCAATCTAATTGTCTCTTTAACTCCGTTTATATCAACAGCAATAGTATCGCCATCAACTACTTTAACAACTTTGTAATATTGTGTCTGATTTTGAATATTCCCAGTTTCCTCTTGGACATTATTAACGGCTTTTTCTTCTTGATATTGTGATTCTTCTACAATATCCTCTATTTCTTCTGCGACAACTGGAACGACCAATGATTCCTCTGACGGTTCTTCTTCCACTTCTACTGTTTGTTTCTCATTATTTTCTTCTGTTTCTATATTAACAGCGTCTATAATACCAGCAATTTCTTTTGGTTTAATTGTTTCTTCAGATTTGTTTGTTCTAGATATGCTGATAATTGCAATAATAATAAAAACGGCAACAATAATTGACGTTTTGGTAAACGCTTTTTGGAATTTATTTTTCATGTAATTTTATGTACTTATTTTTTATCAATACTTTCTACTTTTTATATTCTTCATCCTATCTTCTAAAGATTTTTTGATATCAATATCTAATGTGTCTCCAACAAGTAAGATTGTAAAGATCACATCAGCAAATTCTTTTGATAAATCTACCTTATTGTCTTTTTTGAATTTCTTCTGCTTACCTTTTCTATGCGCCCCATTTAACGCTATAACCTCATTGCAAAATTCACCAAGTTCTTCCATTACTTTGACTACTCTAAGATAGATCTCTTCTTTTTTAGAATAACCTTTAATAATTATTTTACGAATTCTATTGTTTTCCCAAGCAATAAAATCCAATAATTCTTTTAGATCCATATGCATATATTTAACAAATTAATTCTATCTACAGAGTTAACTCTGTAGATTAAGATTTATAGTCCCTTCATTATTTTCAACTGATCAATAACACCTACTTTATTTCCAACAAAAATTTTCTTAATTTTAACGTATTCTTGATAAAAAATTTCTACAGAAATCTTTTGAACATCATAATCAAACTGCACTTGTAAATATTTATCCTGCTTAACTTTTTCTACAAATTTATCATATTGAAAATCTAACTTTGGATATAAAGTATCGTTAAAATTTTTGAATCCATAAAATTTTACATTTGGGAAATTTTTCAGCTCATTAAATAATTTTTCACTATATGTATTTGAATTGATAATAAAAACAAAATAAATTATGTCATCATAAATGCCTATTTCACAAAATTCTGTCGTTATTGTAGGAATTTTTTCTTCTATTCGTTTACCTTCATCGTAATTCCCCGATGTCATTTCAAATTCGCTAACCTTTTCATTCTGCGAAAGAATCTTCCTAAAATCTGATAGATATTTATTCATATAGTTTTCTTCGTTATTTCTTTTGAACTACCGAGGAATCCTCAATAGTTCAATTTTTATTTCATCTACAGAGATGTCTCTGTAGATGAAATTTTGGATTGCCTCTCTTGAACATATA
>CAZEUY010000017.1:0-16971 GCA_964515525.1 uncultured Candidatus Saccharibacteria bacterium
CTTTACGGACGACGTCGTCGGTTGCGACGACGATCGAACGACGATCGAACGACGATCGAACGACGACGCGGGTTCAAGATACTTGTCCCGATGAATATTTGGGTGGGATTGAATCCCTACAAAATCGCCTCCTCTCGCCCAGACAATCTATAACCACATTAATATTTTTAATCAAAGTTAATTAAATCTTATCACCCAAGCTGTCAGAGGAGTAGGCCTGTCTCGCCAGCCAAGGCGGGGAGAGGGGCGCGGGGGTGAGGGCGTCGTCTACGAATCAATTCTAAATATCTTATTCCCACTCAAAATATAAATATTATTATCCCCATTAACACAGATATCTCTCAGACCATCAAAAGCTTTGCTTTTGTATTGGGCGATAATTTGCCCAGATTTAGATGATACAATAATTTTATTTTCATTAGGAATTGTAAAAAAGAGATTGTCACCATCATTTGTTGAGATGTTTTCTAATGACTTAGAAGGAAGAACAAAAGTATTTACCAATTTTCCAGCGGAGAACATAGACACTTGTCCATTCGCATTTAGGACATAGATACGTCCATCAATAGCTAAAGAATTTGCTCCAGTTATATCAATTGATGTTTTAACCCATGAAGATGGACTGTCATTAGTAATCTTAAAAATTTGATTATCGGCACCAGACAGGAGGTAAAGATTTCCGTTATAAATTTTGCTGTCAATGATGTTTGATGGGTTCAACCCGCTTAGCAAGTATTCTTTATTGATAATTTTAACATTAGCACTGACTTCAAAGATGGTTGAAAAGTTCGTAATTAAAGTGATTGCATTATTAGAACTGTTAGCCGTAATTATTTTTTCACCGCTTTGCAGTGGGATGGTAATATATTTTTCTGCTTGATATTTTGCGATATCAATTCTGAATATCTGCCCGCTGTTCATGTCAATTGAAAATAGGTCGTTTCCGTTTTTCAAAAGAACTCCAGTATTTAATGTTCCCTGTGATACTGTGTTCAGATCAGCGATCATGAAAGGGGTGGAGAGAGTTATAATATTATTTAGTTGGTCTATTTGCTCTTGAATTCTCCCAATCATTATTTGAGACATGGAATCATCTGGAGACTGTTTTAATAATGTCATCACTTCTTCTAATAAGAGGGTTGCTTTTGTCTCATCTTTGTAAATCAAGGCCGTCTCCGCTTCCTCTTGTTTTTGCTCAATTTTTGACATCATCTCCTGATTTATAATTGGAGTTGCCACTTGAGCAATAATTGTTTTATCTTGCCAATATCTTTTACTGATATTAAAAGCGCCAAATGCTCCAGCTGAAATGGCTGAGATGATAAATACTATTGAAATAATTTTTATAGCACGTTTAATTATCACAAGACCTACAATATAATGTTTGGGTTTTTTGTTTTTATCCTCAGATTTCTTTATAATCGTCGGTCTCGTTGATCTTTTATTAGAGTCATCTTCCTCTATCTCTGTAACATATACAGCTGCAAATCTTTCTAAATTTTTGGAAAATTCATCAGCACGCTTTTTAGGGTTACTCTTGATCTTTGCAATTATTTTGTTGGCAAGATGAGCAGATGATTTTGCCATGGTAGAACAAGATCGGGTAGCTTGTCGTTTCAACGAATCTAAAACAGGTTTTATTGAAATCTGCGTTTTGTTTTTTAATTTAACATTTTCCTTAGGTTGCGATGATACCGTGGTGACAGGTCTATCAGGAACAGATCCTAATATATCTTTTAGGGATAATTTGGAAATAGTGCTTTGCTGTGGTTTCAAACTTTCTTGCGGAATAGATATATTATCTGAAAGTATATCAATAACAACGGAACTGGAATCAGGTATATCTCCATCCATCTCAAAAATTTCTCCCAAATTTTCTATTGCTTGAGCACATGATACTCCAGAGATAGCATGTTTCAATTCTTCTAATGAGAGAATATTAAAAAATCCCGGAGTTGCTTCAACGATCTTGTCCCCAGCGGTAATGGGACCGCTGACGATATTAGTAAATGTTTTTGATGGGAAAGGGGATTCTTCTTGGTTGGGTTCCTCTGTAAGCGTGACCAAAAAATTATTTCGTAATAACAACATTCTTGCATCTCCTGCTTGAGAGATGTGCAGTTTATCCCCATTCTGCAAAGCACAAACCATATTTAATTTGCCGATCCAATCTATGTTTCCCTGAGATGCGATGTCAGCCAAATAGGCGTTTGCTTTATTTAGACTTGCTTCAAATGATTCTAATGCTCCTCTTTTGGAATTCTTAAAGAGCTCTTTTTTGATAATAGATGATAAAGTATTGGCAAGATAAGCACAATTTTTGGATTTTAACCTGACTTCTCCTACTATATACAAGTTGCCAATTTTTGCTTCCTCTACATTATTTGGTTCATAAGAGTATGAAATACAAAACTCCTTAGCGCTATTAGACCCCACATACAGTTCGCTGGATTTTGCCATTAAATCCTCTATTTGTTGTATTTTGTCTTTATCTTGTAACATTTATAACATTATAACTCTTTTTGTAAATATGGACAATGCTTGTTTTTTTAGTATAATGGAAAAAAGAGGTTTTTATGGTTCATGTACTAGAACAACTATTTAATTCAAAAGCGAGGGTTAGAATTCTAAGATTTTTCTTAAGAAATCCTGACCATTTTTTTGATATGCAAGAAATTGCTAAAAGGACAAAAATAGCATCCAATACCTTAACAAAGGAGATAAAGCTTTTACAGACGATTGAATTTGTTATTGAAAAAGAATCATCAACTATTTCAGAAGAATCATCAACTCAGACTGCATCTAAGAAAAAATCTAAAAAGACAACAAGAAGAAGATCATCTAAAAATATCGTATTTGGATTAAATGAATCGTTCAAACTGTTAAAAGATTTGAGAGGGTTGGTTTTTGGAGAAGGGTTTGTAGATCAAGATGAGCTTGAAAATATTATTAACAAAGTTGGAAAAGTAAAATTTGCAACAGTGTCAGGAGTATTTCTTAATGCTGATAAAGAAACACCAAGGCAGGGACGTAATAGGGTGGATTTATTTATCGTTGCGGATGATGTGGAAAAAACAAAATTAAAAACAGCTCTTCAAAGTATTGAGGCTGAAATCGGTAAAGAGGTAATCTATTCAGTGCTTTCCGTTGATGAATTTAATTATAGGCGAGACATGTTTGATAAATTCGTCTATGATATTTTAGATAGCCCGAGGGAGGATATTATTAATAAAATAAGAGTGTAATCAATTACGACAATGTCATTGATCATTGTAAATTGATAATTGATCATTGATTTCGGGCGGTTAGCTCAGTTGGTTAGAGCGCAACATTGACATTGTTGAGGTCGTAGGTTCGAATCCTATATCGCCCACGGATAATCAATTTACAATGTGCAAGCACAATTTTTTATAAAGGTGTTTTTATGCTTTTAATTCGTAATTCGTAATTGATTCTGCTCTTGACAGACTTTAGGATTGCTGTATCATGTAGGGATACGGTTCTTTTATTTATATAGAAAGATCATTCTTAAACGAAAGGAGGTGAGAAAGAATGAGAGACATAATAGATCCTGTTGCCAAATTGAAGAAGAAAATTCTTGATGAAAAATTAGAAGAAAACAAGACTGCCAAAATTATTAAAGAACAGTTTTCTCCTGAAATCAAGGAAATCAAGGATAACATTTGTACAATTAGCAAAAAGACAGGTCTTAATTCCGTACAAGTTATGGAGATTATCGTCAAAATCGTAAACAAAGGGAAAGGGGGATCCTTATGTTGCATGATGATTTAGTGGAACAGACGAAGCGTGTTTTCAGAATATTTTTTAGAGAAATATTCTGGGACACGCTTCTTTATTTTGGGAAATGACACAACTGCGTTGTGGACAAGTCTTGTTTTTGGCTTAAGTATAGGGTGGTTGACCGTGGAATGCCAGTGGAGTATAATGGAATTATAACGGTGATAAGTGGGGAAAAGTGGAATGTTTATAGGAGAATATACTCATACAATTGATGACAAAGGAAGATTGGCAATTCCTGTTAAGTTTAGAAAAGACTTAGCCAAAGGAGCTGTCATCACAAGGGGACTAGATAATTGCTTATTTCTTTACCCGATTGAAGAATGGAAAGTACTAGCAGACAAGCTAAGTAAACTTCCAATTGGTCAGGCAAACACTAGAGCATTCGCTCGGTTAATGCTTGCTGGAGCGATGGATGCAACGCTTGATAAACAGGGGAGAATTATTGTTCCAGATTATTTGAGAAAGTTTGGAAAGATCTCTAAAAAAATAGTTTTAGCAGGTTTATATAATAGGATTGAAGTCTGGAGTGAATCAGAATGGGAGAAATTCAAAGGAAATGCTGAAAAGTCTAGCAATGATATAGCGGAGAAATTAGGAGAAATAGTATAAGTTAGAAAGTAGAAAGTTCATAAAGTTAAAAAGTCCGACTTGTCTCGCCATAGTTTTAACGAAGGCAGACGAGCACATAACTTTATAAACTTTTAACTTTTTAACTTTCTAACTCAATGTTGCACACGCCAGTTTTACTTAAAGAAATATTAGAATATTTTAATCCCAAGCCGGGGCAGAAGTTCGTTGATTGTACTTTCGGATTTGGAGGTCATAGCTTTGCTATTTTAGAAAAAGTTTTACCGGGTGGAAGTGTATTAGGGATTGAGATAGATAAAGATGTTTTTGATCAGAACGAAATTGGAATAGACCCTCCTTCGCCGAGGCTACGGCGGGCAAGTGGCAAGACAGGGTTGGTTTTGATCAATGATTCATATGTAAATTTAAAAAAAATTGCTGACAAGAATGGTTTTAAGAAAGTTGATGGCATACTGTTAGATTTAGGGGTATCAAGTTGGCATTTTGATAAATCGGAAAAAGGATTTTCTTTCAAAGACGAAGAACCATTGGATATGAGGTTAGACTGCAATACAGAAAAATCAGCGCAGGACATCATCAATAACTGGAATTACGAAGATTTGGTAAAGATATTTAGCGAGTATGGGGAAGAAAGATTTTCTAAAAGAATTGCGAAGGCAATCACAGAATATAGAAAAGAAAAGGCGATAAAAACAACTGCTGATCTGACCAACATTATTAAAAATGCAATTCCCAGTAAGTTCCATCATAGCAAAATTCACTTTGCAACAAGAGTATTTCAGGCATTAAGAATTGCGGTGAATGATGAATTAAAAAATGTAGAGAAGGTTTTACCACAGGCATTAGAAATTTTGAAACCGGGAGGGATAATAGCAGTGATATCATTTCATTCTGGGGAAGATAGGATTGTAAAACATTACTTTAAAAATCAAAAAGACGAAATTGAAATTTTAACAAAAAAACCTATTACTTCTGGTGATGAAGAAATAAAAAATAATTCCAGAGCGCGTAGTGCGAAGCTGAGGGTAGCGAGAACGAATAAACACTAATGTAGAACGAATATTCACGAATCACGAATCCGTTATTAGTGATTAGTGTGCATTTGTTCTACATTCGTGTCAATTAGTATTAATCACATGAAACAAATAAAAACAAAAAAATTTAATATCAAAGAAACGATTATTTTAACTTGTGTTGTTGCAGGTATTTTAGCGATGGTTGGTTTCTATGTCACACAGGTTAATACTCTTGCGGTTAGTGGAATTCAGATTGCTAAAATTAACAGGGAGATTGAATCTTTAGAGGAAAGTGTAGAAAATTTGAAGAACGAAACATCTAAATTGCAGTCAGCGGATGTTTTGGAACAAGAATCTCAAGAGATGGGGATGGTAAGAACTTTGTCATCTCGTTTTGTGAATATCACAGGAGGTGTTGCATTAAGATAATTAAGAATAAGCAGATAATTATGTTTCTTGCCTTGCCGTAGCTCGTAGAGCGAAGGCAGGTCATTGAACTGTACTCAAATTTGTAAGCCCTAGTGTTATAGACAACAAAACTGATGCGAAAAAAGAAACCGGAAAATTTTTGGCAGGTCAACTTTTTATTTGTTGTAATTGTTTGTGCGATTGCAATTCTTTTTTATAGAATGATTGTTCTGCAAATTATTGATCACGATAAATATTTTGCGGCCGCCAAAGGACAGCATAGTATGTATCAAGAGATTCTTCCCAAACGAGGGAAGATTTTTGTAGGGACTAAAAATTCTGACGACTATTTTGCGGTGGCAACTAATCGTAAAAATTATCTGTTCTATATAGTACCAAAGGAAATTACGGATAGAGATTTTTTTATAGAACAAGTTGCGATGGTGGTCAAAGAAGAAGCGCAAAGTCGGGAGGCAGAAATTAATAAAGTTCTTTATAAATTTAAATTAAATTCTGAAAGTTTGGAAAATAGTGGTATTTTTGAACAAACCGTGGTGTTAAAAATGTCAGAGGATGAACCCGCCTTCGCTGAAGCTTCCACCGACACTGAAGCTCTGGCGGACAAGTCGGCGTGGCAAAATGATTTAGAATTAGTGGAAGCGAGAGAATTATTGGAAAAGCGGACACAGGATATGGATGATCCATATGAAATAGTTTTGAAGGATGTTGATAGTGATTTTGTTGAAAAAATTAATGCGTTAGAATTGTCAGGAACTCATTTTACGGAGTTTGATAAAAGGTATTATCCAGAACACGAATTTGCAGCTGATGTTCTCGGATTTGTGGGGTTCAAAAGTGACCAAAGGATAGGGCGATATGGGATAGAAGAATTTTTTAATAATGAATTAGAGGGGCATGCAGGGTTTATTGATGGTGAGAAAGATACGAGGGGAAGATGGGTGCCAACAGGGGACACGGAGGAAATTCCTGCGGAAGATGGATGTGATGTTTATTTAACGATTGATCGCAATGTTCAAATTAGAGCAGAGGATGCACTATGGGATGCGGTTGAAGAATATGGTATTGATTCGGGATCAATTGTTGTAATGAATCCACGCACTGGAGAAATTCTTGCGATGGCAAACTGGCCTACATTTGATCCAAATTATTACAACAGTTTTTCAGACATAAGAGCATTTCAAAATGAATCAATCCAAAGTGTGTATGAGCCGGGATCAGTTTTTAAGGCCATCACGATGTCTGCTGCAATTAATGAGGGGGCGGTGACTCCGCAAACTCAATATGAAGACAAAGGTTTTGTGGCAATTAGGAATAGAGTAATCCATAATGTGAATAATAAATCTTATGGGACGCAGACAATGATAGAGGCGCTGGAAAAATCTTTGAACACTGGAGCGATGTTTGCTCAACAGTCAATTGGAGAAGAAACTTTTTTAGACTATGTTAAAAAATATCATTTTGGAGAAATTCTAAACATTGAACTTCAAGGAGAAGTTGCCGGCAAAATTGGCACGCTTGAACAGCTTCCATATAATTCGGTCAACTATGCTACGGCATCTTTTGGTCAAGGAATTTCCGTCACATCATTAGAAATGATTTCAGCAATTTCAGCGATTGCCAACAGAGGGGAATTTATGCAACCGCATATTGTCTCCAAAATAGTAAAAAATGGGAAAGGATTTTCTAAACAGGAAAGTTCTTTGGGGCAAGTAATTAGCACGGAAACTGCGATTAAGGTTTCGGCAATGATGGTAAGTGTTGTCCGAAATGGGTGCGGTCAGGCGGCTGCGATAGATGGATATAACATTGCAGGGAAAACTGGAACTGCAGAAATAGCAGAAGGAGGAGCTTATGCCGATAAGTCTCTTCACACTTTTGTCGGCTTTGCTCCCTTGGAAGATCCAGTATTTTCGGTTATAGTGGAGTTGAATAACCCTAAAGGGTATCGTTTCTCATCATCAACAGCAGCTCCTACTTTTAAGAAAATTGTTGAGTTTATGTTGGAGTACTATGGGATAGCACCGAATTAAATCAATTTTCAATTAACAATGATGAAATACGTAGAAATTAAAAAGCTCAAATGACAAATTAAAAAGGAATATCAAATTAAAAATTAAAAAAATAGATCGTCGTATTTGGCATTTGATATTTTTAATTCCTTTGGCATTTGTTATTTGGATTTTGGAATTTAATTTGTAAATCAATGTAATAGAACGTTCTTAAACGATAGTATTAATTCAATGAAGAAAGTTGTATCTAAAATTTTAAAGTTTTTTGCCAAAGTGGCGGTTGATCGGCATGATCCGATTGTTATTGGGATCACTGGAAGTGTTGGCAAGAGTGGCACGAGACATGCTATTGCTTTTTTGTTGAGCAAACGTTTTCGTGTTTCAAAAATTATTAAAAATTACAATAACGAAATAGGATATCCATTAAGTATTTTGGGGATAGAATCATCTGGGAAAAACATCTTTGGATGGATAAAAATTTTGCTAAAAGGTTTCTGGATTGCATTTTTTGGGAGAAATTTTCCTGAAGTTTTAGTGTTGGAACTAGGAGCAGGTAAACCGGGGGACATTGAATATCTGGCGAGTACAACTCCTTTTGACATCATTGTCTTAACAGCGATAGGACCAACTCATTTGGAATTTTTTGGTTCCATAAAGAAAATAGTAAAAGAGAAGTCAACAATATTGAAGTATCTGAAAAAGGGAGGAAGGGTTGTTTACAATTATGATGATGAAGAGATAAAAGATATTTTTAACGGGCAAAGAACGGATAAGATTTCTTTCGGTTTTCAGAAAGGGGCTGATGTGCAAATAGTATCAGGGGAGGAACCGTTGCTTCGTTTTGATGATCATGGAGATTTTTGTGAGTCTTCTTTTAAGATAGAAACACAGGGGACTTTTATGCCTGTTAAATTAAAATATATTAGTAGCAAAGCACAAATTTATGGGGTTCTTACAGCTTTTGCAGTAGGAAATATTTTTAATATGAATCTGATAGATATTGCAGAGAGAATGAAAGAACTGAAACCTCTTCCGGGGAGAGCGCAATTGTTAGCGGGGGTGAAACGGACAACTATCATTGATGATTCATACAATGCATCTCCAGTATCTGTTCTGTCTGCGTTAGAAACTCTTGAAAAATTTCAAAACAGAAGAAAAATTGCTGTTCTCGGAGACATGTTAGAATTGGGCAGTTTTACAGAAGAAGGGCACAGAAAGATTGGAGAGAAGGCTGGGAAAATTGCTGATTTATTGTTTTTAGTCGGAGATAAAATTGTTTTTACAGAAGAAGCGGCAAAGAAAGCTGGGATGAAAGATGACCAGATTTTTAGATTTGCTAATGCAGATGAGGCGACCAGCCTTCGCTCCTGCGGGAGCTACGGCGTGGCGAGGGAAGTTGAGAAAAGCATGCGGGAGGGAGATGTCGTTTTAGTGAAAGGTTCTCAAGGAATGAGGATGGAGAAAGTTGTTGAAGAAATAATGGCAGAACCACAGAAAGCAGGGGAGTTGTTGGTCCGGCAGGAACGAAGTTGGAAAAACTCATAACTCATAACTCATAACTCATAACTTGTAACGAACGATAAGCATGTCGTTGTTGTTGACATTGATCATTGATCATTGTAAATTGATAATTGGTATTGGCCCCATCGTCTAACGGCTAGCCCGTCTCGACTCGCTCGTCTCGCCTTCGGCTTGCCGAAGCGAGATCGAGCCGAGGCGGAGACATAAGATTCTCATTTATATTATTATGAAATATACAATATACTGGTTAATAGACGAAGAATATTCATGTACATATATTGGTTTCTCTGATAATATTCGCAGGAGAGTTAATGAGCATAAACAAAGAAAAGTAAAAACCACAAAAGACTTTAGTAAATTCAGATGTTTTAGGATAGAAGAAGTGGACAATCTTTTAGAAACTAGAAAACGAGAAAAATATTGGAAATCAAGTGCAGGGAGAAGAAAATTAAAAGTATATTTTTAGTTGATCAAAAAGAAATAACTGGCCCCATCGTCTAACGGCTAGGACATCAGATTCTCATTCTGGAAATCGGGGTTCGATTCCCCGTGGGGCTACCAATTTACGAATTACGACGAAAAAATAATATGGAAAATAAAAAACCAAACAGCGAAATAATTATTTATCAAAACGAAGTCAATGAGGTAAAAATTGATGTCCGTTTGGAAGATGATACAGTTTGGCTCACTCAGTCACAAATGGGAGAATTATTTGGGAAAGACAAGAGAACGATATCGGAGCATATCGGCAATATTTTTGTTGATGGTGAATTGGATAAAAAAGTGGTTGTCCGGAAATTCCGGACAACCACTAAGCATGAAACATTTAGGCATCTCTCTAATCAATTGACGTTAGTTGCCACTGTCTTTCTCTCAATTTTTCTTTTTCTTTTTGACTCTAACAATCTTCTGACGAAACTTAATATTTTTCATAAGATCTTAATTATAGTCGCTTTGTGTTGCTTGATTATTTCAATATTTTTTGGCATCCGACAATTTTTTGTAGATTATAACTATTTTAAGATGTTTGCAGAATGTAATTCTGAGGTTGTTGCAAAAATAGCAAAATTTGACTTTCCATCAAAAAGAAAATTTATTGATTTTGTTGATGATAAATTTAAAGGTTTACATTATGAATCTGATACAAAGCCCCTTCGTTGCCAAACTATATTATTAATAATAGGTATGACAATTTTTGCTTTTGAAATAGCAGTATTTATTTGGATAATTTAGAATTAAATTATTATTAAATTATTATTATGACAGATAAAAAAACATCTTTAGAGGAAATTATATCTGATAAAAATGTAGATACAAGAAAATGTTCTTTTTGTGCGGAAGAAATTAGAGTAGAAGCCATAAGATGTAAGCATTGCGGAAGCAATCTAGCTAAAGACGATATGGTAGAATGTCCAAAATGTGGATCTAACAATATTTTTATAGGTAAAAAGGGATATGATGCGTCAGCTGGATGTTGTGGGGCTTTGTTACTTGGACCGTTCGGACTTTTGTGCGGGCAAACTGGAGCAAATAAAATTGAGAAAACTTGTCTAAATTGTAAGCATAAATGGCAATAAAAAATATAAAATTGGGGTGCCATGGAATACCTGAAAGATGTTTTAGATTTAGAAATAATCCTATGCCATTTTGCGCAAGATGTTTGGGATGTAGTATCGGGCATATTCTTTCATTAGGAATTTTTTTGTTAGGATATCGCTCGTGGTATTTATTGGCTTTGACGGGAATGATCATTCTGCTTGTAGACTGGCTTTTGCAAAATTACTTTAAATTATTTTTTAGTAATATAAGTAGATTAATTACAGGTATTTTAGGAGGATTTGGAGTTGGGTGTTTTATTTGGAATTTTATAGCGTATATTTTTAAAATATTGATACTAAAGTTATGAGTAAAGAATCATTAAGTTTAAAAAATATTATCTCAGAAAAGAAATCTGAAATGAAAAAATGTCCTTTTTGTGCGGAAGAAATTAAAGTAGAAGCGGTAAAATGCAAACATTGTGGGAGTAGTTTAAATGGCAAGAACAAGAAACAAAAAAATTCTGATTTGCAAAGATTTTTGAATCTAAAATATCCAAAAACCACATTTTGGATAACATTGATGTTTTCAATAGTGGTATTGATTGTTACGTTAAATGTTATTGATAGTAAAGTAGCAAATAGACCCGACATTTATATATCTTCAAGACAGCTCACGGAAGAATATTATAGTAATAGTGTAAAGGCCGACAATGATTATAAAGGTAAGATTATTCAGGTATTCGGAACAATAGATGATATAAACAAAGATATTGTTGGAGATCCGTATATAACAATTCAAGGGAATGAAATCTTTTCGGATACCCAATGCTCTTTTAGCAAAAATAAAATTAATGAAATAGCTGAATTATCAAAAGAAGATAGAATTACTGTAGCTGGAGAATGCAATGGGAAATTAATAAACGTCCTTTTGGACGATTGTTATATAGTAAAATGGACTCGTATTATCCAAGAATAAAATTGTTACAGGACTTTTAGCGTGGTTTTTTGACGACGGTAGAGAGGATGCATTGCAACGTCTCTGCACGTGGGCATTATTGGGCATATAGACAAACAACTAATGTGCATTTTCTGCACATTGCATGTTTGGTTGGTTCCATTTTGGAACGTACCACTTTTGATAGGAATAAAAAAGATTTCAACCTGTGTAAAAATTGCACAGGTTGCTTTTTAATTTGCAGATCTCCCGTCCTCACGATATAATAGAAACATGGATAAAAAAGATTTCAAAAAAGGGGAAGTGGTTATTTACAAGACTTCAAAAGGTCCAGCGTTAGCTGTGAAACTAGAAGAAGAAACTGTATGGCTAAATGCTCATCAAGTAGCTATTCTTTTTGATGTAAATCGACCAGCGATAGTGAAACACATCAATAACATCTATAAAAACAATGAATTACGTGAACATTCAACCTGTTCCATTTTGGAACAGGTTGCGGCTGATGGTAAAAAAAGAAAAATGAATCTGTATAATCTAGATATGATTATATCTGTTGGTTATCGCGTTAATTCTAAACAAGCTACACAGTTTCGTGTTTGGGCAACTAAAGTACTCAAAAACTATTTGCTACAAGGATACGTTATAAATGAAAAAAGATTATTAGATGTAAAGAATAATTTTAAGCAACTCCAAGAAACTATTAGTTTTCTGAAAGAAAAGTCAAGACATAAATTATTGGATGGCAAAGGTCAAGAAATGTTAGATCTGCTTTCGCAATATTCAAAAACGCTAACACTTCTAGACGAATATGATCATGATAAATTAAAAATTGTTTCTGGGGAAATAGGCAAGTTTGTTTTTGGATATGGAGAAAGATGTAATGATTAAAATAATTATGAATTTGATCAAATAGTTCTTTAGTAAGGGAGGGAATGATATGAAATTTAGAATAAAATTTGTTTCAAAAGTTTATGATGCATTAAAGAATGAATGGAAATGGTATCGTAGTATAACAGAGATTGAAACTTCCACCGTCAAAAAGGCGATAGAATTGATTAACAGAAATGGAAATGTTATTTCAGCGGAGATTGAAAATGTATAGAGGAAAAGTATAAAAGGGCAATTCATAGTTGGATTGCCTTAAATAATTGTGTATAATAGTTATGATGACAGGCAATACAATACAAATCGGGATGTTTACGATAAATGTTTGGTCATGTTTTGTAGCGACAGGATTTATTATTGGTATTATTCTATTTAGAAAATATGCACAGCAAAGTGAGATTAACTCAAACCACATTTGGAACATTGCGATTATTGCGATCATCTGCGGGATCGTTGGATCTCGTTTTTTGTATGTTTTAGAAAACTTCTCTGAATTTTCTGAAAATGCATTCCTAATACTGGATTTATTTCATAAGACAGGATTATCTTTCTTTGGTGGATTTATTTTATCCATTGCTGGAATTTCTATTTATGTAAAAAAATATTTAGGTGATAAATCTGTCTGGCAGATTTTGGACGCGTTGGCAATACCAACATTGGCAGGAATGACCATCGGACGTGCGGGGTGCTATTTAGCACATGACCACATCGGAAAAACTATTTTTAGTGTCCAAATTAACCCAGCGTTATGCCTGATGTTGACGAATTTCTTTCTCCTTTTGATTTTTCTTTATTTACATGATAAGATAAAACAGAAAGGTGTTCTGGGGCTAACTGTGTTGACTGCGATTGGATTGTCAAGATTTGGATGGGACTTTGTTCGTGTGGATCCGAGATACGGAAGTTTTACTATAGGTCAAATTATGGCTATATGTGTGATAGTATGGGGGATAGTTTTTATAATACAATTAAAGAGTCAAAAAGTTAAAAGTTCATAAAGTTAAAAGGACGATGAAAAACAATTTAAAACTTAAAATATTATTTTGTATAGCATTTCTTTTAACAGGAGTCGTTTTAGGTATTACAATCAAAAAAACTTCCTCGCCGTTGTTCAGCGTGGGCAATGACGAAGTGGAAATAAAAAATATAACTTATGAAATAAAACCATGATAAAACATCTTAAAGAAAATAAAATTTTGTATATTGCTTTTTTGTGTGCGGGGCTTTTCATTGGATCATTGATGGTAGATATTGGTGGACTTGGAGAAGGGAAAATTTCTAAAGAATATCTATCTGGAGCGACGAGTTCTATTTTCCAAACGGGCGATAAAACATGGATTTCGTATGACAATCCAATTATTGAAATGACGGTTTTGAATGACATCAATTGCCCATATTGTGATCCATCTAAAGAAGTGCTTGCGATTAAACAAAACATTTCTCCAACAATTGTCGCGAAAGACTTAGATGTTAAAACTCAAGGTGGGGAAAATTTAATTGATCTTTTTGATATAAAATCTTTGCCAGCATTTATTTTCCCGAAAGAAATTGAAAGGATAAAAGGATTTGAAAATCTGGAAGAAGTTTTAATTCACGAAGATTCCTATTACATGTTAGACCCAGCACGCGTTGGGATGGAACCACTCAAAATTTTAGGGTTTAGCAATATGTCTGATGCGAAAGTGACGATTGTAGAATTTGGAGATTATCAATGTCCTTACAGTAAACAAGGGCATGAGGCATTAATGGAAGCGGTGAAAGATTATTCAGATGAAGATGTTCAAGTAGTTTTCAAACATATGCCTTTGAGTTTTCACGATTTGGCAGATGAAGCTGCGATGGCGGCAGAGTGTGCCAGAAATCAGGGGGCATTTCATCAAATGAGCGAAGGCCTTTTTGATTCTGATTTGGAATCAGTGGATGACATAAAAGCGGTTGCAAAGGGAATTGAGGATATACATTTTGAAGGTTTTGAAGCATGCTTTAATAGTGAAGTGACAAGAAGTAGGGTTGGAGAAGATAAAACATTGGGGCAAGAGATAGGCGTTTCAGGAACTCCAGTTTTTATAATCAACGGAAGATTCATCAGTGGGGCGAGAGATGCCGATGATCTGAAGGAAATGATTGACGACGAACTAAATTAATTTCAAATTTCAAATTTCAAAAAAAATTCAAATAACTAATGTCTAAATATTAAAAACGAGTAGACGTTACGTCGTATAATATATTAGATATTAAGATTTAGAGTATTAAATATTTTTTTGAAATTTGAAATTTGAAATTGAAAATTTAGTGTAGGGCCTATAGCTCAGTGGTAGAGCGCCCGGCTCATAACCGGTTGGTCGCAGGTTCGAACCCTGCTGGGCCCACCATTCTTCGCGTAGCGAAGAATGCCCTTCGTAGCTTCAGCGAAGAAGGGATGTACAACACCTGTATATTCATCAATATCTTTACGGCTACGCTACGAATGGCAGGCTACAAATAGAAGATTAATAAATTAATAATAGTAAAAATTATGAAAAAGAGTTTAATAGTTTTATTGGCGGGGGTTTTTGTAGTGGGGGGGATTTTTGTTGGGGGGAATAAAGTGCAGGCGATGGACGGTAAGATAGATGTTTTGTTTTTTTATGGAACTGGATGTGGACATTGTGAGAAAGTGAAGCCGACTATTAAAGAGTTTGGAGAGGAATATAAAGATGTAGTTGATGTGCATTGGAATGATGTTTATACCGACAGAGAAGCGAGTAATCTTTTTAATTTTTATGCTAAAGAATATAACATTGCGAGCAGAGGGGTTCCGACTTTAATCATTGGAGATAAAGTTTTGCAAGGAGATACCCCAATAATTTCAGGAATTGGTTCCGCATTGTTATCATGCCCCGGGGATTGTGATTTGAAAATTAGTGTAGAATCTGCACTGGCAGAAATTAATGGAGATGTTCAAGGGACAGATGTTGTAGATGTATCTACTGATGCAAAAAAAGGAGATGGGAGTAATGTTCCTGCTTCCGATTCTGTTGCCATTGAAGCTGGTTTGACGTCAGAAATAAATTTGACTAATAAAATTATATTATCAATTATAGGCGTGCTTGCGATAGTTGGGATCGCTATTTTTGTGGTGGGAAAAAATAAAAAAGATGATGAAAAAATGTAATTACATAGGTAATTACATAGTAAAATAAAAAATGGATTTGATACAAAAAATAAAAAAGTCGGGACTTGTAGGGCGCGGGGGTGCTGGTTTTCCGACGTGGAAAAAGTGGGAGATGGTAAAGAATGCACCTGACAAAGAAAAGTATGTTATCTGCAATTTATCCGAAGGAGAACCGGGGATAAAAAAAGACAAATATATTTTAGACAATTATCTGAAAATTTTGATTGAGGGGATAGAATTAGCGATGAAAAATGTGGGAGCGCAACGCGCGATAATTGTTCTGAAGGATGAATATTTTGACCAGATGGCTGACATAGTGATAGAACATATTGGAAAAGAAAAAATTGAAATTTTTCGTAAATCTGGGGGATACATTTCAGGTGAGGAAACTGCTCTACTTGAAGCGATAGAAGGACAGCGGATTGAACCAAGAGCAAAACCGCCATATCCTACGACTGATGGTTTATGGCACTATCCCACACTGATCAATAACGCGGAAACTTTATATTCTGTTGCTCTTATTGCGCATGGAAAATACAAAAATGAAAGACTAATTTCAATTTCTGGAGACTGTCTTCACTTGGGAACTTTTAGTGTTCCTGAAAATTTTACGATAAAACAAGTGCTAGAAATATCTCAAAACATTATGAATTATGATTATTTTGTTCAAGTGGGAGGAGGGGCAAGTGGGACAGTCCTCAATAAGAATCAATTAAATCGTCCATTGATAGGGATGGGAGCGATAATTGTCCACAGAAGAAGTATTACTAAAGTGGGGGACTTGGCACTAAAGTGGGCGAGGTTTTTTAGGGATGAAAGTTGTGGTAAATGTGTTCCATGCAGAGAGGGAACTTACAGAATCTGTGAAATTTTAGAATCAGAAAACCCAAATTGGGACATGCTTTACGATATTTTTGATACAATGGAGAAAACATCCTTTTGCGCAATGGGGATAATGGTATCAACGCCATTCAAGAGTTTAATTGAAAATGTGCTTACATAGTAATATGTAACTTAACAAAGTATTAAGTATTAAGTATTAAGTATTAAGAATCCGTTCGGACGTTTTGTTTTA
>CAZEUY010000018.1:0-12549 GCA_964515525.1 uncultured Candidatus Saccharibacteria bacterium
ATTGTCTTTTGTAGGGGTGGTTCATGAACCACCCGCGTCGTTCGTTCGTTGTGTTCAAAACAGAATACAAATAAAAAAGTCACTCCTGAACTAGCGAGGTGGCTTTTTTCTTTTTGGAAAATGTATGTTAGTAATATACAACAAAACAACATCGCCAAACGATGTTGTTTTGTTTTCTGTCGTAATTGATCATTGTGCATTGCACATTGATCATTGAATATAGTAGCAGGAGTGGGAATTGAACCCACGACCTTAGGTTTATGAGTCCTACGCTCTGCCGACTGAGCTATCCTGCCATAGTCAATTTTCAATCAGTATCCTTTATTCTTTTATGGCTGTGCCATTCGTAGCGTAGCAATAAAGATATTGATAAATATACAGGTATTGTATGACCCTTCTTCGCTGAAGCTACGAAGGGCATTCTTCGCTACGCGAAGAATGGTGCACGCAGAGGGAATTGAACCCCCAACCTTGGGCTTAAGAGGCCCCTGCTCTGCCAATTGAGCTATGCGTGCCGAAAAACTTTAGATTTTCGGCTACGACTTCGTCAGATTTCACAAAAATACTTTCACCATAGATGCTACTATGCCTCAAGTATTTTTGCTCGTCTTTCTTGTCTCGCTCGAAAATCTAAAGTTTTTAACGTATTTATATAATATCTTATTTTGCTGTTTTTAGCAATGATCTATAGTTGCTCGTTTAATGAAAATATGCTAAAATAATAGTAGAAAACATGGGCGAATTAAGACTAAACG
This sequence comes from uncultured Candidatus Saccharibacteria bacterium, assembly GCA_964515525.1. Taxonomy (GTDB): domain Bacteria; phylum Patescibacteriota; class Minisyncoccia; order CAYZDR01; family CAYZDR01; genus CAYZDR01. The sequence continues at coordinate 756 of CAZEUY010000018.1, forward strand.
CAAAATAAAAAAGTGATTGCAGACTCTTTTAAAAAAATATTTTTTTGGATAATTTTAGGAACAATACTATCTGCCATATCCCTGATTGCAATAGTGATGTTCGTAAATCCCTATTGCGAAGGGCATTTGGGAAAAGTGCTATTTTTTATTAGTATTTTTTTGTTTTTTCTTGGCATCTTTACGATAATGGGATTCTATTTACGACAGTGGATCATCCATAAAAAAACCTGCTTGTCTTGTATAAGAGATTCTTTCAGACAAGGGATTCTGTTTTCACTAATACTGACAGTTCTGTTATTTCTACAAATGATCGGAATGTTTAATTGGGGATCAATTATTCTAACGATGGGGGTAGGAATTGTGGTAGAAGGTATATTAGCAAAAATGTAATTATGATAAATCAACTTCAAACAATACAAAAAGAGTGTCTGGAGGCAATTAAAAATTGTCAGAGCCTTGCTGATGTTGAAAAAGTTCGTGTTGAATTTTTAGGTAGAAAAGGGAAATTACCGATACTATTAAAACAAATTGTCGGTTTATCTGATGATCAGAAAAAAGAGATAGGGCAGAAATCCAATCAAGTTAAACAAGATTTAGAAAAAAATCTAAATAATAAAATTGCAGAGTTAGAAAAAGAATCAATAGAAGAAGAATTAAAGAATGAATGGATTGATGTGACTCAACCATCTTTAAATCCGCAAAAAGAAGGGCATTTACATCCATTAACTCAAGTTCAAAAAACAGTAGAAGATATTTTTATTTCTATGGGGTTTATGGTTCTAGATGGTCCAGAATTGGAATCAGAATATTACAATTTTGAAGCATTGAACATTCCATCATGGCATCCAGCGAGGGATATACAAGACACGTTTTATGTCAAAAGTCAAAAGTCCTTAAAGTCAAAAGTCACGATGGATGTTGGAAAAGAAAACACGAACAGGCTGTTGATGAGGACACATACAAGCCCTGTGCAGGTGCGGACGATGCAAAAATATGGGGCCCCGTTGAGATCAATTTTTCCGGGGAGAGTTTTTAGGAACGAAGCGACGGATGCGTGTCATGACCATACTTTTTATCAAGTAGAAGGTTTAATGGTTGATGAAGATATATCTGTTGCTAATTTGATTGCAACAATGCAAACATTATTAAAAGAAATTTTTGAAAAAGACGTAAAAGTGAGATTAAGACCCGGATATTTTCCGTTTGTTGAACCCGGTTTTGAGGTAGATTTAAGTTGTGTTTTCTGTAATGGAAAAGGATGTAGAATCTGTAGCAATACAGGATGGATTGAATTTTCTGGAGCGGGGATGGTGCACCCGAATGTTCTAAAGGCAGGCGGGGTTGATCCAGAAAAATATAGTGGATTTGCTTTTGGTTTTGGTATTACACGGTTAGTTATGATGAAATATGGGATTGACGACATACGATTGTTGTTGAATGGGGACTTACGGTTTCTACGGCAATTTTAGTAAAAGTTAATTAGTTACTTAGGTAATTAGTTAATTAGTTAATTAGGCGACAAGTTACATAGGTAATTAGTAGATCAGTAAGTCAACTAATAAAATTTTTGAAAAGTAAACAGAACGTTCAAAGAAAATAAATTATATCTAACTAATCAACTAATTGACTAAGTACCTAATGAACTAACATGAAGATATCATTAAACTGGCTCAAGGAGCTTGTGAAAATTCCAGATGACATTACACCAAAAGAAATTGGGGAGTCTTTAACGTTAAAAACTGTTGAAGTTGAAGGGATTGAAAAACAGGGAGAGAATCTTGATGGGGTGGTAGTTGGTGAAATTTTAGAGATTAAAAAACATCCTGATGCTGATAAATTAAATATTGCTCAAGTAGATGTAGGGGAAGATAAAAGTCGACAGATTGTCTTTGGACAGATGTTGGAGATGAAAGTGGGATATAAAATTCCAGTTGCTTTAGCCCCAACAGTTTTACCAGGAGGAATGGAAATTAAAAAATCTAAATTACGTGGTGAAACATCAGAGGGCATGCTTTGTCTTGATCAGGAACTGGGATTATTGAAAGAGGGTATAAGCATTCATTTTTTCGATGAAACTGTAAAAAATGGAACACCCATAAAGGAGGCATTGGGATTAGACGATGTTGTTTTTGATATTGATAATAAATCACTTACGAATAGACCAGATTTGTGGGGGCATGCGGGAATAGCGAGAGAGATATATTCAATTTACAATGATCAATGTTCAATGATCAATGACAAAAAAATAAACGATTTACGGAAAAGCGAAGGCGTGTCAGAAATAAAAGTGGATGTGCAGAATCAGGAGCTGTGTCCGCGGTATATGGCAGTAAGTATGTCTGGGATAAAAATAGGGGCGTCTCCGCAGTGGATGCAGAATAGGCTGTTGGCAGTGGGGATGAGACCGATAAATAATATAGTTGATGTGACGAATTATGTGATGTTGGAGTTGGGACAACCGATGCATGCCTTCGGCAAGTCAAAAGTCAAAAGTCAAAAGTCAAAAGTCACGATAACGATTAGAAGCGCGCGAAATGGTGAAATGATTACGACACTTGATGGGGAAGAGAGGGAATTGGATAGTGAGATGTTAGTGATTGCGGATGGGGAAAAGGCGATTGCTGTTGCGGGGGTTATGGGTGGGGAGAATAGTGAAATAGATGAAAAGACTACCGACATTATTCTTGAGTCGGCGAATTTTGAGAAAGTTAACAATAGACAAACTGCTACAAAACTTGGGTTGCGAACAGAAGCTGTGATGAGATATGAAAAAGGTTTGGATCCAAATTTGACGGAGCAGGCTTTGGTGCGATGTGTGGAATTAATTCAGCAGATGATTCCTGAAGCAAAAATTTCAAGTGAAGTTGTAGATATTAAAACAGAATCAAAATCTGTCCCACCAATAGAAGTTTCCATAAATTATATTAACAAAAAAATAGGTGCAGATATTCCTGCAAAAAGAATTATAGAGATTTTAGAATCATTGGGTTTTGGTGTAAAAACAGACAATTTTGTGTCTGGTAATTCTAATAATGTAAAAGAAGACTGTATTATGCAAATTTCTGTTCCATCATGGCGCGCAACGGGGGATGTGAGCATTAAAGAAGACATCGTTGAAGAAGTAGCGAGGATTTACGGGTTTGATAACATTGTTCCAACCTCTCCAGAAGTAGCATTGACGGTTCCTGAAAGGAATAAAGAGCGTGAGTTGATATATAAAATTAAGGAGATACTTAATGGGCGGGGGATGGTAGAAGCAAGTAACTATTCTTTTGTGAGTGATGAATATTTTGAAAGAATGGGTTTTAGTCATAGTAATTGTGTAGAGATAGTTAATCCAATTTCTGCTGATTCTAAATTTTTACGTCCTAATTTAATTTCCGGATTGCTTAAAAATGCAAAAGATAATTTACGTTTTGAAAAAGAATTTTCTATGTTTGAGATTGGATCAGTTTTTAGAAATATTGAAGGAAATATACCTGCGGGAATTTCAAATTTCAAATCCATTCGGCAAACTCAGGACAGGTTTCAAATTTCAAATAATAACGACGAGACGAAAGAAAAAGTTAAATATTTGCCATGGCAGGAAAAATTTGTTACTGGAATTGTTGTGACAGATAAATCTGCAGTTCCGTTTTATGAAGCGAAAAACGTGGCAGAGGGGTTGTTGCAGGAGTTGGGAGCTGAGTATGATGTTACTGAGGATATTGTTCAGCAAGAATGGGGGCATCCGTATAGAATTAAGAATTATGAATTAAGAATTAAGAATACGAAATTGACGAATGCTGGGGGACAGAATTTGGGATGTATTGCAGAGGTAAGCCCTGTTGTTGTTAGGAAGATGGGGATTAAAAATGCAAGAGTGGCTGTGTTTGAATTTTCACTGAAAACATTATTATTGGGGACGACAAGATGTGATAAAAAATATAAGAAAATTTCTAAGTTCCCATCTATATTAAGGGATATAGCTATTATAGTTGATAAAAAGAAATTAGCTAAAAAAATTATACAGGCAATTAGTGATGAAGCTGGGGAATGTCTTGCGAATGTGGAATTATTTGATTATTATGAAGGAGGTAAATTGGCGGAAAGTAAGAAAAGTTTGGCATTTCATCTGATGTTCCAGTCCTCTGAAAAGACACTTAGTGATCAAGAGATAGATAAGACATTTAAAAAGATAACTAATAAATTAGAAAAAGAATTCAAAGCTGAATTAAGGAAATAACATTTATGGAAAAGAAGAACAAAAAAAATAGTTATAGTGCTGCGAATATTCAAGTTCTTGAGGGACTTGCACCTGTTCGGAAAAGACCTGGGATGTACATCGGTGGGACAGGGATTGAGGGGCTACATCACCTGATTTGGGAAGTTGTTGATAATGCGATGGACGAGGCATTGATAGGAGAGTGTAATGATATTAAAATTGAATTGCTCCCAGATAACGAAGTCCGAATTTCAGATAATGGACGAGGGATTCCAGTTGATATACACAAGCAGACGAAAAAATCTGCGCTTGAAACCATTATGACAACTTTACATGCAGGAGGAAAATTTGAAAATGAGGGATATAAAATATCTGGAGGATTGCATGGAGTGGGGGTCTCTGTTGTGAACGCGCTTTCAATTTGGACAAAAGCAGAAGTAAGATTAAATGGTAAATTATACATGCAGGAATATAAGCAGGGAAAGCCAGTTAAGCCTGTAAAAGCGATTGGAAAAGCGACTGGAAGAGGGACTACTATATCATTCAAACCTGATCCAGAAATTTTTGATATGATTGAATTTAGCTGGAATACAATTCTGTCACGACTACGACAACAAGCGTATTTGACGAAGGGTGTGAAAATTAAAATAGAGGACTCGCGTGGAGATAAAAAGAACCAATATTCTTTCTTTTTTGAAGGAGGAATTTTAGCGTATGTTGATTATTTGAATAGAGGGAAAGATGTTAGAGGGAACAAAACGTTTTTTGTTGAGAAAATTATTAGTGAAAGCAGTGTCAGTGTGGCAATTGCGGTCAGATATAATAGTGGATATAAGGAACACATTATGTCATTTGCGAATAATATCTTTACTCCAGATGGAGGAACACATATGGTTGGATTTAGAACTGCTCTGACAAGAATTATCAATGATTATGGCAGAAAAACCAACTTTCTTAAAGATAAAGATGCTAATTTTACTTCTGATGACCTGCGAGAAGGACTTACGGCTGTAATTAGTATAAAACTTCCTCAACCACAGTTTGAAGGACAGACAAAATCAAAACTTGGTAATCCTGAAATAAAATCCATAGTTTCAGGTATTATGGGAGAAGCTTTTAAAGAATATCTTGAAGAGAATCCAAATGATGCAAAGGCGGTTTTTGAAAAAATATCTTTGGCAGCACGAGCGAGGATTGCTGCACGAGCGGCGAGAGACTCTGTAATTAGAAAGGGAGCATTAGAAGGGATGGCTTTACCGGGGAAATTGTCTGATTGTTCATGTAAAAGTCCAGCCGAAAGTGAAGTGTATATTGTAGAGGGAGATTCTGCGGGCGGTTCTGCTAAGCAGGGGAGAAACAGAAAATTTCAGGCGATTCTTCCATTAAGAGGAAAACTTTTGAATGTAGAAAGATCGCGTTTGGATAAAATTGTTGCGTCAGATACGCTCAAACCGATTATAATTGCTTTAGGAGCTGGGATCGGAGAAAATTTTAATATAGAAAAATTGCGGTATCACAGAGTGATCATAATGGCAGATGCAGATGTTGATGGAGCTCATATTAGAACATTATTACTAACCCTGTTTTATAGATATTTCCCAGAAATGATTGAAAAGGGCTATCTTTATATCGCACAGCCACCACTATATAAAATCCAGTACGGTAAACAAGTGGTGCATGTTTATACTGATGCGGAAAAAGAAATTGAGATCAAAAAAATCCGTGTGAAGAATAAAGATGCTAATATAGCCATTCAGAGATATAAAGGTTTGGGAGAAATGAATGCTACTGAATTATGGGAGACAACTATGGATCCAGAACATCGTATCATGTTACAAGTAAGTATTGAAGATGCAGAAGAAGCAGATAAAGTTGTAGAGACTCTTATGGGACCAGAGGTTGGTCCAAGAAAAAGATTTATCCAGACACACGCGAAAAGTGTTAAGAATCTTGACATCTAGAACGAATATACACTAAAAAGGACGAATACACACGAATCACGAATTCGTGATTCGTGTGTATTAGTTCTATATTCGTGTTCATTCGTTTTGTTTAAAATTGACATTTTTTGGGTTTTGAGGTAGGATATATGTAATAATTTAAGTTAATATATATACCCCTGAAGGGGTTTTAAAAAATATGAGAAAACCATTTTTTATAGTATGGACATTTCTAAAGGAAGCAAAAGGAGAACTTCAAAAGGTTTCTTGGCTTTCAAGGAAACAGACATTCAATTTTACAGTCGTGGTGATTGCTTTAAGTTTGGTATCAGCAGCTTTTATCGGTGGATGGGATTACATCTTCACTTTTTTAGTTAATAAATTTATACTCTAATGCCTAAACAAACAGCAAATTTTGGAAGAAACTGGTATGTTCTACATACTTATGTTGGATATGAAGAAGCGGTTGCACGAAATTTGCGTCAGAGAATTGATTCTATGGACATGGGAGACAAGATTTTCAATGTTCTAGTTCCGATTGAAAAGAAAATTAAAATTAAGGGTGGGAAGAGAAAAACAGTAGAGGAACATATTTATCCGGGGTATGTTTTAGTGGATATGATAGTAGATGATGCTTCATGGTATGTTGTAAGAAATACTCCACGTGTGACGGGTTTTATTGGATCAGGGAATACTCCGGTTCCGATTTCTCCCGAAGAGATGAAAATTATTCAACAAAAAATTGGTCAGGAAGACGTGAAGTTTAAGATTGATTTTGCCGAAGGGGATGATGTGCGAATTACAGATGGTCCATTCAAAGATACAGAAGGTAAAGTAAATGAGGTTGATGAGACCAAAGGAAAGGTTAGAGTGTTGGTAAATATATTCGGAAGAGAAACACCGGTAGAACTAGACTTTTTGCAGATCAAAAAACTATAGTGAGTATAATAATAGAAGAAGAGAGGCAATGTTAATTGCGATAAATAGAGTGTAAATTAAAAATTAAAAATTAAAAAGTTCAAGGGAATGTCAAAGTTAAATTAAAAAAGATATTTAGTATTTGATATTTTTCATTCCTTTGGTATTTGAGATTTTGATTTTTTAATTTATTCGTTAGACCTCGGTTAAAATTAGATATTTATCAAATTATTAAAAGGAGAATGTTATGGCTAAAGTTGTTAAAGCGGTTATTAAATTACAGATTCCTGCTGGGAAGGCTCAACCGAGCCCTCCAGTTGGACCAGCATTAGGACAACATGGATTAAATATCCAGGATTTTTGTACGAAGTTTAATAATGCTACTAAAGATAGGATGGGAGATATTATTCCTGTAGAAATTTCTGTTTTTGATGACAGGACTTTTGATTTTATTCTAAAAACATCTCCTGCGGCGGAATTATTAAAAAAAGCAGCTGGTATTGAAAAAGGAGCCAAGACTGTCCCACAGGAAAAAGTCGGAAAAATTTCTCAACAACAATTAAGAGAAATCGCTGAAATGAAAATGCAAGATCTCAACGCAAATGATGTTGAAGCAGCGATGCAAATAATTGCCGGAACAGCGAGATCAATGGGAATCGAAGTCAATGAATAGACACGAAGTAGAACGAATATTCACGAATCACGAATTCGTGATTCGTGTGCATTTGTTCTATATTAGTGTCAATTCGTATTATTTTTTAATGAAAAAAATATGTCAAAGAGAATTCAAGAATTGAGGGAAAAATTTAATCAGGGGGAGATGTCTATTGAAGAGGCCATTAAAGCTATCAAGGAAAACGCGAATGCTAAATTTGATGAAACAGTTGAAGTACATGTAAAATTGGGTATTGATTTGAAAAAACCAGATCAGAAAGTTCGAGCTTCTGTTAATTTGCCACATGGAACTGGCAAGACAAAAACAGTAGCGGTTTTTACTTCCATGAAACAAGATGAAGCAAAAGAAGGTGGTGCAGACTTGGTGGGAGCAGATGATTTAATAGAAGAAATTAAAAAAACTGGAAAAGTAAATCAAGAAGTTATAATTGCCACTCCAGAGATGATGCCTAAATTAGCAAAAATTGCTAAAATTTTGGGGCCTAAAGGGTTGATGCCAAGCCCAAAATCTGGAACTGTGACGGAAAATGTTAAAGATATCATTAAAGCGATCAAAGCTGGGCAAGTGGAGTTTAGATCAGATGATTCGGGTAGCACACATGCTCCATTAGGGAAAGTTTCTTTTGATGAAAATAAATTAGTGGAAAATTTCTCTGCTTTTATTGAAGCATTAAGAAAAGCAAAACCAGAATCACAAAAAGGTGTTTTTATAAAATCAATTTCATTGTGTTCTACGATGGGGATAGGAATAAAAGTATCAAGTATTAAGAATTAAGAATTAGGAATTAAGGGAATTATTCATCGTTATTCTTTGTAAAATCTTGAGAGTAATAATTTCTTTTTGATAGTAAATTATACAGTAATGGCGTGTAATTCTTAATACCTAATTCTTAATTCTTCATTGAAGTCAGTTTATATAGTATATTAGCTATTTACGATATTTATGGATTATATTGCTACAATAGGTTTAGAGATTCACGCGGAGTTGAAGACAAAAACAAAAATGTTTTGCGCGTGTAAAAATGAAACGGAGAATGAAATTTCCCCAAATGTTAATGTATGTCCAATTTGTATGGGACATCCTGGGACTCTTCCTGTTGCGAATGAAGAAGCGATGAAAAAAATTATTAAAGTTGGATTTGCGCTGGGATCTAAAATACCTGATCAAGCGTTTTTTTATAGAAAAAATTATTTTTATCCAGATCTTCCAAAAGGATATCAAATTACTTCTCAGGACGCTCCATTTGCAATTGGCGGTCAGATACAGGTGGGAAAGAAAAAAATTAGAATCAATCATGTTCATTTAGAAGAGGATACAGGGAAGCTACAACACTCTTCAAGTTCTGGTTCCTCATTGGTGAATTATAATCGTGCGGGTGTTCCTCTTATGGAATTGGTGACAGAAGCTGATATTTCTTCTGGAGCGGAAGCAAAAGAATTTTGCCAAAAGTTGAGATTGATTTTACGGTATATAGATGTTTCAGATGCTGATATGGAAAAAGGACAGATGCGATGTGAGGTTAATATCTCAATATCTAAATCAAAAGATCTAGGAACAAAAGTTGAAGTAAAAAACTTAAATTCATTTAAGGCTGTTGAAAGAGCAATAGATTATGAGATAAAAAGACAGAAAGAAGTTTTAGATGATGATAAAAAAGTTATTCAGGAAACACGTGGATGGGATGAAACAAAAGGGAAAACGATATCTCAAAGGAAAAAAGAAGATGCACATGATTACAGATACCTTAAAGATCCAGATCTGCCAATTGTAGATATTAAAAACAATTTTGATTTAGAGAACATTAAAGCGGACATCATAGAATTGCCTGAGCAAAGAGAGGCAAGATATAAAAAAGAATATAATCTAAGAGCTGAAAATATTTCTGTTTTAGTCCAAAATAAAGAATTGGGAGATTATTTTGAACAAACTATTTCTGAACTTAAAGCATGGTTGAAAACCAGTGGGCATGTCCACCGAAGTTTTAACGAAGGTGGAGGAGATGAGCATGAGAAGGCAATAAAATTAACAGCCAACTATATTGTAAGCGAACTTCGAAAGATGCTGGTTGCGGGAAAAATTAATATAGAAAAATGTAAAATTACCCCAGAAAATTTTGCGGAACTAATTAAAATGATTATCAAAAAAGAAGTTTCTAGCTCGGGAGCGCAGGAACTTTTGAAAGAAATGTATGAGACAGGTGGAGATCCATCTCAAATCGTGGAAGCTAAAGATCTAAAACAGGTGAGTGGTGGAGGTGAAATAGAGAAATTTATTGACGAAGCAATAAAAAATAATCCTCAATCAGTGGAGGATTATAAAAACGGGAAAGAAAATGCCTTGCAGTTTTTAGTAGGGCAGACAATGAAAGTGTCTAAAGGGAAAGCAAACCCCCAAGAGGTGAGAAAAAGATTAGAGGTGAAGATAAAGCATGGTGGTTAAAGTATAGTATAGATTCTAATAGGGCAAATAACCAATCACCAAGAAACAAGATACCAATGAAATTAAAAAGCTCAAATTAAAAATTAAAAAGGAATTTCAGCCCGAGGCTGATCCGCATCGGACGAATATATTCGTATCGGGCGGAAAAAATATCTCAGCCCGCGAGCTGATCATCCTGCGGGGTGAAAATATCAAATACAACGATATCTCTTTTTAATTTAGCTTTTGATATTCCTTTTTAATTTGTCATTTTTAGTTTTTAATTTATTCGTTGATATTCCTTTGAGATTTGGATTTTGGATTTTATTGGTTATTGTTTCTTGTCACCCCGCTGGGTGATCACCCGTTAGAGGGATATCTTGGTTATTACTTAAATTTATTGTCTAAAAAATTATCAACTAATGACTTTGCTTTTTCATAATTATCAATCCATTGTATATTCGCATTTCTTCTAAACCATGTCATTTGTTTCTTTACATACTGTCGGGTATGAGTTTTAATTAAGTCTATGGCTTGTTCTAAAGTTAAATGTGCATTAAAATGTGCATTTAATTCTGCATAGCCGATCCCGCTCATTGAAGGTAAATCTGGAGAATATTTTGTAGATAGTTTTTTTACCTCATCAACCAAACCATTAGCTATCATTTCATCAACCCGGCGGTTGATTTTTTCGTCTAAAACTTTTTTATCTGTGCGGATTCCTATTTGTAAAACATCAAAAAGTGGTTCTCCTTTTTTTCTCTGTTTAGAAAACGGTTTGCCTGTAGTTTTACATACTTCTATTGCGCGAATCAATCTACGCTTATTGTTAAGATCTATCTGAGTATAATAATTCAGATCAAGCTGTTTCAGTTCTGTCTGTAAATCTTGAATATCCTTACTTTCTAATTCTGCCCTTAATTTTTTGTTAGGCTTAGCTTCTGGAATATCAAGATTGTCAATAACTGAACTAATATACAATCCCGTTCCTCCAACTAAAAATGGAATTTTCCCACGATTATGTATGCCATTAATTTTCTGTATTGCCAATTTTTTGTAATCTGACAATGTAAATTCCTCATCCGGATTAACGATGTCTATCAAATGCTGTGGAATATTATTCGTGGGTTTTGAAATTTGAAATTTGAAATTTGGAATTTGAGCCCGTGGCGACTTTGCCGTCCCAATATCCATCTCTCTATAAACTTGACGACTATCTGCAGAAACGATCTCTCCGTTGAATTTTTGAGCGAGTTTAACAGCCCATCCAGTTTTACCACTGGCAGTAGGCCCTAAAATGACAATTAATGGTTTTTTTAAATTTGAATTTGACATATTTTTTTAGATCTGGTATATTATATGTAAGTGCTAAAAGTGCTTACATAATAAGATAGTATCGGAGCTTTGAAGTTAACCAGTCACTATCTTCTTATGCTCCGATACAATATAAATGTTCTTTGAAGTGGTATATAAATAGGATTGTGAAATTTTGTTAATTTTAACAATAAAAATTAATTAGAATAAAACATTTTGCGATCCTATAGATCATAGAGGGTTTATGCATAAATATGTGTAAACCCTTTGCTTTTTTATAAAGCATAATGAATCGTGAGATTTTTTGTTAACTTATTTAATAGC
>CAZEUY010000018.1:12649-14784 GCA_964515525.1 uncultured Candidatus Saccharibacteria bacterium
GCTTTTTTATAAAGCATAATGAATCGTGAGATTTTTTGTTAACTTATTTAATAGCTGGGTTAATAGGGGAATGGAATGTTTGTCGACGCTCTTATTCCGTCTTGCGATTTTTATCAAGGGTATCTTGCAATTTAAGTGCCCTTGATTTTTTTTCTTCCAATAAAACATCATCATCTATCTTTTCAGCAACTGTTCCAGATCGGACAGAATAGCAAGATATATAGGCGTTAGAGAAACCGATCTCTTGAAATAATTTCAAAGTGTCATTAAATTGTTCTTTTGTCTCTCCCGGAAAACCAACAATTACATCAGTGGAAATTTTTATATCAGGAACTTTACTCCTGATTTTTTTAATTAACTCTTTATAATGTTCAACAGTATATTGTCTATTCATCTTTTTTAAAATTTCATTATTCCCAGATTGAACTGGCAAATGCAGAAACTCTTTATCAACCTTTTCAAGATTCGCAATTGCATCAATCAACTCATCCGACATATCCTTCGGATGCGATGTCATGAATTTAATTGTGAATTTGCCAGAGATGTCATTTATTAGTTCAAGCAATTTAGGAAAATCTATTAATGAATGTGTTGTTCTATTTGATATTTGAAATTGATCATTGGAAATTGATTGAAAATTGGAAATTGAAAATTGAGAATTACTTCTGTAGCTATTTACATTTTGTCCCAGCAGTGTAATTTCGCTACATCCCTTTTGAACGAGTGATTGAATTTCGTCAAGTATGTCTTGCGCTGGTCTTGAGTATTCTCTCCCACGAGTGTATGGGACAACACAATATGAGCAGAAATTGTTGCATCCAGTCATGATTGGGACAAAGGTCTTCTCCTTATCAGAATAAGATGGGGGAGTAGAAAGGAACTTGTTGATATTAGCGTCGGGACCAATAAAATCTGTTAGCGATTTAATTTCTAAACTTTTAAACTTCCTTAATCTGTTTTTATCAGATTCTAAAAGACATCCAGTGACTATGATTTTTGCATTAGGATTTTTTTTAACGATTTCCCCGATGTTTCCAAAGATTCTATCAATCGCATGTTGTCTAACGGCGCAAGTGACGATTATAACGAAATTTGCTTCGTATTTTGAAGAAATTTTTGAAAGTCCCTGTGCGTTTAAGATTGTTTCAATTCGTTCGCTGTCAGAGAAATTCATTTGGCAACCGAATGTTATGATATGATAAGTTTTCATAGTGGGCTCTTTATATTTTTTAACATGGGATTTGTCACTTGTGTATATCTCTGGGTTGTTCTGATGTTTTGATGTCCTAATAATTCTTGCACATATCTGATGTCTGTTCCATTTTCCAGCAAGTGTGTTGCAAAACTGTGTCTTAAACTATGAAAAGTCGCTTTTTTCTTAATCCCGGATTTTTTCAGAGAATTTTCAAAAACTTTTTGAGCTGTTCTTGTAGTCAATTTTCCACCTCGTTCACTTGCGAAAACAAAGTCAGTATCAATCTTACCTGCTATTAAATTTCTTATATCGTATACTAATTTTTCAGGCAAAACGCTAATTCTGTCTTTCTGTCCTTTTGCTTGTCTGATGTAAACAACTAATTCATCAAGATCGATATCTTTGACTTGCAGAGATATAATCTCGCTGACTCTTAGCCCAGCTCCATAGGTGAGTGAAATCAATAATCTATGCTTTGTATTTTGAGTTGATTCTAGTATTTTCCCAATTTCATTTCTGGAAATTACAGTTGGGATAAATTTCCCTTTTTTCGCTGAACGGATGTCTATCTTCTGATTATTTCTCATTACATCACGATAATAGAATTTGATTGCGTTAAGAAATAGATTTCGGCTTTGAGGAGAAACATCTTTTTCTTGGCAGAATAAGAGAAAATTTTTGATGTTTTCAATGTCTAATTTTTCAAATTCGGTTTTCTTAAAAGCAAAGTATTCACGTAATCCATAGAGATAGCTTTTGATAGTCCGTGGGCTGTAATTTCGTATTTTTAGTTCTCTTTCCGTTAATTCTAATTGTTGCATGGTTGTTTTGATGGTGGTATAATAGAGTTAGTTTTTAGACATCTTAATTTTAACATAAATCCGTATAATATACAAATTTGGGATGTTATTAAGAAAAGATGTCGTATAAAAACGAGTTA
>CAZEUY010000019.1:0-11670 GCA_964515525.1 uncultured Candidatus Saccharibacteria bacterium
AGCGATAGCTGAAAGATATATTCCTTCTACTCTATTAACTAAATAATCCATAAAAAATATGCTATTTTCTAAAGCGTCTTTCTGTTTGTCAATTTCATCCATTTTTATTTGAATCTCATTCTGTGACTTTTCATTTTTTATCATCTCTTTTGCAGTTTCTGCTTTTCGTGCCTCTTTCTCATATTTAAGATGATACTCTTTAAAATAATCTATAATCTCATCTAAGTTTTCTTTAGAATTAAATTCATCTTTATCTCTCATAAAATCTTGAAATTTTTTGAAAGCTCGCTTATCCAAATTGCTTAAAAGTTCAGGTACAACCAATACAAATTCTTTCAAATGAGCAGGTTTTGGCTTCCCATCGTCACTAAACTTTTGTAAATTCACAAGTTCATCAGCCTGCAACTTCTCAACATCTCTCACAAAATCTTCATTCTCTTTTTCAACATCAGTCTGATCTTTAGGCTGTATTTGCGGTTCTATTTGTTGTTGTTCTAAATTTTCTATAGGAATATGTTTTTTAAAAAATTTGATATTAGAATTTTGATATTTTTTTGAAATTCTTGTCCCGTCGCATGACTTGGGATGAAATTTGTCATTTGAAATTATCGTTCTATCTCTTCTCCCGGTCTCTCCCTTCTCACTAAAGCAATTGGCGTCTGTTCGCTTGATTGTCCCAACGGATTATCTTTGAAAATTTTCTGAACAATTTTTGTATCTACACCTTCAGATGATCCCAAAACATCTATCCCTAAATCACAAGCATCAATAATAGCTACTTGGCACTTTAATATGGTGGCAATATCTTGTGCTACTTTGGATGGATTTTCAGGTCCTTTTGAGCAGTATTGGTTGTATGGAGGTATTGCATAGTCCACAGGACCGTCTATAGAGGCTACTTTACGACCTGCTACCCTATAGAACACTCCTCTGATGCGAAAAGGCTTTGTAATCGCGCTTAATGCTGCTGCAAAAAAGATTCTTACATATCCAACTTCTTCAATTGCAAGTTGCATGGTTTCTGGTATACCCAACCCAATCCCAAAAGGAGTTTTGTAGACAAAGTGAGAAAGCAATTTTGCAAACCATGATGGTTTTATAGACTGTTTCATAAAAGCGCGACCCTGAGTAATAGCAACGGCTTTTTCGCTAATAGCAATAAGGTCACTGTCCTGAACAAGATCTTTCAAATATTTTCTTGCGACAGTGACTATGTCATCGTCCCGGCTGATTAAGTGAGTTTTGATGGGATAACGAAAAAACAATTCTCCTTCTATTTCAACTTCTAATTTTTTCCCCGGGTTAGCTTTGATTTCTGTGATATTCATTTATTTATTTTTTGTGATAAATTATTAATTGATCTACCTTTGTGTTACATCCTCCGTAAAGAGCGGAAATGCTTTGGCGTGATTCATCTAAATAGATATTTTCTCCAAAGTATGGGTCATGAACAACATATTTTCCATTTGATTTATCTTTTCCAACGATGACAACGTAATGCCCGCCTGTTCCATTTGTTCTACGAATCAAAACTATTACAGGATATCCACGCGACAATTCTTCATCTACTCTATTCCAATCAACGAGTGATCGCGTTTTGTTATATACTAACTCAACGTTCCCAAATTCGCTTGGCCATTTGATGAGATCTTTATAGAATATTGGCTGTTTGGCTAATTCTCCGGGTGTGACATTATTTCCATGATATTTTAGAACCATAGCAACAGAAGCAACCGCACATCCATATCTCCCAAGTGTTGATCTGGAATTTCCTATTGTGATGTTTTTCCAACGTGGATCATTTTGTTTAAAATACCAGCCAGAAGATGCTTGTCCAGAAGTTGGGCTCCCCTGTTCTCGTCTTATTCTTTCAAGTTCAGCCTGTTTTTGTTGAGCAAGTTCTTCTAAATCTCCCAAAAGTTCAGTTTTCGCCTGTTCAATTTTTACTAACAGAGAATTATATTCAGTCTCTTTATTTTTCGCCATTGAAAGCAAATTTTGTTTTCCAGCTTTTTGACTATCTAAAACACTTTTCTTGTATTTTTGTTCTTCTTGCATTGAAACCAATTCACTTCTTTTTGTTTCTACTTCCTCTTTTCGTTCCCCTAATTCTTTCTTAGATGTTTTTAATGAATCAATCGTATCTTTGAGACTTTTCTGGAGAGTGCCTACATATTCCATCTGGTCAAAAAATCCAGAAAGAGTATCTTCACTCAAAGCGATAGAAATTAATTCAGTGCTTTCGTATTCGTAAATTTTTCGTATAGATTCCGAAAGATAATTTTTGTTTTCAGCAATTTCGGCTTCCTTAACCGTGATGTCATCTTCCAATTGCTGTATCTGCATTTCTATAATTTCAATATCATTAGCTGTAATTTGGATCAATGTTTCCATCTCATCAATCTCTGCTTCTGTGAATTCAATTTGATTTTGCAAACTAGCTTTTTCTTGTTTTTTTTGAATGATAAGGTTATTGTATGTTTTTGCTTTCTGTGCCAATTCTTGAGAAATTTTTTGTTTCTCCGCAATCTGTGCATCAATCTGATCAAGCGTATCAGCATAAGCTGTATTGTTTTGTGGACAGCAATAGCAAGCCGTGATAATTAAGCAACAACTAGTTAAAAGACAAAAAAATTTTCTTGTCCATACGTTCGTATATACGAACGTATATACGTTCGTCCTTTTAACTTTATGAACTTTTGACTTTGAACTTTTTAATACTTGCATGTTTTATGTTAATATATTGATTGCGTTCTTTAATCGTTCTATTGTAGCCTGCTTTCCCAACACCCACGCGCATTCAAAAGGGCTTGGAGATTTTTTTGCTCCAGTTAATGCAACTCGCATTGGCCAAAGCATACCACCTCGTCCTCCATCTGCTTTTTCAGCTTTCGGCATAATTTGTTTTTCTAAATTCTCAACTGTCCAATTTTTTTCATCAATTTTTTCTATAATCTCTAGAAGTTTCTCAAGATTATTTTTGATTTTTTCATGCGTAACATCTTTCCAAATTAATAGTTCAACAGGATATTCAATCTCTTCAAACAAGAAGAAGTCAATATTATCCGTAATATCTGCCAATTTCTTAATCCGTTCCCGTTCAACTGTCACTATTTTTTCAGTATAAATCCGTTCGTCGTTTTCTAATTCATAATTCATAATTCTCCGCCTCGGATCGACCGAGTCGAGACGGGTTAATTCTTGATTCTTCGTATAACTCTTGATAAACGGTAAACATCGCTCCGCCAGATCATCTAAAGATAATCTCTTCAAATACTGGACATTAAACCAGTCTAATTTTTCATAACTAAATATCGGAGCAGTCTTATTTATTTTGGATAAATCAAAATTGTCTATCAACTCTTTCAAAGAAAACATCTCTTGAGTTGTCTTCGGATTCCAACCGAGAAATGCGATGTAATTTATTAGTGCTTCTGGTAAATATCCCTGATCTCTAAAATCTGGAATCTTTGTGCTACCATGTCGTTTTGATAATTTCTTTTTGTCTGGTCCTAAAATTAGTGGAAGATGCACATATTGCGGTGTTTCCCACCCGAATGCTTTGAAAAGAAGAATATGTTTTGGCGTGCTTGAAATCCATTCTTCTCCACGTAGAACATGACTAGTCCCCATCAGATGATCATCAACAGCATGGGCAAAATGATAAGTTGGGAACTCATCTGATTTCATGAGGACGATATCATCCAAGAGATTATTCTCAAATTCTATTTTCCCATAAACCAAATCTTCAAGAATCGTTTTTCCATTTTCAGGAATCTTAAATCTAATTACATATTTTTCTCCGCTATCAATTTTTTCTTTAATTTCTGATTCAGATAATTTCAAACATTTGCGATCATACATCGGTGGTTGTTTATTTTCTTCTTGTTCTTTTCGCAGTTGTTCCAAACGTTCTGATGAGCAAAAACAGTAATAGGCATCTCCGTTATCAAGAAGCGTTTGAATGTGTTTTTTGTAAATATCCAATCGTTCACTTTGAATGTATGGTCCAAATTCTCCAATACTTTCTCCTTGACTATTAATTCCCTCATCCCAATCTATTCCCAACCAACCTAAACTTTCTGTAATCATAGGAATCCCCTCTTTGTCTAATCTTTCTCTGTCTGTATCTTCAATTCTGATGTAAAATTTTCCATTATTTTTCTGTGCAAAAAGCCATGCAAAAAGAGCAGTACGAACACCACCGATGTGTAATTTGCCAGTTGGACTTGGTGCAAAGCGAGTGCGAATATTTTTATCTAACATAGTATTTTTCTAAATAGAAAATGAATAAATTTCAAAATCTAAATTAAAAATTAAAAAGGAATTTAAAATATCTCACCCCGCGGGCTGATCACCCTGCGGGGTGAAAATATCAAATATGACGATTTATCTTTTTAATTTGAGCTTTGACATTCCTTTGGATTTTTTAATTTGAACTTTTTAATTAAGAAACTATTTTATTCTTCAACATCATCAAACTAAACACAACAACTGCCCTAAAAATTCTTCTCACTCTCCGTGGTTGCCTCCCCAATCTCCATAACCATTCCAGCCCAATCTTTTGCATCCATTTCGGCGCCTGCGCAATATTCCTCGCTAAGAAATTAAAGCTTCCCCCAACTCCTATTGCTACTTTTACTGATGGCAGTTTGGGCAAATTCTGTTCAATCCATTTCTCCTGTCTTGATGCCGGATTACCATAAGCGACGAGCAGAATATCTGGTTTTGTATTGTTAATAATCTTACATGCCTTAATTGTATCACTTTCAGATTCTGGCGTTCCCTCATATGTTCCAACGATATTTGCCCGTGAAAACTGTTTTCTAATTTTCTCTGCCACTTCATCATATCCACCAAGAAGAAAGATTTTTGAATTATGAATTATGAATTTTGAATTATGAGTCGTCGGGTTCGTATTCTTGATTCTTGATTCATAATTCATAATTCTTTTACAGAGCTCTGCTCCACTTACTTTTTCAGAAACAACCGTTCTACAGTATGATGGCCAAAAAACTAAACTTGCTCCCGTCCACATATATTGTAAAACACACTGAACTGTGCGAATGATAATGTTTGAAGAAACTGCTAGTGACTGAAATTTTGCTGCCCATAAAATACCTATCCCATCAGCGACTGCTAAATCTGCATTATTTATGATGTTTTGAAATTGCTTGTCTTTCTGTGCCTCAAGAATATATTCAGGATTGACTGTGACTATTCTGCATGTAGTTCCAGATTTTAAAGATTCAGAAATTTTTTGTAAAACATGGGATGATGTTGAAGAGTTCACTCTACAACCTAAGATTTTAATTTTGGGAGACATATTGTAATGAATAAATTTCAAAATCCAAATTAAAAATTAAAAAGGAATTTAAAAGCTCAAATGTAAAATGCAACGATTTATTTTTTTTGATTTGTCATTTGATATTCTTTTTTAATTTGTCATTTTTAATTTTTAATTTACTCGTTGACATTCCCTTGGATTTTTTAATTTGAGCTTTTTAATTTATAAACTAATATCCAGCAAAATAAATACAATAAATTGCTATCATAAAGATATTGATTCTATCATCGTATACTCCATCCCCTCTTTTGTCATTTTGCTTTCCACAATTTCTATACTATCTACTGGAACTGAAAATTTTAGATCCTTTTTAATTTCTGGAGGGTTTTCTAACTTTTTCCAAAATAGTGTTCTAATTTTTCCAAGCGTGATATGTGGAGTGATTGGATTTTCAGAATGTTCTTCATGTCGCGGATGTAGCTCGAAAATTTGTCTTTCTAAAGAATTTTTTAGTTTAGCTAATCCTTTACTCCTCTCTCCTATTGCCCAAATCGTTTTAGAATTAACTTCAATTTTTTCAAATTCTAAATCAAAAGGA
Organism: uncultured Candidatus Saccharibacteria bacterium; assembly: GCA_964515525.1. Lineage (GTDB taxonomy): Bacteria > Patescibacteriota > Minisyncoccia > CAYZDR01 > CAYZDR01 > CAYZDR01. Next base: position 5,886 of record CAZEUY010000019.1, read on the forward strand.
ATATGTTCACGTGCAATTTGCCTAACATTATCACAGATTTCCATTGCTTCTCTGTCGGTGGCACTTCCAATAAAAAGAACTGTTACATGTAGACTATTTTTTTTAGTCCATTTGATCGGTAGATCTTGCCATTCTTTGCATGACTGGGCTAAAAGTTTTTGTGTAGGTTCGGGAATACTAATCCCGACAAAAATTCGCTTTTTCATCTTATTTCTATAATAGCACAAATAAAAAGAATTTTACACTTGACAAAGATTCTTTTTTGATGTATGATATATCTTATTAGAAATTATAAAGTTCGTTAACAATTTAACTTGAAAGGATATACGAATGCCATTTCATAGGTGGGTTCGAGAAATTCCAGCAAGAATTTATTTCTTACTGGAAAACAAAATTTAAAAAAGTCCCGACTTAGCTAAGTCGGGACTTTTATCATGTTCAATAACAATATGCTATAATAAACCACATGATAGTAAACATCTCCCCAATCGCTACGAAACTACCTTTTGGGAAAAACCAGTTGTTATTGTATAATGTTCCCAAAAAGTTTCAGGAAAAAATCCAAATTGGATCTATTGTTGAAATTCCTTTGGGAGTCAGAACTTTGAAAGGTGTTGTTTTTGAAATTATAGGAGATGATGTTTGTCAGAAAAAATATCAGATCAAGTCAATTAAAAATATAGTTGAAAGTATAAGCTTAAATAAATTCCAGATTGATCTAGCGCTGTGGATACATAAGTTTTATCATGCACCGTTGGGGATTGTGTTGAAGTTTATGATACCTAAAGTGCCTAAAAGAGTCGAAAGTCGAAAGTCGAAAGTCGAAAGGACGAATAAAAAAATAAAAACTATATGTAGTACTGAATATTTAATGTCAAATACACAAAATGAATGTTTAGATAAATATGTTAAATTAATTAAAGAATATAGAAAAAAGAAAAAGCAGGTTTTGATTCTTGCCTCGGGCATTATTGATGCTGAAACATTACTTATTAGATTACAGGGTTTGGTAGATGTTAGTGTGGGGAAATTACATAGTCAATTGAGTGTAGGAGAATATTATAAAAATTGGTCTGGATTTCAAAATGGAGAAATAGGTATTTTAATAGGTACACGACAAGCTATTCTATCCCCATCCGTAAATTTGGGGCTTATCATAATAAACGAGGAACAGGATGAAAATTTTAAACAGTTAGATCAAACTCCAAGATTCCATGCAGTGGAAACTGCTAAAAAATTGTCAGAGATAGTGGGAATAAAATTAATTTTAGCATCTTCTGCCCCATCGCTTGAAATGTCCGATAAATTTAATATGGCAGAATATAAACAGCGATCTGATATTAAAACAGATATTATTGATGCTCAAAATGAATTTTATGGGAAGAACTTTTCTATTTTGAGTAATAAATTGCAAGAATTAGTTCAGAAAAATTTAGATAAGAAACAATGGTCATTTTTATTAATTAACAGGCGTGGAGATACTTCATTTGTGCATTGCAAAGATTGTGGTGAAGTTTTGAAATGTAAAAATTGCGGGACGCCGTTGGTTTTTCATGTGAAAAAAAATCAAGAAATTTTGATGTGCCATCATTGTGACTTTAAGATTTTTCCTCCAGAGGTGTGTCCTGCGTGTGGAAGCCATCAAATTAAATACTCTTCTCCGGGAACGCAGGGGGTTGAAAAGGAACTGAAAAAGTTATTTAGTTATGCTAACATTGTGAGGATTGATAGTGATGTTTTGAAAACTAAAAAAGGGTTTAAGAATGTTTTAGAAAATATACAAGGCGAAGCGGGAATTATTGTAAGCACACAAGTGGCGACAAAGGCGTGGATGCCAGAAGATATTGGATTGATTGGAATTTTACGTGCGGATAGTTCACTGAACCGTCCTGATTTCAGAGCATCTGAAAAAACTTTTCAAAATTTGCAAGAATTAAAAAGCCGTCTTGCTAAAAATGGAGAAATGGTTATCCAAACTTTTCATCCTGAAAATAATGTTTTTAGTATGTCTGCTAAAGATTTTTATAAGAAAGAAATTAGTGAGAGGAAACAATTAAGTTATCCCCCATTTTCAAAAATTATTAAGCTAAGTTTATCTAGTAGAGATATGAAAAGAGTTTTGCAAGAGTCAGCAAGAATGAAAAAAATGATTGAAGAAAATTTTAAGAATATTATGGTTTTGGGTCCAATAGATCCTGCTATGCCAAAAAGAAATTTATTTACAAAAGAATTGATTTTGAAAATTTCAGGATGGAATGAGCAGAAACATTTGAAATTGATGGATGTGATTCCAGATATGTGGACAGTGATAATAGATTGAATTTTATGTAAAAATAAGATATACTGGCAAATATGAAGAAGAAATTAGAAGTAGTTGTAAATGATGAAAAGAAACTACGACAGAAGTCGCAGCCGGTTTTGAATTTATCCAGTAAAGAAATACAAGATTTGATTGATCAGATGTTTGTTATTATGCGTGTGGGAAAAGGAGGAATTGGTTTAGCGGCTCCGCAAGTTGATAAATTATTGAGACTATTTGTTATAGATTTAGATGGGAAAGAGCATGTTTTTGTCAATCCTAAAATAGAAAAAGTTTCTAACAAAGAAGCCATTGAAGAAGAAGGATGTTTAAGTTTCCCCGGAGTTTTTCTTAATGTGAAAAGACCCGCAAAAGTTGTTGCATCTGCGTGGGATAGATATGGGAAAAAATTTAAAATTAAGGCAGATGGAATTTTTGCCCGTGCAATTCAACATGAATACGATCATTTAGAGGGTGTGTTATTTATGGATAAAAAAAGTGATTAAAATAATATTTTGGGGGACATCAAAATTTGCTGAAAATATCTTGGAATCATTATTAAAGAATGATAGTTTTGAAGTGGTTGTAGTTATTACACAGCCAGATAAACCTGTTGGAAGAAAAAAAGAAATCACTCCCCCATTAGTTAAACAGATAGCTGAAAGTCACGATGTTACAGTGTTTCAGCCTGAAAAATTGGATAAAGATTTTGAAAATAAATTAAAGAATTTCAAAATAGATACATCTATAGATGTATCTATAGTTGCATCGTATGGAAAAATAATTCCAAAAGCTGTCCTAGATATTCCAGTTCACGGTAGTATAAATGTTCATGGATCTCTGCTCCCAAAATATCGTGGAGCATCTCCTATTCAAACTGTTATTGTTAATGGGGAGAAAAAAACAGGGGTTACGATTATTCAGATGGATGCGGGAATGGATACTGGGGAGATATTAGAACAAAAAGAATTGACAATTAGTGCGGATGATAATTATGAGACATTGTTGGAAAAATTATCTAAATTAGGGGCTGAAATGTTGGGTGATGTTTTGCCTGTACTAATTGCTGGTGAAATAAAATCTATAAAGCAGGACGACACAAAAGCGACTTATACAAAAATTTTACAGTCAGGAGATTATGAAATTGATTGGAATAAAACAGCGGAGAAGATAGATAATTTTGTGAGAGGGATGTTTCCAAATGCATATGGAGGAGTGCGGTGTGGGGATGAGAGTATTAGGGTGAAAATTCTGGGCGTTGAAGTCGGAACTTCACCCCGCGGGGTGATCAGCCAGCGGGCTGACATAACTCAAATACGACAGTATCAAAACGGGACATTGTTTGGGTGTGATAAAAAATTGTTTGTGGTATGCGGAAGGGATGAGATTTTGGAGATAAAAAAAATCCAGGTGGCTGGAAAAAATATTATGAGTGGGAAGGATTTTTTGAATGGACGCGCGGACGTGGAACTCATAACTCGTAACTCATAACATACGACATAGGGTCTCTTTGATTGACATAATTAAAAAGAAGGATTATACTGACTTTAATGTTATTCTGGTTATAGAAATATAGCCATCAATAACCTCCTACTAGCCCCTCCTATGGAATAACTATTAAATTTCTATCGATCCAGATTTAATAGTAAAGATATTCCACGGGAGGGCATTTTTTTGTCTATTTTCTATCGTTATATGTTTCAAATGCACGTAATACTTCTAATGGCATTGCAAAAATAATTGTGTTGGATTGATCAGAGCTCAAATCGTTTATAGATTGTAAAGTTCTCAGATGAAGAGCACCCGGAGAACTTGCTAAAGTCCTTGCTGCTTGTGCCATATTGTTTGCAGCCATCACTTCTCCTTCCGCTTTGATAATCACAGCTCTTTTTTCTCTTTCCGCCTCTGCCTGTTTTCCGATTACTCGCTTCATTTCTTCTGGTAATGTGATATCTTTCAATTCTGTTCGCTCAACTTTAATTCCCCACGGATCAGTTGCCTTGTCCACGATGATTCGGATCGTTTCAGCAATCTCATCTGTCTTGGATAAAAAGTCATCTAGGTCAACTTGTCCAACGATGTTTCTCATAGTTGTTTGAGCAAACTGTCCAATTGCATGTGGAAAATCTTTAACTTCAAGGACAGCTTTATCTGCTTCAACGATTTTATAGTAAGTTACCGCATTAACTCTAACAGAGATGTTATCCTTCGTGATTACTTCCTGACTTGGAACATCAGCTACACGCACTCGCAAATCAATTTTTCTGTACATTTGAAATATCGGGAAAATCAATCTCCATCCGGGTTGCATTATTCCACTGTATTTTCCTAATGTAAATTTTACCCCTCTTTCAAATTCATCAATCTGCTTGATTGATACAAGAATTACGACAGCAATGAAAATTAAAACTGCCCAAAATATATTCATCGGCGTAAATATTGGTACGTTCATGTTCTTTGTTCCTTATTAATTAATTTATTATTTAAATGCATGGATTATAATTAAAATTTCAAAATCCAAATTAAAAATTAAAAGGCAATTAAAAATATCTCAGCCCGCGGGCTGATCACCCTGCGGGGTGAAAATATCAGATTGTTTTTTTAATTTTTTATTTGATATTCCTTTGGGCTTTTTAATTGTAATCAATATTTATCTGTTTTTACAATATCTACTTCCAACTTTAAATCAACTCCAAACTTTTCCTTAACTTCCTTTTTACATATTTTTATAAGTTGCATGATATCAGACGCTTTGCCATTCCCCAAATTCACAATCCAATTGGCGTGATCTTTAGATATCTCAACATCCCCTATCCGCGTTCCCATGAGTCCGCATAAATCAATCATTTTTCCTGTTGGAAAATTATCTGGGTTGGCAGTGTTGGAAAATATACATCCAGCATTTGGCAAAGTTGGTTGTTTGGGAATTTTGTTTGCTCTCCATGAGAGTTGCTCTTTTATGGATTTTTTAATTAGCTCTTTTGAGGAGGGGTTTAACTTGAAAATAACCGCTACGATAATAGCTTTATTTTCCGCCTTTATCTGGCTTTTGTCAATCCACTCTAATTTATTTTCAGATGTTAGAATAAAAACTTTTTCAATAAAATCGTGAACAAGTTGATTCTGTTGATCTCCGGGATGTCTAAAGTGTGCATTCTTTTTAACTGCTCCTCCAATTGTTCCCGGAATGCCTGCGAGAAATTCTAACCCCGAAAGTTCAAAGTCAATAAGATTTTTTACAAGTTCACTGTTGGATGTTCCACATGTTGCGAGAATGCACTGGTCATTTATTTTTTTGACATTGCTATCACTATTTTTAATCACTACACCTCTGAACCCCATATCACTAATTATCAAATTGCTTCCTCCTCCAAGAATAAAAAATGGAATTTCTAATTCGCGACAAGTGATTATTATGTTCAAGAAATCAAAAGTATTTTGTGCGTTGTAAAAAACATCAGCTGGTCCACCTATCTTAATCGTGGT
>CAZEUY010000019.1:11770-13221 GCA_964515525.1 uncultured Candidatus Saccharibacteria bacterium
CCAGAGCCAGATATTCTGTAAAAATCAGCGTTTTCTTTCAATTGTTGGATATTTTTAGCTCCAATATACCCCATCCCGCTTCGTAGCCCGCCTAATAATTGATCAATTGTATCTGCTACTTTTCCTCTAAAAGGAATAACCCCCTCAACTCCTTCTGGAACAAGTTTGGCTTTAGAATCTACACTTTGTCCGTATCTTTCTCTAGATGCCTGACTTTCTTCCATCGCTCCCAGCGATCCCATCCCACGATATCTTTTAACTGGTCCATTTGGGGTCATTATTGTTTCTCCGGGAGATTCTTCCGTTCCTGCTAAAAGATTTCCCAACATCACTGAATCTGCTCCTGCTCCCAATGCAATTGTAATATCTCCAGAATATTTGATCCCACCATCAGCACAAACAGGAATTCCAGAATTTCTAATCGCTTTTGCACAATTGTAAACGGCTGTTGCTTGTGGGCAACCAATTCCTGCTATCACTCTTGTCGTGCAAATTGAACCTGGTCCTTGTCCAATTTTAATTCCATCTGCCCCTGCTTTAACTAATCTTTTTGCGGATTCTGCTTCAGAAACATTGCCGACCACAATATCTACATGGGGATTGCTTTTTTTAATTTGTTTTAGTGTCTCTAGAACTTTTTTAGAATCTCCATGAGCTGTGTCAATTACAACAACATCTATTTTTTTCTTAACAAGCGCTTCCATTCTTTCCATAACATCATTACCTGTCCCCACTGCTGCTCCAACTCGTAAATTCCCATTTTTGTCCAAATTGTATATGACAGAACTATCCGTCATAATTCGTTTTACATCTGAAAAAACATAAAGTCCCGTTAGCTTTCCATTCTTGTCAACAAGTGGGAGCGTTTTCTTTCTATTCTCTTGCATGAACTTAAACGCATCTTTAATACTAATTTTTTCATGAGCTGTGACGACTTTTTTTGTCATGATTTCTTTGGCAGTTTTTTCTCTATCTATGCAAAAATCAAAATCAGTATCTGTAATAATCCCAATAAGTTTTTCATCGTTATCAATGACTGGAAAACTATGAAAATCGTAAAGTTTTGATTTTACGAGTTCGTCAATATCTCTAATCGTGTCGTTTGCATTAACCGTAATGGGTTTTTTGATAAGCCCATTCAAATGAAATTTAACTTTTCCCACTTCTCTTGATTGTTCTTTAGGGGATAAACTACGATGAATGATCCCAAGCCCACCATGCTTTGCCATAGCGATCGCCATTCTGTGTTCTGTCACAGTATCCATTGGTGAGCTAATAAGAGGACAGTTTAATGTGACGTTTTTAGAAAAGCGGGTTTTTAAGATTGCATTCGCTGGGATGATGTCAGAATGCTGTGTTTTTAGTCGCACATCACCGTAAGATAAAGCCAATCCTAATTTGTCCATTTTCCCGAAAAAGTTATCGGATATGTATTTGTTGTTTTTCATGTG
>CAZEUY010000020.1:0-12918 GCA_964515525.1 uncultured Candidatus Saccharibacteria bacterium
AGTATTCCAACCCTTCAACAATTCCATCTCCAAAATTTTCTTTTGCGAAGTATGTATTTTTTGAATCAGTTTCTTTTATTTTTTGTTTTAATTTTTCATCTGCATTGCCGACTACGATTGATTTGATGTCGCTTGTGAAAACTTCAAAATCATTAGTTCCATCTCCTGCGAAAATGATGTTTTTTTCTGAAACATCAAATTTCTTTGCGACATATTGCAGACCAGTAAGTTTGGAAATGTTTTTAGGGAGAACATCCATAATCCCCATCCCTGTTTGGAATTCAAAAGCAGGGATTAGTCGTGCGTTGATGATATTTTTAGATGTAAAAAGTTCATAAATTTCTTTCATTGCTTCTTGCAAATTCTTTTCGGGATCAACAAAGAATACTCCACGCATTTTGTTCTGTCTTTCTTTTTCTGCTTCTTGAAGAAAAGAAAGAGTGTTAGTTAAAAGTTTTGCGATTTTTTCACGATTAAAATCTGGGTTTTGTCTTATTAAAAAGTTTTCATATTTTAAATCTTCAATCCATTTTTCTGTTTCATAAAAAAAGACAGACGCTCCGTTGGAGCAGATTAAAAAATTAGCGGGAGGAATGGGATATTCGTTAAATGCTCTCATTGTCTGGAAAAGCACTCTGCCAGTAGGGTATCCTAAAATGCAATTTGGAATGTTTTTAATTACTTCTCCTACTTTCCGAATTTTTTCTAAGTCTAAAAATTGGTGGTCAAATGGCACTAATGTATCGTCAATATCAAGCGCGATTAAAGTTTTATTACCCATGTTTATATAATAGCATGTCGTTTAAGAAAACTCCATAACATTGCCATTTATTTATGGAGTGGTAAAATAGAAGTATGTTAAAACGAAGAAAAATAGTTAGAAAACTAACACAGAGTGGGTGCAAGACATTGTATGTGACGCTTCCACCGAAGATCATCAATCGTTTTGGATGGACAAAAGGAGAAAATATTGAAATTGTCGCTGATAGGGAAAAGCAGGAAATTATTTTGAGAAAAAGCCACTGATCTGACGCTGATGACTACGTGGATATCTTCGCGGATACGCGGATCAGTGTTTCTGCGTGAAATCAGCGTTTCAATCAGCGTGTGATCAGCGAAAAATCTCCGTAAATACGGAGATTTTATTATTTCAGTTTATACTCTGGATTCTGGATTTTAGATTTCAAGTTATATCTTAGAAACTTCTGCGAAAATTCCATCAAAGGCTTTTGGATTGTTTAATGCTACATCAGCAAGAACTTTCCTATCTATTTCAATCTCATTCTTCTTTAACGCTTCAATAAATCTAGAATAGGTAAGACCTCTTTCTCTAACAGCGGCATTGATTCTAATTTGCCAAAGTCTTCTGAAATTTCTTTTCTTCGTTTTTCTATCGCGGTATGAATAAACGCCAGCTTTTATCACAGCCTGCTTTGCAGCTTTGATTGTGCTTTTTCTGCGACCTTGATATCCCTTGGCCTGCTTGATGATGTTCTTTTTTCTTTTGTTTGCCTGAACGGCTCTTTTAACTCGCGGCATATAGGTTTCTTGATTATTTGCTTATAACTCTCTGCAGTGTTTTTCTAGGCACGCAGGAAGATCGTAAAGATTGAAACGAACGTTTCGCTCTTCGTACTTTTCCAGTTTCTTTCGCGTTGAAATGAGCTTGTCCACATACTTTCGTCATAACCTTCTTGTTCTTTGTCACCTTAATTCTTTTGGCAATAGATTTATTCGTCTTGATTTTCCCCATGCTATTTTTTCCCTGATTGAATAATTATTATCAGTCCGCGTGGACTTTTTTGGATTCTTCCATCAACTGTGACTTCAATGGATTGAGAGATGTCTTTAATAAAATCGTTTAATCGTTCGTATGCTAGATCAAAGTGTGCTTTTTCTCTCCCTTTCATTCGTAGTTCTATCTTAACTTTGTATCCTTTTTCTAAAAATTTAATTGCTGACTTATTCTTAAAATTTAAATCATGTTGACCTTCTTTGAATCCTATCCGAACACCTTTAATTTCTCCTGTCTTTCTTTGCTTGATCTTGCTAATCCTACTATCTCTTTCTTTATCATATTTAAATTTCCCAAAATCCATAATTTTACATACAGGAGGGTCTGTTTTTGCAACAATTTCTACTAAATCTAATCCTTGCTCTTGAGCCATTTGTAATGCCTGTGATAAATCCATTGCATCACCAAGAAATTCTCCATCAGCCCCGATGACCTTCACTTTTGAAGCCCGTATTCTATTGTTAGTTCTGTAAAATTTGCTTATAACGAAAAATTTAATGTTTAATCGTAATTATTTAATTTTATGGTCTGTCTAGCGTAGCGCAGTCGTAGGAAGATGCCTAAGCTTTAAATAAAGTGCCCATGCTTCGCTCTTTCGGAGCTACGCAGGGCTATCTTCGCTACGCGAAGATAGGTGGAGATGGCGGGAATTGAACCCACGTCTAGAAGTTGTTTAAAAAACATTCTACAAGCTTATTCTATCTAATGGTTTAAGTAAAAAGATAAAAGATAGTCAGAAAACTTTTTACCGGAGCTTTCTAAGATTCAATTACAGATGAAAGCGAGCTGTAATCATAGCCAGATGTATAACACCGATGACCGCCTATCAGGCGTGAGCGGATCGATGACTACCGCGATTAGGCGATAGCGAAAGCAAGAGGATTAGTCACCGAAGCAACTAAACTCTTTAACTTGTTTACTGCACTTATTAGGTGAGTGATGTTTTTTACATGGACTCTCCATGGCTTGCTATTTTTCAAAGAGAACTTCTATCGAAACTAAACATCCCCATACGAGTATTAAGAATTAAGTATTAAGAATTAAGGGAAATAACGACAAAACTATCCGTTTAAATCTTTATTTTAATCTGCTAATTAATTTATAAACGTTGATCTTGATTCTCATGTTTAATTTATATAATTCTTAATTCTTAATACTTAATTCTTTTTCGGTTCGGCGAGCATCATCGTGTTTCTTAATAGATTGTCTTTTGTCAAATTTCTTTTTTCCTTTAGCTACTGCAAATTCAAGTTTTATCCAACCATGCTTAATATACACCTTAATGGGAATAAATGTCAAGCCTTTTTGTTGAGAAAGACCTATTAGTTTCGTAATCTCTGATTTATGTAAAAGGAGCTTTCTAGAAGCATCTGGTTTGTATGAAGGCAAAAGACCGGCGTATTGGTAGGGTGAAATTAAGCAATTTGTCAAAAATGCTTGATTTTTGTGTATGACCACATATGTTCCAGATAGGCTAAGATGGCCTGCTTTAACGGATTTTACCTCTTGACCAGTCAAAACTAAACCAGCCTCTATTTTTTCAAGAATTTCATAATCAAAAAAAGCCTGTTTATTTGTCGCTAAAATTCGCTCACTCATAGATATATTTTAACATAAAATAGCGTATATCACAAGTCTTGCTAAAGACAGATAAAGCGTGATACAATAAACTAAATTAGAACATAAAAAAAGGAGATATATGAAAGAGTATTTATCTCAAAAAATATACGAGATTGTCAAAAATCTTTATAAGATTGAAATGTTCGCAGACATAGAGAGTCCAAGAGAGTGTTCGCATGGTGATTATTCCTCAAATGTAGCAATGCGATTATCAAGGACTACTCAGAAGACTGCAGTGGACATTGCAAATGAAATTATTGATGAGATAAAAAAAGATAAGAAGATTAGTAATAGTTTTTCTAATGTTGATCAGAAGAACGGATTTATTAATTTTAAGTTTTCGGAAAAATTTCTTGGGGATGAACTTAAAAAAATTCTCAATCAAAAATTTTTGTATGGAAATTTGAAGTTAGGGAAAAAACAAAAGGTTCAAATTGAATTTGGTTCTGCCAATCCGACAGGCCCTCTCACCATTGCTCATGGTAGAGGGATTTTTTTTGGAGACACATTGGGAAATGTTTTAAGTAAAGCGGGATTTAATGTTCAAAAAGAATACTATGTAAACGATGCTGGAAAACAGATAGATATTTTAGTTGAATCTGTTGCGCGAAAGGCGTTGGAATTGAAAGGAGAAAAAATTGATTTTCCTGATTATTGTTATCAAGGTGACTATATAAGAGATGTTGCAAAGAAATTTGTTATTGAAGAAATGATAGATATTCAAGAATTGGAAGATGTTGAAAAGGCAGTGAAGGAGTTTACTCTTGTGAGCATGGTGGATATGATTAAAAAAGATCTGGAGTTTGTAAATGTAAAATATGATAGATGGTTTTACGAGAGTGAGTTGTATAACAAATCATGGTACCAAAGAAAAAATGAAGTGCAACAAGTTTTAGATCAATTGGACCATGATGGAATGGTTTACGAAAAAGAAGGGGCTTTGTGGTTTCGGTCAACGAATTTTGGGGATGATAAAGACAGAGTGTTAGTTAAAAATGATGGGGAGAAAACATATTTTGCTTCGGATGCAGCGTATTTCAAGAACAAAGAAAAACGAAAATTTAAGCGCGCCATTGAAGTTATGGGAGCAGACCATCATGGATACATGCCACGAATAAAAGCGATGATAGAAGCGTTGGGAGGTAAAATTGAGGTGGAATTTATTCTTGTGCAGATTGTTAGATTGATAGAAGGTGGCAAGACGAGAAAAGTTTCCAAGCGAGCGGGAGAGTTTATGACATTGAAAGAATTGGTTGACGATGTAGGAGCGGATGTTGCACGATTTTTCTTTCTCATGTATTCAGCTAATTCACACATGGATTTTGATTTAGATCTTGCGCGAGAAAAATCCAAAAAGAATCCAGTCTTTTATGTCCAATATGCTTTTGCACGAATCTGTAGCATCATCAAGATGGCGGAAGAAAGAGGAATTATTACTCAAGTGGGTAAGAAAAAATGCACATATCAGTATTCTGATGTCGAGAGTCATTTAATTAGTCGTCTTATTTCATTTTCTGATGTGATTGAAGAATCTGCGACAAAACGTAATGTGAGCGGGCTTGCTCAATTTGCGATTGATCTGGCAAGAGATTTTCATAATTTCTATGAACAGTGTAAAGTGATTAGTGAAGATGAAAATTCCACATTAGCGAGATTGCAGTTAATTTTAGCTGTCCAAATAATTTTAAAAGAAAGTTTGCACTTATTAGGAATTAGTGCACCGGAAAAGATGTAATATAAACTTATGAAAATAGGAATTGATGCAAGATCAATATTGAACCCAGAGAAAAAAGGGAATATAGGTGTAGGACACTATACTTATCATTTATTGCGACAGTTGCAGAAAATTGATAAGCAAAATGAATATGTAATTTTTTTAGATTCAACTGTTAGGGAAAAAGATATTAGTAAATTCCAGAAAGATAATTTCTCTGTGAAATTTTTTCCATACAATAAATACAGACGTTTTTTGCCGAGTAGGTATAAGGATATAATGTTGGGAGGTTTCTTTAATCAGGAAAATTTAGACATCTTACACATTATCGGATTGAGTTCTGCTGTTCCTCCAAAGTTTGCTGGTCAAATAGTTGTCACAGGGAGAGGAATAGGATCAACCAAACATCCAGAACTTTATCCAGAAAAAACTCAAAATAAATCTAAAAGAATCAATAAAGTGTTAAAAGCAAATGAAGACCATCTAAGTTTAATAGTTTCTTCGGATGCTCTTAAGAAAGATGTTATAAATTTGTTGGATATTCCTGGAGAAAAAATCACTGTTGTTCACGAAGGGATAGATGAAAGAATTTGCAGTCAGAGAGATGAGGGAAAAATCAAAGAAGTTAAGAAAAAATATAACTTGAGTGATAGATTCATGCTTTACATGGGAACGATTGAACCAGTTAAAAACATTCCGCGTTTGATAGAAGCATTTAAGAAAGTTAAAGATCAAAGTTCAGAAGCATGCCAATTAGTAATTGCGGGGAAAGATGGTTGGATGGCGGATGAAATTAGAAGCATGGCGGTGGATTTGGGGATTGAAAAAGATGTGATTTTTACGGGATACATTCCACCCGAAGAGATGGCTTCTCTTTTTCAAGCATCATGTGCTTTCATTTTTATCCCTCTTTACGAAGGATTTGGTTCGCCTGTTGTTGAAGCGATGGCGTGTTGCCTTCCAATTATCGCGTCAGATATAAATTCTCTAAAAGAAGTTGCTGGTGGGGCAGCAGAATTTGTGAATCCTTATGATGTAAATAGCATTGCCGATAAAATGTTAAAATTTTCATTAGAGAGATACGACATAAAGGGGCAGTGCGAAAAGAGTTGTAATCAAGCCAGAAATTTTTCATGGGAGAAATGTGCACGAGAGACGTTGGGGGTTTATAAATCAATTTTCAATTCCCAATGATCAATTTTCAATGAATTATCAATGATCAATCTCCAAATTTTTAAAAAGCTCCGAGTTAACTCGGAGTTTTTTGGTTTGATTTTGGGGGTGGGAAGGTGTATTGTAGAGATATGAAGAAAGATAAAACTGAAAAACCGGAAAAATTTGAACCTCAACTTTTTAAGACTGCGGATAAATTACGTAAAAACATTGATGCAGTAGAATACAAGCACATCGTGCTTGGTTTAATATTCCTCAAATACATTTCCGATTCTTTTGAAGAGCTTCATGCTAAATTCAAAGAAGGTAAAGGTAAATTTAAGGGAGCAGATCCAGAAGATCAGGATGAATACAAAGCAGAAAATGTTTTTTGGGTGCCGAAAAATGCTCGTTGGTCTTATCTCCATTCGCGTGCAAAACTTCCAACTATTGGCAAAGACTTGGATGAAGCAATGGAAAAAATTGAAAAGGAGAACCCAACTCTTAAAGGTATTTTACCAAAAGTATATGCAAAACCGACGTGAAACTATTAGTAGGAATGATTGAACCTTATCATGGACGAGTTTTTGATCCATGTTGTGGAAGTGGTGGAATGTTTGTGATGAGTGAAAAGTTTGTAAAAGAACATCAGGGACGAATTGATGATATTTCAATTTATGGACAAGAAAGCAATCAGACAACTTATCGTCTCGCTCGTATGAATTTAGCAATTCGCGGAATTGATGGTTCTCAAGTGAAATGGAATAATGAGGGATCTTTCCTAAAAGATATGCACCCAGACTTGAAAGCCGATTTTATCCTTGCCAATCCGCCATTTAATGATAGCGATTGGAGCGGTGAGTTATTGCAAAATGATGGTAGATGGAAATACGGAATGCCTCCAAAAGGAAATGCTAATTTTGCATGGGTTCAACATTTTTTGTATCACTTATGCCCCAAAGGTGTTGCTGGTTTTGTTCTCGCCAAAGGTTCTCTTGCTTCTAAAACTTCAGGCGAGGATGTAATTCGCAAGAACATTATTGAAGCTGGACTTATAGACTGTGTCGTGAATTTACCTCCAAAACTTTTTCTTAATACCCAAATCCCTGCTTGTTTGTGGTTTGCATCTAACAAGAGACATGGTTTTAACGGAGACAGAAATCGTTCTGGGGAAATACTTTTTATTGACGCTCGTAATTTAGGGCATCTAATTAACAGAAGGACAAAAGAATTTTCAGATGAAGATATTGCGAAAATTACAACGACTTATCATGAGTGGAGGAAAAAGAAAGGGGATTATAAAGATATTCCTGCTTTCTGTAATTCAACGGCGATTGAAAAGGTTAAGGAGTTGGATTATATTTTATCTCCCGGACGGTATGTTGGCCTTCCTGAAGAAAAAGATGATGGAATTCCGTTTAAGGATAAAATGGCAGGGTTAACAGAAGAATTAAAAAATCAGATGGAGAAAGAAAAAGAGATGAATAAAGAGATAAAGAGGCAACTTAAAAATATTGGATTTGATTTGTAGAAGCGTACTGTTCAATATAGTGTATAAGATGTTGACTTTATTATACAGTATAGTGTATAATATGAGAAAGTGTTAAAAATATGGCTTAAAATAAGCATTTATGAATGATCAATTACTCACACAATTAAAAGGTTGGAATCCTTGGTGGCAACAAGGGTTAGTTGGTATTGATCGATATAATGATCCTAATTATAAAAGAGAAGCCTATATTGAAATAAAAAATCAGTTTTTGCAAGGAGATCAGATAGTTAGTATTGCAGGGATGCGACAGGTTGGAAAATCTACAATTATGCGTCAAATTATAAAAGATCTTTTGCATTCAGGAGTTGATCCTAAGCGTATTCTTTATGTTTCATTTGACGATCCATATTTGCGTGCAACCTTTGATCAAAAGCAATTGTTCAATCAAATTATTGATAGTTATTCCGAAGGAGTTTTGCAAGAACAGCTAAGTGAAAGCACGAAACAGATTTATTTTTTCTTTGATGAGATCCATCAGCTTCCACAATGGGAAAAAATTTTAAAGACATTTTATGATAGACCTTTTCAAATTAAATATATAGTAAGTGGGTCATCTTCTTTAAGAATACAACAAAAAAATAGGGAGAGTTTATTGGGAAGAATATCAGAACATGTTTTATGGCCATTTTCTTTTCGCGAATATGTTGAGTTTAAAGAAAAAAACAATATAAAAATAATTGATGCTATAAAAAGATTAAGAGAACAGAAGAAAAAGTTTATTTCCTCGTTTCGAATAGGCGGTATGTCTAGTGTACTTGAACCAATTTTTAAGGATTTAAAAGTGTGGGAAAAACAAACGGTAATTAAATGTTTAAAAAAATTCATTATTGAAGGTGGCTTTCCTCGAGTTTGGCAACAAACAGACATTGCTTCAAAACAAAGAACATTATGGGAACATCATATCGCCAAAGTTTTATTTGAAGATTTACCGCAGGTAGCAAAAATTAGAAAGGTAAAAGATTTAGAAAAGCTTTATGTTAGATTAGTTGATTTTAATGGGGCAGAAGCTGTTTTAAGTAAACTGCAAAAAGATTTAAAAATACATTGGACGACATTAGATCGTTATCTTGGTTATTTACAAAAGACTTTTCTCCTTTTTCGTATAGATAGAACAAAGAGCAAAAGATTTGAGCATAAGAGGAGATCTGGAAATATAAAATTTTACGTTACTGATGTTGCGTTGAGAAATGCTTTGAGAAAAAAAACAGAAGAAATTTATGATAACCCAGAAGAAATGTCGTATGTTGCGGAAAATTTAGTCTGCACAGCTATTGAAGGATGGTTTCCACGTATAAGGAGAGATGGCGAAGTATCTTTTTATAAAGATAAAAAAGGCGAAGTGGATTTTATCGCGAAATATCCATCGGGGGCGTTACCGATAGAAGTGAAGTGGAGAAATAATGTACCAAGTTTAAAAACATTGGATAAACTTTGTGAAAAATGGGGGGTAGAAGAAAGTATTTTGGTTACGAAAGATTTTGATTTTTCTCTAAAAGATGGTCGGCTTTCTCTTCCCCTATGGTTTTTCTTATTGGCTTTTTAGATATTTTAGAAGAAAAGATACTATTAATACGTCGGGGTATAATATAGACGGTGATGGGTTGGCGAAATAAAAAGATTTAGTTAGGGTTGAGAACAAGACATTATCCACAATAGTTTGCTTTATTCGTCAAATTCAGTGATTTTTTATTAGACTTGTTTGTGATTGCGTCGTTTTTTGTTTGTGTTAAGCTGGAAGTAAAGGAATAAAATTATGGAAAAAGAAAAAGTTATTGAAAGAGTTAAACAACTTGAGAAAGAAGCTGAAGATGTTAAAAAAACTTATATACCAGATCCTTTCCCCTCTGATGATTTTGTAAGCTGTTGCGAATCAGTAGATGAGGGGGCATTTGCTAAATGGAAAGCGAGTTCCAAAAGTTTGATTTTAAAAATAGTTGAGGATAAACAAAGCCCTTATTATGAGGATTTTGTTCAAAAAGTAAAAAGACCGTGTATTAGTTATGTGAATTGTGGAATAGGTATACTTAGGGGGTTGAGAGAGGAATTGGAATCTGAAGAAATAATAGAGAAAACAAGCACTAATAAGAAAGAAGATTGTTTCAAAAAGGGTACAAAAGTGAATCGATGGTGGAAATATACTCATCCTGTTTGGTGGGTATGTAGTGTTTTCATTTTTATAGAGAAACACCCATTGCTATCTGCGATTATAGGTGGTTTAGGTGCAGGATTTTTTATCTACATATTTAAGTGGAAATAATAAATGAAAAAGAACTGGCAAAAAACAACTTTAGAGAAAATTACTAATATTTTAAGTGGAAAATCTAGACCTCAAAAGAAGGATAATGGGAAATATCCCATTTATGGAGGAAATGGAGTTTTGGGATTTACCAATGAGTACAATATTAGCAGTAAGTTAATTGTCGTCGGTAGAGTTGGAGCTTATTGCGGAAGTGTTTTTTTTGAAAAAAATAATTTTTGGCTTTCTGATAATGCTCTAGGAATTAAATCAAATGAAAATTCAGATTTGAAATTTTTGTATTATTTATTGGCGAACCTACAATTAAATCAAAAGGCTATAGGAGGGGCACAGCCACTATTAACTCAGGGAATTATAAAACAAATTTCTATTTTACTTCCCACGCTTCCAGAGCAGAAAGCTATTGCAAAAACGTTATCCAGCCTTGACGATAAAATAGATCTTTTACATCGGCAGAATAAAACCGTAGAAGATATGGCACAGACGTTATTTAGGAAATGGTTTGTGGAGGAGGTGGATGATGGGTGGGAAGAAAAGCCGTTGGATGAAATAGCGAATTATTTAAATGGTTTGGCTTGTCAAAAATATCCTAATGAAAACGAAGTTGAAAAATTACCAGTATTAAAAATTAAAGAACTAGGAAGTGGAATAACAGAAAATTCAGATTGGGTGACATCAAAAATTGATAAAAAATATATTGTTGAATTTGGTGATGTAATTTTTTCTTGGTCTGGAAGTTTAATGTTAAAGATTTGGGATGGTCAACGATGTGTTTTAAATCAGCACTTATTCAAAATTACATCAGAAAAATACCCTAAATGGTTTTATTATTTTTGGACTAAACATTATTTAGAAAAATTTATTGGGATTGCGGATAGCAAGGCAACCACAATGGGGCATATCAAACGAGGCGATCTCACTAGTTCATTAGTTTTAATTCCAACAGTTGAAGAATTATCAAAGATGAATAATATGATTGTACCAGAGTTTGAGAAATTAATTTTAAATTTTAAGCAAATCCGTACGCTTGAAAAATTACGTGATACTTTATTGCCGAAATTGATGAGTGGGGCGGTTAGGGTGAAATTTTAGCTATTTTTAGTCGTTATTGTCTAAAAATAACCACCTTTTGCTAAAATTTTGCAAAAACACTTGACTTTTGGAAAATAGTTTGCTAAAATTGAGATATAGTTAATTATTTTTAATATTAAAAATATGTTATTAAGTTTTAGAGTCAAAAACTTTCGTTCAATTAAGGATGAAGTAGTCCTTGATTTGCAAGCTACAAGCGATAAAGCAATGGAAAAAGATGCGGTTTTTGAACGAGGCAAAATATCATTTCTAAAATCGGTAGCAATTTATGGACCAAATGCAGCTGGGAAAAGCAATATCTTAAAAGCTTTTACTGTTTTTCGTATGCTGATTTTGGAATCGCTTCTACGAAGCAATACATTTATTGGTTTACCAAATGAATTTTTTAAATTGAGCGAAGAAACAAAAAATAAATCGTCATTTTTTGAAATGACCTTCTTGCTTAATGATGAGATTTTTATATATGGGTTTGAAATTGATAAGAAAAAAGTTTGTGCGGAATGGTTACGCCAAGAAAAAGGGAATAAAGTTTTATTTGATAGAAAGAATCAAGAGATAAAAAGTAATAAAAACTATTTTCAAGAAGCAACCGCGGTTTTGAAAGAACAAACGGCGGAGCGGGTTTTGTTTTTGTCAGTTTTGGCAAGCAATAATAAACAGATTTCTAAAAAAATAATTGAATTTGTTCATAGAACGAATATTATACTTGCAGAAAATCAAGGAGCTACATTAAATTTTACCTTTGGGCAATTTATTAATCATCCAGAAAGAGCTGAAAAAATAAAAGAATTGATAAAAAGCGTTGGGTTTGAAGATATTCAGGCAGATGAAAAAATGGTTTCCGCCGATCAAATTAAAAACATTCCCGATAAATTTAAAGACATCTTGTTTAAGGATAATTCTCAAATAGCACAAAGGAGCTTAAAATTTTTGTATAAGAAATATGATAGCGAAGGAAATGAAGTAGGAAATGAAGCATTGGATTTTTTTGCCGAAGAATCAAATGGGACACAACAAATGTTTTCATTATCTGCTCCTATAATAGATACTCTTGAAAGAGGAAATATTTTATTTATTGATGAGATTGATTCAAGCTTACACCCTATATTTTGCCAATATTTAATTTCTATCTTTAACTCTAAAGAAAAAAATCCAAATAATGCTCAATTAATTTTTACAACTCACGATACATCTCTTTTAGATGAAAGTTTGTTTCGTAGGGATCAAATTTATTTTACAGATAAAAATAAATTTGGTGCTACAAAATTATTTTCATTAGCAGATCTTTCAGAAAGAAAGGGCGTTAATTTTGCGAAAAGATATTTAGAAGGTCGATATAATGCTTTGCCGTATATTTCAGATTTTGAAGATTTAAAGTTTTCTAAGGAGTAAATATGGCAATGGCAAAATACAGAAACAAAAACCAACATCGTGAAGCTCTCTCTAATAAAATCCATCCTAAAATTTTTGTTTGGTCACATACGAAAAAGGCAGAAATTGAATATTTCCAAGAATTCAAAAACTATTTTCACGCCCATTTATTGATGCCGAAAAAGAAAATTTGTGGGAGTCCACAAGGATTGATAGCGCATGTTATTGATTGGAAAAACAAGGGAAAGATAGACGAAGAGGACAATGATCAAGTTTGGTGTATTTTTGATGTAGATGATTTCTATCAAAAAAATAAAAAAGAATTGCTACAAGCGATTAAAAATGCGCACAGGAATAATATCAAG
>CAZEUY010000021.1:0-12841 GCA_964515525.1 uncultured Candidatus Saccharibacteria bacterium
TAAATTATTTTTAGATAATTCTCGGAGACTAATAGTCTATAAAGTCGAAAGTCTAACAAACGTGTAATCGTTTGGACTTTTAACTTTATGGACTTTATGGACTTTTGACTTAAAGTCGGTGATAATAGCGGCGGGGCCACACCTCTTCCCATTTCGAACAGAGAAGTTAAGCCCGCCTGCGCCGATGGTACTTGGTCGTAAGACCTGGGAGAGTAGGACGTCGCCGGCTTTTTTATTTTGTCTTTTTTGTTGTTTTTTGGGGAGATAAAGAGTAAAATTGAGGTAGTAAGGAAAAGGGGAATTTTAAAGTACAAAACAACAATACAAAAAAATAGCATCCCTATTTACTATTATGTCACTATTATGATAAAAAATATGGAAAAACAGGTATATAAAGGTAACTGGATATGTTGTGTTTGCGGTAAAGCAATTACAGAGTTACCCTTTTATCCAAATGATGATCGAAGTATTAACTGTTCTGATTGCCATACCAAAGCCATTAGAGATAGAAAATCTTTTTTTGAAATATTAGTTACAGATATTAAAGGTACTACTGTTATAGAAAGTACTCAGAATTTTTGTTATAGTTTATTGTCAAATGCTAAATTGTGGGATGAAGCAAAAATAGTAGGGGATACAATAACTGATGAAAAAAAACGGATCAAGGTAATTGTCAAAAAATTAAATATCCAAAAAGATAGTGATGGAACGGAATTAAAACAAGCCTTTACATTAACAGTAGAAGGAATTTTTGATTCTTTAGAGAGTTTTCGTGTTCCGTTACTACAATATCTAAAAATGTTAAAATTCGATTTACTCTATGTATTAGAAGATGATGTATCTTTAATTATAGCTCATCAACTTTATTCAAGTATATATAAGGTAGAATCGTTTTTAAGAAAGTACATTATTAAATTTTTTGCAATTAAATTAGGCCCTGAATGGTGGGAGCTAACTGCTGGTTCGGATATGAAAAAAAAGATAAGTTTAAGGAAAAACAACGAAACAGTATTCTCGGAATATATAGATAATGAAGTATATCTTATTGATTTTGGTGAATTAGGTAAATTAATCTATTCACAATCTTCTGGTAATTTAAATAAAGAAGACATAATTGATAAAATTATTAAGGCAGAAGAAACACCAGTAGCAATAAGAAAATTAAAAAACGAGATCCAAACAAATTATAATAAATTTTTCAAAGCTACATTTAAAGAGGAAAATTTTCAAAATAAATGGGAAGAATTAGAAAAAATAAGGCATAAAGTTGCACATAATAATTTGTTTACTTTAGAAGATCGTAAAAAAGGAGGAGAATTAGTAAAGAGCTTAATAGAGATTATAAGAGTCGCCAATGAAAAAATAAACAAATTATCTTTTAGCGACAGAGACAAACAACACGTGATGAATAGTTTCTTAAATTTTAAAAAAATAACAGAAGAAACTTTGATTGATGAATTAAAGTGTAGTATGGAGTGGACTACAAAAAGTGCTGACGGATTTGTTGGATTACAAAATTTTATTATTAATATTTTGGGTAATAAGGGATATGAATTTCAATGGACGAGAGATCTAATTAAAAAATTGGAAAATGAAAAAAGATTAGAAATATACACATATAATAGCGATAAAGCAGAACATGGAGTAGCGGCAATAAAATTAATTTAGGATATAGAGTCTATCTTAAAAGAAATCGAAAAACAAACTGTGAATTAAATCACAAATTAAATTGTGACAAAAACAACTTCATGCCATACAACTCACAAACACATCATCGCCAATCAATCCGTCTAAAAAATTACGATTACAGTCAAGATGGTATGTATTTTATAACAATATGTACACAGGATAAAAAATGTATATTCGGAAATATTTCAGACAGTGAAAAGGGTGAAATGACATATAGATTATTCAGATTTGGAGAAATTGCAAAGAATGAATGGTTTAAAACAGCAGAAATAAGAGACAATATTAAATTAGACGCATTTATTTTAATGCCTAATCATTTACATGGAATTATTGTAATAGATAATGATTACCAGTATGGTAAAAATACGAGGGATGATAACGGTAGGGGCACGGTGCTCCGTGCCCCTACGGCGGTGGCAGTGGAACAATTCGGAAAACCAACACCAAATACAATTCCAACCATTATCCGATCATATAAAGCTACTGTTACGAAACAAATAAATATTTTACGTAATACACCATCTGAATCTGTTTGGCAAAGAAATTATTACGAACATATCATTCGTGATGAAAAAGCATATAATAATATTCGTGAATACATAGAATGTAATCCGTATAATTGGGAAGGGGATGAGTTGTTTGTGTGATAAAAATTGAATAAAACAGTAAAAATAGCAAGTATTACTCAGGCTTTTTTATTTTGTCTTAAAGTGCTATAATATCTATATGAACAGAATAACAAAACAAATTATTTATGGTTTAATATTTATTGCAGTTTTAGGTGGGCTTATCATAGCCTGTGTCTCTTCTAAAACAGAGAATGAAATCCCTGTAATTTCCGTAGAATCTCAAAGACAAAATTTGCAGATATTATCTTTCAATGAAGTTGTTTCATCAACAGGATTAAAGTCAGATTATGTAATTAGAGTATCTAACCCCAATAATTCTTTTGGAGCAAGTATGATCAAATATTCATTAGAAACACAGAAAGGTAAAACATACATTCTTCCTTTGGAGAAAAAATACATTGTTATTGTCAATGAGAAAAAAAGATTGCAAGAAAAAGATTTTTCTATTGATGAATTGGTATGGGTTGAAACTAATCAGAAAGCATCAGATGATTTATTGGTGCAGAATAAAAAATATCAGGATGATGAAAATTTAGTGTCAGCAACAATTGCCAATAATGGAGATTACGATTTCTTAAAAGTTGACATCAATATCATTCTCTACAATTCTAACGAGGAGCCAGTTGCTGTTTCATACTCGGAATTAGATAATGTTCTTTCTCGTGAAAAAAGATCTTTTGAAACCATGTGGCCACAGAGTATAGATGGCGATGTTGCAAATATATACATTCAAGCTAGTTCTAATGTTATGGAGGAGAGCAATATAAAGATTCCTTCTATTTAACGACCTCTAACAATGTGGAATAGTTTACTTAAAAAGCTGAAAAAATTTGACTGGATCTTTTTTGGAGCAATGTCGCTACTTTTAGGTCTCGGTTTGCTGGCAGTTTTTAGTGCTACAGCAAACTCATCATTAACTTTGTTTCATAAACAAAGTTTCGCTGTTTTATTGGGGCTTATCTTGTTCTTTTTCTTTCTCTCTGTTGATTACAGAATATTCAAAAAAATATCTTCTGCCATTTTTATTTTTCTCCTTGTAGTTTTAATTGGTGTTTTAATTTTTGGAAGCAGGATTAAAGGAGCGTTGAGTTGGTTTCGCTTTGGATTTTTTGGATTTCAGCCAGTAGAGTTTGTTAAAATTGCAATGATAATAGTTCTGGCAAAATTCTTTACTAAAAATTTCAGGAGATTAAAAAACTTTCGGTTCATCATAGTCTCGTTTATCATCGTAGCTATTCCGGCTTTTTTAGTTATTATTCAACCAGACATCGGATCTGCTTTCGTTATTCTTTGCATTTGGGCAGGAATGATATTGGTTGCTGGAATTAAAAAAAGCCATGTAGCGATTTTGTTGATCGTGGCGATGTCTATTGGATTATGTGGATGGAAATTTGGTTTGAAAGATTATCAGAGATCAAGAATTACTTCTTTTATGAATCCATACGAGGATCCTCAAGGGGAAGGATATAATGCAATTCAGTCGGTAATTGCTGTGGGATCAGGAGGGTTTTGGGGGAAGGGGATTGGGAATGGTTCACAAGGTCAATTAAATTTTTTACCCGAAAGACATACCGATTTTATTTTTGCGAACATTGCCGAAGAGATGGGATTAGTGGGGATCTCATTTCTCATGGTGCTATATACTATTCTGTTGTTGCGAATTATTAAAATTGCTTTTGAGGCTAATGATAATTTTGCAAAATTTTTAGTGATTGGAGTTGCGTTGATGATCTTTGTACATATTTTAGAAAATGTAGGGATGAACATCGGAATTATGCCAATCACAGGAATCCCACTTCCGCTCATCAGTTTCGGAGGGAGTAATATGATAGTGACATTGAGTTCGTTGGGGATAGTGGAAAGTGTTCTGACACATAAGACAATTATCCTAAAAGAAGACGATCAGGTTGACTTTTTGTAGGTATATGTTAATCTAATATAGATGATAATACCAAAAGATAAAAATGATTTAGAGGAGAATTTTCTAAATAAATGCCCTTTATGTGGGAAAAGGGTTGATGTTGAAATAGCCAAAGTGATCAAGAAAAGGGAGAATTCGTCTGTTCTATTTCTTGCTTGTCCGCATTGCAAGGGATCGGTTTTCCTTGCGATAGTTGACGATGTTTTTGGAACAGTTTCTCTTGGAGTTGCCACCGATTTCACAGTTGATGATTTAGCAAAATTTCAAGGGAGAAAACCAATTTCATCAGATGAATTATTGGATTTACACTTGATATTAAAAAATAAGAAAAAGGTAATAGAAAGAAGCAGGTAAAACTATATGGAATTTTCATTAAATGTACAAAAAAGAGAAGCCCTTGGCAGAAAAGTGAAGGCATTGAGAAAAGCTGGACTTTTCCCGATGGTTATTTATGGACACAAAATTGACGCTTTGCCGATCCAAACTTCTCAAAAAGAATTTACGAAGATAATGAAAGATGCAGGAGAAACATCTGTGATCAGTGTTAAGGTGGAAGGGAATGAAACCCCGATGGATGTTGTGATACATGACATCGCCTTTGACCATTCACATAATCCTATCCATGCTGATCTTTATAAAGTTCAAAGAGATAAAGAGATAGTGACTGAAATTCCTCTGGAATTTATTGGAGAATCAAAAGCGGTTAAGGAAGCGAAATGTATATTAGTAAAAAATATTGAGAGCGTTGAAGTAAAATGTTTACCAAGACATTTGCCACATACCTTGACTGTTAATTTGGATGAATTAGAAAATGCAGGAGATACTATTAGAGTGAGCGCTATAAAGACTCCTGAAAAAGTTCACATCACTAATGATTCCAACGATGTAGTTGCTGTCGCAGAAGAACCAAAGATGCAAGAAGAAGAAAAACCTGTTGTTGCAGAAGTGAAAGAAGACGAGAAAGATGTTACGAAAGTTCCAGCAACAGAAAACAATGAAGAAAAACAAAAAAAATAATTTTATAAAGAATCAATGGCGCATATGCCTTTTGGCTGTATGCGTCGTTTTGCTTTGCGGGTATGTGAAAACAGGATCTGTTCTTGCTCAAGATAATTGGGAGATAATTCAACAAAAACAGCAGGAATTAAATATTGTGCAGAAACAAATCAATAATTTAGACAAAGAAATTCAAAAAAAGACATCAGAAATGAGTGCAACAGAAAAAGAAATTGTAGTGATGGAGAACGAGATTCAAATGATGGAATTACAAGGGCAGGAAACGCAGCTTTTTATTGAGCAACTTGAAGCGCAAATTCAGGAAGTTTCAGATAGTATTTCAAACAAAGAAGCGAATATAGAATACAAGAAAAATATCATTAAGGAATATCTGAGACAAATTTATGAGGATGATAATACTACTTTTTTAGAGATGCTATTATCGGAAGAACAATTATCTCAATCATGGATCAATTTACAATTTGCTCAAGAACTGCAAGATAAAATACAGGAAGCTCTGATCAAAATGAAACAAGAAAAAGCAGATTTGGAAAGTAATAAGAAAACTCTTGATGATCAACAAGAAGAACAAAATCAGTTGTATTTAATTCAGGAAGCGCAAAAGGCTGCTGTTCAAACAGATAAAAATCGTAAGGACTCATTTGTTAAAGTTTTGCAAAGCAAGAAAAATAATTTGAAATCAGATAAGGAAAGTGTTGAGAAGGTAAAAAAGGTTTTGAAAGATGAAATATATTCCTTAAAGAGCGCGGGGGTTTCAATGTCAATGCAAAGTGCTCTTGATTTTGCACAATTTGCTTCTAATAAAACAGGAGTGCGTCCAGCATTTTTATTAGGTTTGTTGAAGGTAGAATCGGATTTGGGGAACAATGTTGGGTCGGGTAATTTCAAAACAGATATGAGCCCTTATCAACATGAAGCGTTTTTATTAATTACAAATAAATTAGGTTTAGACCCGAATACTACCCCCGTTTCCAAAAAGCCACAATCATATAAAGGATGGGGAGGAGCGATGGGGCCAGCTCAAATGATGCCGAAAACATGGTTAGGGTATGAAGCAGAAGTAGGAGCGTTAACTGGGAACAATCCACCATCACCGTGGGATACGAAAGATGCATTTACAGCAGCAGCATTGAGATTATCTAGGACAGGAGCTAATGATGGGACAAGAGATGGGGAATGGAAAGCGGCGATGAAATATCTAGCTGGAAGTAATTGGGACAATCCGAAGTTGGCATGGTATGGAGACAGGGTGATCAAACTATCTATGATGTATGAGAATTAAGATAATTGTGAGTAGAAAATAAAGTTAATAAATTTCAAAATCAAAATTTCATCCCAAGTCATGCGACGGGACAAGAATTTCAAAAAAATTTCTAATAACAAATTTCAAAAAATTAAAAACGAGTAAATATTACGTCGTGTTTAGAAATTAAAAATTAGAAATTAAAGTTTATCTTGAAATTTGAAATTTGTGAATTAGAAATTAAAAAAAGTTATACACAGTTTATAACTTTTTTTTGTTGCGTTAATTATTTTTTTTATATAAAATTAAATTAAGATTTTAGAAAAAATAATTTTTTTAAAACATAAACATAAACATAAACATTGAAAGGGGGTGAGTATAATGCCAGTAAAAAAGAAAGCTACAAAAAAGAAAGTTGTAAAGAAAGCTGTTAAGAAACCTGCGAAGAAAAAAGTAGTGAAAAAGAAAGTTGCAAAGAAACCTGCGAAGAAAAAAGTTGCAAAGAAAAAAAAGAAGTAAATCAGATAAAGAAATAAGCAATATCTAAAAACACCCACATGGGTGTTTTTAGATATCATAACTTGGAACTCATAACTCATAACTCAAGACGTACGATGTGCGACGTCGGTTACAAGTTATGAGTTCCAAGTTTCAAGTTATGAAAATTGCGTATCTACTAACGCCAAACAGATCTTTCTTAATCTCAAATCCGTTATTCTGTAAAAAGGCTACTTGTGATGGTGATATCTCCATGACTATTTTTGTCTTATTTAAGCCATTTTTCGCTATTTGTTCCAAAAGTTCTTTAATATATTTTAATCCATCAACTCCACCATAAAGAGCAGATTTTGGTTCAAAATTTTTAACATCAGGAGATGTATTTTCATATTCCTCATCATTAAGATAGGGGAGATTAGCAATTATAACTACTGTGTTGTCCGTGTTTTTTATCTTTAAGTAAGGTTTTAATAAATTTCCTTGCAATGTTTGAATAAAATTAACTCCATGCGTCTTAAAATTTTTCTTTGCAACTTCTAAAGATTCTGCAGAGCTATCAATTGCAAAAAAATTATATTTCGTCGTTCTTTTAACTTTTAACTTTTGACTTTTAACTTGCTCTATAGATGGCAGGATATTCTCACTACAATACAAATTATTACTAACAAGATATTTAGCAATAGAGGATATGATACACCCTGATCCAGTTCCGACATCAATTACGTCTATACTGTGATCACAATTTAATTCACAATTTAAATTGTGAATTATTTCTTCAACTAACATCTCCGTTTCCGGTCGGGGTATTAAAACATTTTTGTTTATAAAAAAATCTAATCCAAAAAATTCTTTTTTATTTATTATGTATGCAACGGGTTCATTTTTCTTTCTCCGTTCAATCATCCCCCAAAATTTTTTTTCCTGTTCATTGGAAACTTCAAAATTTGGATTCGCAAAAATAAATTCCTTTGTTTGATCTAACACTGCACATAAAAAAACCACTGGGTCTAATGCAGAGGTAGGGGAGGTGGCTTGTAATATTTTTTGGGCAGTTTTTAGTGTGGATTGAATAGACATGTTTTATTAAAACGAATTGACACGAATGTAGAACGAATCCGTACGAATCACTAATTTACCGAATCACGGATTCGTGATTAGTGTTTATTCGTTCTATATTTGTGTCCATTCGTTTTTACTTTAATTATTTCTCCAGTTCGTGAAGCTCACTAATAATTTGACCAATATCTCCTCCTAGAATCTTCTGCATCCCGTGCCAACTTTTCTTAATTCTATGATCCGTAATTCTATCTTGTGGGAAATTGTATGTTCTGATTTTTTCGCTTCTTTCTCCTGTCCCTACCATTTCTTTTCGCATAGAAGATTCTTTTGCTTGTTGTTCTTTTGTTTGCTTGTCTAATAATCTGGAAGATAGAATTTTTAGTGCCTTATCTTTATTTTTCTGCTGTGATTTTTCATCTTGGCAGGACACGACCAACCCTGATGGGATGTGCGTCATTCGGACTGCCGAGTCTGTCGTATTGACGCTCTGTCCTCCTGGGCCAGATGATCTAAAAACATCTATTTTAAGATCCTTGGCTTCAATATGAACTTCCTCTTCTTGTGCTACTGGCAGAATAGCGACAGTTGCTGTTGATGTATGAATTCTCCCCATCTTTTCCGTTTGGGGGATACGTTGAACTCTGTGAACTCCTCCTTCAAATTTCAAATCATGCCAACATCCTTGACCTGTCACTTCAAAAATAATTTCTTTAAATCCTCCCACTTCGTTTTGACTTGAACTCAAAATTTCCATTTTCCATCCACGCTGTCCGATGAATTTATTATACATTCCGAATAAATCGCCAACAAAAAGACTGGCTTCATCTCCGCCAGTTCCTGCTCTAATCTCTACTATTAAATTTGTGATATCGTCGTCGCTTCCACCGTTAAGTAGTTTATCCAACTCTTTGCTAAGCTGTTCTTTTTCCGTAGTAAGAATTCTTGTTTCCTCTTCTGCAAGCGAAAACAATTCTGGATCATCTCCAGCAAAATTGCTTTGATTTTCTTGGATGTTCTTTTCTATATCTTCAAGCTTTTCTATCTTGTCTATAACATCCTGAAGGAAATGATGGCGTTGGCTGAGTTTTTGGAAATTTTTTAAGTCTGTAATCGCTTTTGGGTCGGATAGCTCTTTGATAATCTGCTCAAGCTCATCCTTAAGATTTTGTTTCTTCTGATC
Source organism: uncultured Candidatus Saccharibacteria bacterium (assembly GCA_964515525.1). Lineage (GTDB taxonomy): Bacteria > Patescibacteriota > Minisyncoccia > CAYZDR01 > CAYZDR01 > CAYZDR01. Next base: position 9,237 of record CAZEUY010000021.1, read on the forward strand.
CATCATTTTTTTTGACCCTTGCTGTTTTGGTTTTAGTTGTTTTTTTAGCTGCTACGCGTCTGTTAAATAGGTCAACACGTCCAGTGGAATCAATGACTTTCTTCTTTCCTGTATAGAATGGGTGACATGCTGAACACACTTCAACTTGAATTTCTTTCATAGTTGATTTTGTTGTGAATTTATTCCCGCAAGAACAAGCCACTTTCGTCTCAAAATACTTTGGATGTATGTCTTTCTTCATGCCTGTATATTAGCATCTTATTGGAAAATAGTCAATTTTCCAGATGACTTATCTATAAATACTATGTGTTCCAATATCTAAAAATAAAACCTCTTTTTCTGAGAGGAAGATAAGTTTTATTCTGTATGAATAATTAACTGAGAATGACCAACATTCTTTATTGTTCCCAATTAGTTTATGTGTTTTTAGACTTTGATTAAACGGATTTTCTTTGAAAGCTTTTTCTCTTTCTTTTGCTTTTTCTTTTATTCTTTCAGGTAATTTTTGCCAACTTTTTTCAAATTTTGGCGATACATTAACAATCATAAAATTAGTCCAAATCAGCTAATGATTTTATCTTTTTACATTTTCCGGATTTATAATCTTTTAGCCCCTGATTAACTTCTTTATCTAAATATTGAGCTTGCTTATCTTTTAAGTAATAAACTGGCACTGCTCTTTCTTTGAGCTTATTATATTCTTCCACAGGTAAAACAACCATTCCGCCTTTTTTCTGAATAGATCTTTTGGAAATTGTTATTAAATTATTCGCAGTCTGATTACTCATATAACTTTATTGTACTCCAATTATAATCAATTTACAATCTACAATTATCAATAACAACGATATTTGCGTTATGCATTGTACATTGATAATTGACTTTCTATGGGGATTTATGGTAGAATGTCTTTATGGTTAAAGAAGAAAAAATTGAAGAAAAAGTTGTTGATGTAGCAACTGAAGCTCCTGCTGAAACTGTAAAAGAAGTTCCAGTTAAAGGGGCTGCAAAAGATGGTCTAGAAGAAAGTGATTCAAAAGAGGGGATTGACGAAATGATTCTAGACATGTTCAAAGCAGGTGTTCATTTTGGACATCAGAAGTCAAAGTGGTTCCCTAAAATGAGACCATATGTTTTTGGCATCAAGAAAAACGTTCATATTATTGATCTTGTTAAAACCAAAGAGAAATTAGAAGAAGCGCTGGAATTTATGCAGGCGATTGTAAAAGATGGGAAACAAATTCTCTTTATTGGGACAAAAAGACAGACAAAAGGCATTGTTGAAGAATTGGCGAAAGAATGCGGGATGCCATATGTGAGCGCGAGATGGATTGGTGGAGTATTTACGAACCATAAAGTTATTGGGAAAAGACTTCAACGGTTGGATGAAATTGAAGCTATCACAGAGAATAAGGAAGAGACTACGAAGTATACAAAACAAGAAATAGGGATGTTAAAAAAAGAGGCGGGGAGAATTAATGAAAAGTTCGGTGGGATTAGAGATATGAAAGGATTCCCTGGAGCTATTTTCGCTTTCAGTATAAGCGAAGACAAGACAGCTATTCAGGAAGCTATTTCAAAGAAAGTTCCTGTTATAGGGTTGGCAGATACAAATGCAAATCCTGAATTGATAGATTATCCGATTCCATGCAATGATGATTCTATCTCAGCTTTGAATTTTATCGCGAAAACAATTAAAAACAAGATTAAAAAACAAGGATAAAGGTAATATGAATATTGAAGAAGTAAAAAAACTGCGTCAGGAAACTGGGGCGGGTGTTACTGATTGTAAACAAGCGTATGAGAACGCGGGGGAGGATTATAAAAAAGCTCTTGAAGTTTTGAAGAGCCAAGCTATTGCGACAGCGGAAAAGAAATCCACGCGAGAGATTAAAGCGGGAGTGATTGATGCGTATATTCATGGGAATGGAAAAGCGGGAGTGCTGATGCACATAGGATGTGAGACTGACTTTGTTGCGAAAAATGATGATTTCAAGACAGCGATCCACGACATAGCAATGCACATAGTGGCGATGAATCCTTCAGATGAAGACGAGTTATTTTCACAGCAATTTGTGAAAAATCCAGAGATAACAGTGAAAGATTATTTAAATGACTTGATAGCAAAGATGGGAGAGAATATCAAGGTTGAGCAATTTGTTCGGTTTGAAGTTTAAAGTTTGAATTAATTTAATGTTTGAATTAATTCCCCAAATTATTATCATCGTTTCAGTCGCAGGCATTATTGTTTTAGTGGCAAGAAAAATGCCACAAATTTCTGCTCTGTCTGAAGAGAAAAAGATATTAGACATGAGTGGGACTAATCAGAGATTCAAAGTTCCGGGCATTTTGAAAAGGATTAAAGCGAAAATAAAATCTTTCAAGCGAAGTAAATTTTTACATGATCTGTTGGATTCGTTTGAAAAATTATTAAGAAAAGCGAAAGTTGTTTTTTTGAAAATTGAAAACAAGATCACTGATTGGGCGGAAAAGATTAAAAAGAGATCCCAACAAGTTAAAGAACAGAGGAAGGGGATAGAAATAATGGTGAATCATAGAATGCAGGATAGTGATGATAATGAAGTGAAATTTACAAATGTTCATAAGCAGGATCGCCTCCGCTCTTCGAGCTATGGCGTATCGAAGGAAGAAATTGAACAGAGGTATATAGATGCAATTTCTAGTAATCCTAGAGATATAGCTGTATACAAAAAATTAGGGAAATTATATCAAGAACACGGAAACATGGAAGATGCCAAAGAAGTATACAAAGCGATTTTGAAGATAGATGTTAATGATGAAGAAGCAAAAAATCAGTTATCCCTCCTACGCTGATGCTTCGGAGGGCAGGCAGTTAACGGTTGTGTCCATCGGATTTTAAAAACTTTTGACTTTATGAACTTTTAGACTAATTTGCCTACTTAGCTCAGCTGGCAGAGCAACAGTTTTGTAAACTGTAGGTCGTCGGTTCGAACCCGACAGTAGGCTCAGAATCAGTTATCAATTATCAGTTAACAGTTATCAGTTACGAATATCAGTTACAATAATAACGACGAATAATAAATGGCAATCAAATATGTCGCAGAGTATCATTAAGGATAAAAGTTATAAGTTTGCGATTAGGATTGTTAATTTATACAAGTATTTGACTGAAGTAAAAAGAGAGTTTATCCTTTCAAAACAGGTTTTAAGAAGCGGAACATCTATTGGAGCAAACGTGGAAGAATCTTTAGGCGGTCAGAGTGATAGAGATTTTATTGCAAAGTTGAGTATTGCTTACAAAGAGGCGAGAGAAACAAAATATTGGATAAGGCTTCTTCAAGATACAGGGTATCTAAAACAAGAATTTGCGAAATCAATTTTATGTGATTGTGAAGAAATATGTAAAATCATTGGTAAAATTAGATCTACAATGAAGACTAATTGCTCGTAACTGTTAACTGAAAACTGTTAACTGAAAACTGAATACACTTCCCGGGTGGCGCAGCGGTAGCGCAGAAGACTGTTAATCTTTTGGTCGTCGGTTCGAATCCGACCCCGGGAGCAAATCAATTGTCAATGTGCAATTAACAATTATCAATTGACGACGAATCAACACTTGACGA
>CAZEUY010000022.1:0-9341 GCA_964515525.1 uncultured Candidatus Saccharibacteria bacterium
ATTAAAATCCCCAGCACTAAAACTGTTGAAATGATTGCATTGTATTTATATTGTGCCTTTTTTTCTTTAAACATATTTGATTATTTTGATTATACCAATCAAGAAAGAAGATCTCGTTGTCATTCTTAATTCATAATTCTTCGTTACTTCCATTTGCGGGATTCTAAACTTTTTACGGATAACCATAAGAAGAAAAATATGAACGATCCATAATAGATAACATCTCTTGAGTCAACGATACCTTTTTGGATATTAAAGAAGTGCGATCCTGTTCCAAGAAAACTTAAAATTCTTGCAAAAAATATCGTCACAGAATTAAGAACGAAACTGCTACTAATTATGTATATAAAGAAACATGCAACAACTCCAACCAAGAAAGCAACAATCTGATTTTCCGTCAGCGAAGAAATAAACAATCCTAAAGAAATGAATGCTCCACCCATAAAGAATGCTCCCAAATATCCACCAATCACTGGACCCCAATCGAGTTTTCCTAAAAAACTTATACTAATTGGAATCGTTAGCGATAGAGCAAGAGCAAAACCTATAAATATCGTAGCTGATAAAAATTTTGCCAAAACAACTTCCCAATCTGAAATAGGAAGAGTCAAAAGAGATTCTATCGTTCCAGTTTTCTTTTCCTCGGCAAACATCCTCATCGTCAACGCCGGAGCTAAAAATAGAAAAACCCATGGAAGCAAATTAAAATATGATCGCATAGATGCCTGCGCCTGCAAAAAGAATCCTTGAAAGAATAACCAACTCGTCGTAATTAAAAATATCGTAACGAAAATATACGCTATCGGAGAATTAAAATACGATGCCAGTTCTTTCTTAATTATGATAATAATATTCTTCATGAAATTATATGTTCTTTTATTTATTCGCCTCGCCCGTCCGTAGCTTCAGCGAAGGCGGGTCAGACTTTATAAACTTTTAACTTTACGGACTTTCTAACTACTTCGTAATTTCTCTAAACGCATCTTCAAGACTTGCTTCGTCTTGTCGTGATTCCAAAACAGACCATCCTTGTCGGGAAATTGTCATGAAAAGATACTCTCTCAAATCTGCATCCCCTTTCGCAAGAATTTCATAACCAATAATATCATCGCTCTCTCTGTCTTTTTCTTTCGCCACTTCTACATTTTCCATATCATTCAAACATTCCAAAACTTTTTCTTTCGGTCCTTTTATTTTCACATACAGAGTATTCTTGCCTTTTAGTTTTGATGATAATTCCTTTGGTGTTCCTGTCGCAGCAATTTTTCCATTATTGATAATGATTACCCGTGAACAAGTCGCAGAAACTTCTGGCAAAATATGAGTGCTTAAAATTACAGTTTTATTTTGACCCAATGTTTTGATCAGAGAACGAATTTCTGCAATTTGATTTGGATCAAGCCCTGTAGTTGGCTCATCTAAAACAAGTACTTCTGGATCATGAATCATTGCCTGCGCCAGCCCAACCCTCTGTCTGTATCCTTTAGATAGTTCCCCTATATTTCTACGAATCACTTTTTGTAATCCGCAAACATCAATCATCTTTTTAATTTTTCCTTTTATTTCAGATTTTTCAATCCCTCTAATTCTTCCAATGAATCTCAGATATTCAGCAACTTTCATATCATCATAAAGTGGAACGCTTTCTGGAAGGTATCCTATTTTTTTTCTTGTCTCCAAAGAATTGTCCGCAACATCTAATCCTCCTATTTCCACTGTTCCAGAAGTTGGAGCAATAAAAGCAGTGATGATTCGCATCGTAGTTGACTTGCCTGCTCCGTTCGGTCCCAAAAATCCTAATACCTCTCCCTTACTTACATCAAAACTAACTCCATCAAGAGCCAGTGTTTCACCAAATTTTTTTGTTAAGTTTTTTACTTTAATCATTTTTTATTTTCTTCGCATATTATTTTTATCTTTAACATTTCTATTTTAGCGTCATATTTTATTCTCCGCAAGTCTTGACGATATAAACAAAATTTGGTTATTGTATTTGAACTTGTATCCTTTCCGCTTCTCTCTCCACAACACCCCCATCATATTCCCCACCATGTGCGCTCGTCCCGCGATAGGATGGTTTTTTGGCATCTAAATGTAAATTCAATTCAAACGAATCTCCAGCTTCGCGTGGATATACATGGAATCGTGGATAACCGCTTGAATTTAATGGTCTAATGTAATTAAGTTCATTTTTACGATTAACATTTTCATAATATCCCAAGGATCTCATAGTGTTTTTTAATGTCTGCCCATTTTTTAATATTTTTACAATCATACCCTTTTTTTCCTTATAACAGAGCCGATAACAGCACTTTGTCCGATATCGTATCCGATACTTATTTTGATGATTTTCTTTTGTCCACCATGTGCTTCTTGCAAAATATCACCGGACCCTGCGTCTTTCATATTATTAATTTTTAGTTGAACATTATTACTTTGTGGAACAACAAATTCTACTTCATCTCCAACAAATAGCTCATTATGCATTTTAATATATATTTCATCCTGATCTAATTTTACCACTTCTCCCACAAACTGCCAATCACATGATTTATGTGACTCCTGAAAATTATGTTCACATTGTTCTTCTGAAAATAGAAAGCCTGATGTGTATCCCCTATTCATAAATTTTTCCAATTCTATATCAGCCCCACTTATTTGTTTACAATTATTATCTATCGCCTGTCGATAAATTTTCGTAATCCCAGCAACATAGTAGGTACTCTTTGTTCTCCCTTCTATTTTGAAAGATATAATTCCTGCATCTCGCAATTGATCTAAATAATTTATTAAACATAAATCTTTTGAATTTAGAATATACGTTCCGTGTTGATCCTGTTCTATTTTTACATCCTTATCTGATTCACCTGTTGGTATAATATCATATCCCCATCGACACGGCTGGGAACACTTTCCTTGATTTGCACTTCTGTCTGAAAAAAGTTTACTTAATATACATCTCCCCGAATACGAAACGCACATCGCTCCGTGAACAAAACATTCTAATTCTACTTCTGGAACTTTCTCATGCATTGAACGAATATTTTCTAATGACATTTCCCGCGCGATAATAATTCTTGAGACTCCCTGATCATACCAAAATTTTGCCGACTCCGAATTTGTACAATTCGCTTGGGTTGAAAGATGCAACGGCATATCTGGATTTATTTCTCTTGTAATTTTCACAATTCCCGGATCAGAAATTATAATAGCATCAACATTTGCTTCGCAATATCTTTCAATCGTTTCTCTTACTTTTTTTAGATCCCCATCAAATGGAAAGATGTTAGCAGTAGCATATAATTTCTTTTTTAGTTTGTGAGCATACTCTGTCCCCTCTTTTATTGCTTCGTGATCAAAGCTATTGATTCGTGCACGCAAACTAAAATCTGGCACCCCTGCATAAACTGCATCCGCGCCAAATAAAAATGCTGTCTTTAATTTTTCCAGTGTTCCTGCTGGAGATAATAATTCTGGTTTATCCATAAACTTTAGATTTTTTGGAGATCACAATTTGTGACCTCCAAATTTTGTAACTGAGCCGAAGGTGGGAATCGAACCCACAACCTACACGTTACGAGTGTGTTGCTCTACCATTGAGCCACTTCGGCTAAACTATCCCTTATGTTACCATATTTATATCAAAATAAAAAGCCCTAAATCTAAATTTTAAGTTCACCTGTAATTTTAAGATAGTATCGGTATACCATCTTAAATAAAGTGAGACTAATTCCGTATAGATTAGAGGAAAATGCAAGAGAAAAGGGTCAAAACACTTTGCTTTGACCCTTTTTCGTTATATTTATAATTTGTCGATATTGTGATAAGCCATACCGATATCAGAAAACTTAATCATTTTTAGAGTAATACCAACTTTTTTGGAACATTCGCAAAGATAATCTGGCTCATATGCAATAGTATTAAGACCTTCTTTAGAAATGAATCTAACACCTTTTCTATTAACAATACGTTGAATTCCTTTATATTCACAATTCTTATAATAATCATCCCTTATATTGTTAACTCTAAGATTAGTCTGATATGAACATATTAAGAAAATCAATCCTGTTTTGTGTAAAGAATCAATAATAGTCTGGGTGTTACTCATATTCCCGAAACTATTGAATGGGAAAAATAAAAGTATTTTTTTATAAGAACTGCTTACTTTATTTTCTTGAACAATTTCGCAAATATTTTCAGCCGATCCAACAACCATTTGGTATTTTAATGGCGATAATTCACAATTCAATATCTTACATTTTCCCTCTTCAATATACCGATGAACAACATCAATACCCAAATATCCTTTATCTTCTTCAATACACCAATTCAAATATCGACCACTCATACATCCAATTTCAACTAAACAATTAAAACATTCTTTTATTTTACAAAGAAGTGCTTTTTCTTTTTTTAGATACTCTTGAATTTCTTTTGGATAATTTATTGATTCTACAAGATAGTCTCCGTTACCAGAGTCGTAGAAATCCTTTATTGAATTCACATCAATCCCTCCCGTTACTCCACAATAATTTTGTCTATAATTTTAGCTTCAGCAAACTTTTCTAATCTCAAAGCCACTTTTTTTAATATCTTATCCATCTTTTTATTACCAATAAAAGAAATGACTATCATTAATATGTTCTTTGCACCATTTGTAATCATTGCTCTTTCTGAATCGCTAGTCGGACTTCCATAAGGACCTGACTTATCAGCAAATACAGGCAATCCAGCAATATTAATAATTTCTTTTCCAATTCCTTTGTATGATTCCCCTTCCTGTCCAACCTTAAAAATAATTGGTTGTTCAATGTTTTCAAGATTATATGAACCAACAGGGCAAAGTGTTTCTATTGAAACAAGATTATTAATATCAACAACATTATTAACTCTATACAATCCTTTCCCTTGTAATATTCTTCTTAGTAGAGCCTCTGCAGAACCCCTGTATCTTGATGGATCTTTACCTAATCGTTTATATGTATTTTTAACAGCTGTGATTTCCGATATATTTGGTATACTATCAAGAGAATACTGCTTTGAAACCACAGAAATAGTTTTATTAATTTCTTGCCACAAAGCATCAGAACCTTTTTCCACTTTTACCGATGCATGGACTACGCCTAACATCAAACTTGGACTTGCCTTTTTTAATGATTGGTCTATTGAGATATTAATCATAAGTTAATTCCTTTCTTTATCTGAATTATATCAAATATATCCTAGCCGTCAATTGTTTTTCTTAATTCTCTTAATTCATTTAACTCCTCTATCTTTGGAACTTTAACATTTGACAATGGATATAGCACAGATGCTTCTCCATAATCACGAAAAGCTTCAATATAATCCAATGAACTAATACCCCATTCTTTGTAGCTATAGTTACAATTACCATCATATCCGCAAAGAGGATGTTGTACAGCCCAGTTAAAACTAACCACTTTTAAGCTCCTATACTCCTTTTGCCAATTAGATATTTTTTTAATTAACTCAATTCTGCTCTGTTGTGATTCACCTAACCCAAAAAGTATAGATACACCAATTAAGATTTTTGAATTAGAAAGAAACTCTATTAAAGATTCTACTCTTGAGATCCAGTTATCTTTGCAAATATCTTTACTCATTCCGCCTACCAAAGAAGGATTTATTGTTTCTATCCCGAAAAAAAGATATTCAAATCCTAAATAACTCAATTCTTTTATCAATGTTTTATGTTTAATCGCGGTATCAACAGTCAATTGCCCACCAAATTTTATTTCTATTGGATGGAAATTTAACAAACTAATTAACCTTCTGATTTGGATATCTAATCCCCCTAGCATTAATGAATCTTCAATAAACGCACTTGCCTTAGCATTGGAATTATCTTCGTGAATTACCTCTTTGATATCTAGCAACTGTCGGAATAATCTATGCCCTGCTGTTTCTATTTGTCTTAGTGAACCGCAAACATTATTTCTCTCACTACAGAAAGAACAATTATAGATACATCCAGATCCAATATCACTAAACGCATGCCCAGTAAGTCTATCACCAAAAACATTAAATTTATTCCTTATTCCGAACATTCTCGCCGGCGATGGCAATTTATCCCTATCCATTTCTAAACCGTCTCCAATAATCTCCTTAATTTGATCATTTATTATTCCGCCGATAATCCATTTTCCTGGAATTTTGCCTAATTCCGCTTGATCAATATAATTAAGAACATTTTTTAAATCATCGTTTTTTCTTACAAGATATTCTACCGCCTCACCGATTTTTACTATTACGAATTCTCCTTCACCAGATACAACGATATCAAAAACCCTGTCTATTTCTCTTTTTAGCATAAGAACTAATGGCGAACCAGCATGATGTTTAACTTTATTCCATTTCTTACTGTAATACATAGTTTCATTAACATGACGACCGCCCAAAACTATACATATTTTGTCACCAAATATCTGCTTAGCTATTTTCGCACATTCAACTGCACCAGGAAGACATAAAGTCATCGCCCCTATTAACAACAAATTTGGACTTTCTTTGATCAACATATCTTCTAAAAAAGACGCCTCTTCCTTAAATGAATTCATGAGTAATAATTTTTGTCTCCTTTCTTTTCTTGGCACAGCCCAATTACTATCACCCCATGCACCTATCTTATTCTCTGCCAAAAAAGCAGCATACCTGCAAGCATTATGTAAACTTACAGGATCTTTACTAGTCAAAGAATTTGTATCAAGTCGCCCCATTAAATAATCAGGAGCAGATACCGCAACTATTCTTAATGACATACCAATTTCCACTTTCAATCATTGTTGTATCTATATACGAATAAATTGTTAATGAACACTTAATGTATCATAAGAGACATCTACACTTTTGTCAAGGTCAGCGACCGTTTTGTCGCCGAAATTAGTACTGATATGTACTCAATTCTTCGAGCAGTTTTTCATACCTGTATCTAATTTACGTTTTAGATACAGCAAAAACTCCTTATTCTACGCTAAATTTCAAATCTACCTGTATCATTTACCTGTATCATTGTTTTGGTACTACAGGTAATAAATCGCATATTTTAGCCAAAAGCTTGAGATACCAGTATCATTACCAGTATCATTACATCTTATTTTTCAATATCCCAAATGAAATTTATTAAAGTTATCGAGATCTTGTAAAAATTGTTTATCTGAGTTGGGTTTATCACTATTTTCAATTTTTTCCTTCAATCCAAAAATTATTTTATCTTGTTCTTTCTTGTATTCGTCAAAATTCAATAATTCGAGGTACCCATCGACAAACTTAATTAGACTGGATGTTGCTTTTTGAACAAATCTATACGGTTCAAGAAAATAGTCATCATGAGATTTGCAATGCCCCCATTCTCTAAGAGCATCGCCCTTTTCTTTTGACAATGCAACAATTCGTTTAAAAAATCCCTCCGGTATTTGTACCATATTAAAGCAAAACTTCTCATTTCGGTTATCTAATTGTACTCCCTTTAATCTTGTTCTGTGCATAATTAAGTCTCTTGGAATATACATCAAATTGATGATAGACGAATTACCTTCAAGAAAAGTTTTAATTTTGTTATTTTTTTCAAATATAAGTTTCATAAAGTCTTTTTGCCTATTCTTTCGTAATCCAATTCTTTCAACCCTTTCAAATTCAATTTGATAACGATATTTAGAAATCCATGCCAATGTATCAAAAATTCCTGTAAATAGTGTTACCCAATAATTAAAATGATAAATCATTGTATCCTGAGTATCGTTATTAACTTCTTTATAATAATTTATTCCTATCTCATCTATCGCTATAAGAATATCGATCATTCTATTGCTTAAAGATTCTGTAATTTCTATCAATTCTTTTTGCCAAGGAACATACTTTTCACTGGAAATAACCACTGACCAAACTTGTTGATAATTCAAAAGCTTTGTTTTAAGTGAATAGAGATACCAACATCCCTTATTTACATAGTAATCTGGTGCAATAAGAAACTGATTCTGACTTTTACAATAAAGATCAATATAGATAATTGCTTCATCTGGACTGAATATGCTATTTACTAGTAAATTAGGAAATCCGTTTTTTCCCCAATTTGATCTATTAAATATTTTCTTTCTTTCCGTTACTAAGATTATTTTTTTCTTACTCGTTTCTATAAGAGTTGCTAAAATATAAGTTAAAATTAGATCGTCATATTTTATATCAAGCAATTTTGAAAACATTTGTATATCGGAAATTTTATAGGAAAATTTTACCCTTTCTCCATTGATTATGATTCTATTAATTTCTTTCATGGAGCTAAGTAAAAACTGTGCTTCTGTATGTTTAGTAGATTTTCCCAAAGAGACAAACTTAAAAAGATCGTTATCAGAATAATTCAACAACCTCTCAGCATTATCTGATTTCAAAGAAGTGGAATCAATCAAAATTTTAAGAGAAGTTTTACGCTCTTCACCTATAAACATACTCATATTTTTTCAATAACCCTAATTTCTTCATCTGTTAGCCCATAAATTTTATAAATTACCTCATCAATTTGTTCCTCTAATTTTTCAATTTCGCTTTTTAATAAATGCCATTTGTCAGTATTAGCGGAAGTATTACGAAAGTCTTTATAAAGTTTTATTACATTATCAACAAGCATAGCAATTTCTTTTTGCTCTTTTTCTTCAGGTTTCATTAAAGGCAAATTCAATAAAGGCTCTTTGTCTATCTGAAAATTGCTACCCTGCATTTTCCCTTTATTTTTAAGCCAATATTCAATTAGCTTTGAGTTTAATAACCCTGTTAAATATTTTTGATTTAATCTGTCTGTTTTGATTACATAAAAAGTTGCTGAAACATAACAGTCAAAATCAGTATAAGTAAATACTGGTCGTTCAGAACATTTTCTAAGCACGATTATTTTTTCACCAAGAAAAAATCGTTCATCTCTAGCTCGATGTAGACCATACGGTTTATTATCCGATGTAATTACTCCCTTAAACTTATCGAGATGTGCCTTAACATTGGGATACGGAAATATTTCTTTCGGGTTTTTAAATTTTGAATCGGTATAAATAAGCCAGAGTTTATTATTTGGATCTGCATAATAAATTCCAATTTGTTCGGTTGTAAAATATGGTTTGACAAGTATTTTTTCTTCTTTGGTCAAACGTAAATTTTCTTTTTCTTCATTTGATAATCCAAAAATACCTTCTCCTACCTCAAACTTACTGTTGTGTTTTAATGATATTGATTTATTTATAAAATCATAATGTGGATGAATACCATTAGCAACTTCCTTAGCAGTCAATTCAAAATTTTTCTTTGACTCAATTTTATTTAAAATTTCATCATTTGTC
>CAZEUY010000022.1:9441-12561 GCA_964515525.1 uncultured Candidatus Saccharibacteria bacterium
AGTCAATTCAAAATTTTTCTTTGACTCAATTTTATTTAAAATTTCATCATTTGTCTGATTAGAAAACACGATATTTTTTCCAATCAATTTCTGGGGATGAATAGTAGCATGGAATTTAACTATTTTGTCATCTCCCGTTTTAAAATTAGAATGTAAAAATAATTTAATTTCGTCTTCTCCAATATTTTTATCAGCAATTTTTGTATAAACTGTTTTGTAGCTTTTCTTGGGTTTGCCTTTTTTGAATACAAAAATCATTGTTTGAATACCCGCATCTTTGAATACTTTGAAATCACCGAAATCTACAAATTTTATAATCTGTCCCTCTGATAAAATCTTGTCTCTTAAAATACTTGCCCCTGCATTAGTAAGCCAATTATTTGGTGCAATAAAACCAAAATAACCGCCTTCTTTAAGTAAGTCAATTGCTATGCAAGCAAAGAGAGTCCAGATATCCATTTTACCTTGATAATAAGGATTTTCGTGTAAAAAATCAAAAGCTAATCGATTTGTGTATTCCTTAATATACGGTGGGTTTCCTATAATCACGTCAAAACCACCCTGTTTAATAACTTCCTTAAATTCATTTTGAAAATTAAAAGATCTGCATTTTTCATCTCCTGTTTCAATCAAAGAATTTCCGACCCGCAAATTATGTAAAAGCGTCGGCAACTTTGTCTTTTGTGACAAAACCTTTAATAAAAGATTCAGCTGTGCAATCTCTACTGCCTGTGCATCAAGATCAACACCAAAAATATTTTCTTTCAAAATATCAAACTTAGCAAAAAGTGAAGTTTGTGGATTTTGTTTTGTTAAAGTCTCTAAAATTTTATCATAAGCAACATTCAAAAAAGAACCTGAACCACAAGCAGGATCAAGAACTTTAATATTTGGAATATCCTTTGCCTTAGTTTTTTTCAAAACCTCACCTAAAGTTTCTTTGACAATAAATTCAACAATGTATTTTGGTGTATAATAAATACCTTGAGACTTTCTCTTTGACTTTGATTTATCCTCACTCTTACAACCCTGAACATAACCTAAATACTGCTCATACATTCCACCTAAAACATCGGCGGAAATAATAGAGAAATCATAACGATAGCCATCTTTTGTTTCATATAAACCATTTATAACTTCTGCTAATATTTTATCGCTCACCTCCCACTTCTCACAATAATGCACAGCAAAAAGTTTGGAGTTGTAATTTTCATCAAACCAACGAAAACCATCTACTAATCTTTTGTAAATATTATGTTTCTTCCCCTTTGCCTCCCATTCCCTAATAAGAGAAAGTAAAATATTTTGTTCTATCTTTCGATCTTCGGCAGTACGAATAAAAATAAGACGATCAAGAGTTCTTTGCACTCCTTCATTCAATTCCTCATTTGTTAAATTATTTTGTTTTTTGAAATCTTTAGTAAGTAAAACGCGCCAAGACATCAAATCTTCAAAAAGTTTCTCGCCAACCTGTTTTTTTTAGTAAGTTTCCCCCATTTCTCAGCTTGTTCGGCAAGCCGTTTTTCTTCAAAACTTTCTTTTGAAAGTAGCCATAATTGGTCAAAACGATCTAAATATTCATCCCATTTTAGTTCAAAGAAAAGATTCTGTGAAAGACTTTTTGGCGGAATTTCAGCATTAAAAACTTTGATTCCCTCAAAATCTGTCAAAATTGCCCAAGTAACACTTTTGTTCCAACTATAATTAATTGCTTGTTCTGCCCATTTCCATTCATCAAGATCGACACGCATAGCTTTTGCTTCCAAAAACATAACAGGAATGTGGTTAAAACGAAAAGCGAGATCAACTCTTCCTCTAGAAACGTTTTCCTCTGTAGTTACTTCATCTTGATTTTCAAGATTCCGCATATCCCAACCGAGAAATTCAAAAAGTGGCTCAATAAATTCATTTCTTGTTTGAGCTTCGTTATAAGATTTTATCCTATCCGCCTTTGCAATTTCTTGATATTTCTCAACAAGTTTTGCAATTTGTAATTTAGCTTCCTGTTTTATCATATTTATAATAAAAACTATATTGTGGATAACTCTTGATTTTCATCAAATTATATGCTATATTAGAAATGTGGAAGGAATTCTACTAATCACGCGGTCCCGCCAAAAGCGGGATTTTCGCTTTTTATATACACTTTTTTGCCTGTATAAAATTTACCGAAATCAATATATTTATCTTTAATACCGTGAAGTTCTCCGGCTACTTTACCACGAACTCCAACAATCCCAATTTTCTTATTTTTTATTTTTAATCGTTGCAACGGTTCTAATAAATCCGAATCACCAGAAAAAAGTAAAACTGCCGTCACTTTTTCCGTATCATCTATCATATCCATTGCCATCTCAACATCAAAATTACACTTTGGTTCTTGAATTATTATCTCCGATTTTTTTAATTCATCTATTAATTCCTGTATCTTACTTTTAATTGGTCCGTCAAATAAAGTAATTGTTCGACGTTGAAAGAACAAACCATCATTTATGTCTTTTGAGATAAACTTCATCGGCTTAGTCCTTAGAATAGCGCCTGTTTTTTTGATACGCTTATGAAAAGCTTCAGAATTTTGCCTATCCTTTCCGTTTAAGCCATAGTATACTTTCACTTCTTTTATGTTTGAAAAAGTAAAGATTTGCTCGATCACATCTTCTACTCTAAATTTCCAGTCTAGAACATCCTGCCAATGAAACATATTGGTTAAATCTAAATATACAAAAACAGATGTTTCTTTTTGAATCCAATCCAAGTAATCATCTCTGACTATAAATTTGTTTTTAACATCTTGTGGAATATCCATATAATTTTATTTACTTTTAATCGACACATGAACTTTTTATTAAAACTACTTTATAATTGGAGATCACAATTTGTGACCTCCAAATTTTGTAACTGAGCCAATGATCGGGATCGAACCGATGACCTACACGTTACGAGTGTGTTGCTCTACCAACTGAGCTACATTGGCTATAAACTAACACTATATTAACATATTAAAACCAAAATAAAAACCCTGCTTTTTATTTTTGACTTTTCCCCTCTATACAGTGAACTAAATTCAAATAGTTTCTCTCTATATAATACAATTTTAATAAAATATTTTACTTATTTTAT
>CAZEUY010000023.1:0-5178 GCA_964515525.1 uncultured Candidatus Saccharibacteria bacterium
GTTAGTTTTAGGATTGCTAATGATATTCGCGCCACAGATCTTGTTTTTTGGTTGACCCGTGTCAAATCATTTAATCATGACACCGAAATGAGGTTTTGACTTTTTATAAGAATAGTGTATAATAAAGTTGTTAGATCCTTCCAGAGGGTCATTTTTTTACCAGAATAAATTTTAAGGAGTTAAAAATATGGAATTAGAACCACGACAATTTGCCTCCGCGATTGAACAAATTTGCGAAGAAAAGGGTATACCAAAGGAAAAAGTAATGGAAACGGTTGAAAAAGCGCTTGCTTCAGCGTATCGTAAAGATTATGGGCAAAGAGGACAGAATATAGAGGTTAAATTTGACGAAGTATCAGGGAATATGGATGTTTTCTTGTTAAAAGAAGTAGTAGAAACATTTGAAGAAGATGATATTGAGTATTTGTTAGAACCGCTGATAGACGCGGATGACGACCTGCCTTCGCCAACCTCCTTCGTTGAAACTACGGCGGTTAAAAAGGCTACGGCAAGGCAAAGCGCTGATACAAACGCTGATACGATTGACATGGACGAAAAGAATACGGATGAGAATGGTGAAGAAATTATTGCTCCAAAGAAGAGGTTCAATGAAGAGGCGCATATTAGGTTAAGTGATGCGAGAAAGATAAAGCCAAAAGTTAAAGTTGGGGAAATTATGACATTTCCCATGCCTAAACCTGAAGGATTCGGAAGAATCGCTGCTCAAAATGCTAGACAAGTGATTATCCAGAGAATTAGAGAAGCGGAAAGAGAAGCTGTCTTTGCTGAGTACAACGGGAAAGAGGGAGAAATTGCCAGTGGAATCATTCAAAGAATTGAAAGAGGAGTTGTATTTGTTGAGTTAGGAAGAACCGTAGGAATGATCTATCCACAGGAGCAAATTCGGGAAGACAACTATCGTATTGGTTCACGAATCAAAGTATTGATTATGAAAGTAGAATCTGACATCAAGGATCCTGCCATCCTTCTTTCGCGGGCACATCAGAATTTTGTGGCAAAACTTTTTGAGATGGAAGTTCCTGAAATTTTAAGTGAATCAGTAGCAATCAAAGGAATTGCTAGAGAAGCGGGATTAAGGACTAAAATAGCTGTTGTTTCAACTGAAGATGGCGTTGATCCGATTGGATCATGTGTAGGGCAAAGAGGAACAAGAGTCCAGACTATTATAAACGAATTAAATGGAGAAAAAATTGATATTATTGAATGGAGTGAAAATGTAAAGAAATTTATCGCTAATTCTTTGTCTCCAGCAAAAATAATGAATGTGGAAATTGTTAGTGAAGAAGAGCGTCAAGCCAAGGTCGAAGTTCAAAATGATCAGCTTTCATTGGCGATTGGAAAACAAGGACAGAATGTGCGATTGGCAGCCAAACTAACTGGCTGGAAGATAGATGTTTTTTCTAAGAACGCGGATAAAGACGCTGAAAAAAGCTCTGATGGTAACGCTGATACG
Source organism: uncultured Candidatus Saccharibacteria bacterium (assembly GCA_964515525.1). GTDB lineage: Bacteria > Patescibacteriota > Minisyncoccia > CAYZDR01 > CAYZDR01 > CAYZDR01. The sequence goes on from CAZEUY010000023.1 coordinate 1,475, forward strand.
AACGCTGAAAGTGACGTACCTTTGGTGAAGGCTGCAGACGGGCAAAGTGCTGAAAGTAGTGAAGAAGTAAAATCTGAGGAACACGGGGAAGTAATTGAAACAGAAAATGATGCAGAAGAAAAAGGTGTAGATAAAAAATCAGAAGAAGAAACTGTGGAAGTTGAAGAAGCTACTGATAAAAAAAGTGAAGACGAAAAAGACGAAAAAGCGGTTGCTTAAAAATTTGTGAGGGGATTAATCAGTTAATAAAAAGTCATGGACAAGCATATTCTAATTGCAATCATCGTTGGAGGGATAAATTTGATTTTAGGTTCATTATTTTTCTTTTTTTCAACTCAACATGAAGAATATCAGAAAAACGTAAAGAAAATTATTAAACGATTTTTCGTTTCCCCGCACCAACTACTATTAGTGCTTACAATATTGGGAACGATAGCAATGGCGTTGTCAAAAATAGGAGCGCGTGCAGGCGGTCTTTTTGCATTAGGAGTACTTACAGCATTCTGTTTTGAAAAAATGTTAATGCGATTTGGGAAGAATGATCAGAATGTTTGTTTGGAAACTAACATGGCAGCGGGAGTTCTTGTTGTTGGTTTTGTGCTGTTGCTGTTTTCTGTCTTTTCTGTTTTTCATATTGATTTGATTTTGATGTTACCATATATTCTGGGAATTGTTCTTTCAATGTTTTTCTTTGAAATTTATAGCAAGATTTTGATTAAAACAATGGGGAATATAATATCAGGATTAGAAAAAACGACAAGTGCTTTTTCTGAAAAAGGGAAGGTTATGGATATTATGTTGATTACCATTTTGATTGCAATGATTACAGGATCTCAAACGATGTCCGGAGCGATCATTCCTATTATTTTCTTATCTCTTTCTTCAATTATTTTCTTAATATATTTATTCGCGTGGAAAATAATTAAAAATAGTTCATCGGAAGCAATTAAAAAATCATTGTTTTGGATAGCTTTTGTAGGATTGGCATTAGGTTCATTTTTCACAATCAAGGTCATGGAAATGCCTTTGAACGTTTTGTGGCCATTTATCGCTGGTCTTACTGTTGCTGTTCTTCTATATGTTGTTGCAAAAAAATTTCAGAAGATAATAAAATTTGTTTCATTTACAGGAATTCTTTATCTATCATCCGCTTTTGTATTTAGATTTGGAGGAATTTATTCTTTGGCAATTTTTGCGATGGGTTTTGCGACGTTAACATTTATCGCCACTTCCTTTGTGAAAGAAGATACAAAATCTTTACTTGATGGGGCAGTTATTTTGTCATCAGTTGTTTTGCTTGTATTCTTCATGGGGAAGTTTAACATTTTTGTTTTAGATTTATCTATTGGTAGAGTACTGTTCGGGTTAATGTCAGGAGCTGTAGCTATGGTTGCTATTCCAATGATTTTCAAAGAGATATTTAAGAAGGGTATGGAAAAAGTTAAAGAAGAAATTCCGAGAACACAGAATGGAAATTATAAAAAGCTTACACAGAAAATCGCGGAATTATCTACCGAAGCGATAATTGCAGTCTTGATATTTATCCCTGTTCTGCCGTTGGCGATCCTATCAATTCTTGGAGTTCAAAGTTTCATTGCCTGCGTTGCAGGCTTAACGATATCTGCCTTTCCGTTTCTGTTAGCGGACGAAGAAGTGGGCAGAGAAATTTTGTCAGCAATATGTCTATTGTGTGTTTTGGCGATGGTGCTTTTGTAACCAGTGTTAATTAGTTCATAAATTACAAACATGGAAATAGTATCAAAAAAATTACCACAGTCGGAAGTTGAATTAGAAATTTCTGTTTCATATAAGGAAATGGAAAAGTTTTTAATTGAAGCGGCGAAGAAAATATCTCAAGCAAAAGAGATTAAGGGTTTTCGGATAGGGAAGGCTCCGATGGGAGCGGTAGAAAAAGCGGTTGGTCCGATGAAACTTTTAGAAGAAGCTCTTCCTAAAATTGTAGATAGTAAATTAAAAGAAGTTGCGATAAAAGAAGGAATTGACATCATCGGCTTTCCAAACATTACAATATCTCAAATGGTTCCGGGAAATGATTTGAAATTCAAAGCTCAATGCATGGTGTTGCCAGAAATCAAATTAGGTAGCTACAAAGACTTGAAAATTAATGGCAAAGAGCCAAAGATGGAAAAAGTTGAAGTGACCAAAGAAGAAATTGATCATGCGTTGGGATATTTACAAAAAAGTAGAGCTGATGTTAAAGAAACTGATCGTGGAGCAAGTAGAAAAACAAGTGATTTAGTAGAAATTAGTTTTGTGGGTAAAATAGGTGGGGTGAAATTTGAAGGCGGAGAAAGTAAAAACCATCCGCTGGTGATGGGTGAAAGCAATTTAATCCCTGGATTTGAGGAAAATTTAGAAGGAATGAAAAAGGGAGATGAAAAAACTTTTGAAATTGCATTTCCAGTAGACTATCACAAAAAAGAATTTGCTGGAAAGAAAGCATCGTTTGATGTGAAAATGGAAATTGTTAAAGAAAGAATTTTACCAGAATTGAATGATGAATTTGCTAAAAGTGTTGGAAAATTTGAAAATATAGATATGTTAAAAGAGAGTATTAAAAATGGGTTAGAGAAAGAAAAACAAGAAAAAGAGAAAGAAAAAATGCATCTGCAATTACTGAAAGAGATTGTTAAATCAACAGAAGTAGAGATTCCTGAGCTGTTAATTAAAAATGAGCTACAAAGGATGAAACAGGAATTAGAGGGAGATGTGGCGAAAATGGGGATGAAATTAGAAGATTATTTATTGCAAATTGGGAAAAGTATTTCCAGCATGGAAGAAGCGTGGAAACCAAAGGCGGAAGAGCGTGTAAAATCCAGCATTGTTCTGATGAAAATTGCTGAACAAGAGAAAATAAGTGTTTCTAAAGAAGAAATTGATTCGGCGATGACCAACATGATTTATTCAATGGGAATTGGGGAGGAAGAGCTCAAAAAGATTGACATAGATCAAATGAGGGGTAATATGAGATCAAGAATTACGAATATAAAAGTTCTGGAATTAATAGAAAAGTTAAATGTAAAATTATGAATTTAGTACCAATTGTTGTAGAAAAATCAGGAAACGGTGAGAGGGCTTTTGACATCTACTCGCGCCTCCTCAAAGATCGTATCATTTTTATCAGCGGTCCTATTTATGATGAAATGGCAAATACTGTAATTGCACAATTGCTCTTTTTGGAAAGTGTTGACCCGAATAAAGATATCTTTTTGTACATAAATAGTCCGGGAGGAGTAGCCTCAGCAGGACTGGCAATTTACGATACGATGCAATATGTTAAATGCGATGTGACGACTATTTGCGTAGGGTTGGCTGCAAGTGCTGGTGCGTTGTTGTTGGTTGCTGGAGCAAAAGGGAAAAGGATGGCTCTTCCGAATGCTGAAATAATGATCCATCAAGTGGCCGGTGGAGCACAGGGGAAAGCGTCTGATGTTGAAATTGCAGCAAAACAGATTTTGAAAACGAAAGATAAGATCAATAAATTATTCGCAAAACACACATGTCAATCACTCGCAAAAGTAGAAAAAGACGCTGACAGAGATTATTATATGTCAGCAGATGAAGCGAAAAAATATGGGATTATTGATAAAATACTTAAATAAATTTCAAAATCCAAATTTCAAATTTCAAATAAATTTCAAACAGCAAATCACAAAAGTACTCTCTGCAATTTTTTTTATTTA
>CAZEUY010000023.1:5278-11488 GCA_964515525.1 uncultured Candidatus Saccharibacteria bacterium
AAATAAATTTCAAACAGCAAATCACAAAAGTACTCTCTGCAATTTTTTTTATTTAGTCTTTGATATTTCTTTGAAATTTTTTATTTTTAATTTGGTATTTATATCAAGCTCTGTCCGGTCATTGTGTCCGGCTTTTTTATTTTCATGAGGTCTAAAACAGTTGGAGCGATGTCTGCTAAAATTCCTTTGGACTGTTCGTAGTTGAAATCTGTGAAAGATTGTGGGGACTTGTTGTCCGGTGTGACGATCCAGCAGGGGACAGGGTTCGTAGTATGTTCCGTAAGAACTTCTCCTGTTTGCAAATCCATCATCTTCTCGGCATTTCCGTGATCAGCTGTAATAATAAAAGAAGCATCCACAGCTTGTCCTGCTTCCAGAATTTGTCTCAAGCAGGTATCAATTTCTTCAACCGCTTGTTTGGCAGCATCAATATCCCCAGTGTGCCCAACCATATCTGCATTGGCAAAATTGATAAGAATAAAATCATATTTTTTGTCTGAAAGCGCTTTTTCTACAAACGATGCAACCCCGGCTGCTTTCATCCGTGGATGTTTGCGATAGTCTCTGTCCGTTTCAGATGGGATGATGTGCCATGTTTCATTATCATATGGTTCTTCTTTCCCGCCATTGAAAAAGTATGTGACATGAGCGTATTTTTCAGTTTCGGCGATATGAAGTTGCTTCAAGCCATTTTTACTAATAACTTCGGCGAGTGTATTAGAAATATCTTGAGACGGGAAAGCAATTTTGATTCCAGATCCTTTTTCGGGTTCTATAAATGGGACAAAACAAATGTCGTTAAGTTGCTCCCTATGGAAAGAATCAAAATCAGGTTTAATGAGAGCGTCTGTAATTTGTCTCATTCTGTCTTCACGAAAATTAAAGAATATAATTCCACATCCAGACTTGATAGCGTTGTCCTGACAAGAAGATATTAAAGTTGGAGGAATAAATTCATCTGTCCAATTTTTGTCATAAGCATTTTCTACTGCCTCTTGTGCTGATTGAGCTGTGTGTTCACATTTCCCCATGAGACAGTAATATGCCTTTTCAGTAAGATCCCAATTGTTGTTTCTGTCCATAGCGTAAGACCTTCCCGTCACGGAAGCTATTTTTGCATCAGGGAGATCTTTAATGATGTCTTCTAATTTATCAATAAAATTTAATGCAGATTTTGGTTTGGTGTCTCTCCCATCTGTAAAAGCATGAATTCTTAATGGAATATTATCCTCCTCGGTCATCTTAACCAATGCGAAAACATGATCAATATGACTGTGAACACCCCCATCGCTTAAGAGCCCAAATATGTGTAAAGGCATTTTATTCTTTTTTGAACATTCTACAGCTTCCATCAACGCTGGATTTGTAAAAAATGTTTTATCTTTTATAGCGAGGGATATTCTAGGAAGATTCTGATAAACAATTCTTCCTGCTCCAAGATTTAGATGTCCAACTTCCGAATTGCCAACATCTCCCCAGTTAAGCCCAACAGAAATGCCAGATGCTTGTAATGATAAATGAGGATAGTTTCTTGTTAGAAAATCCGTTGTTGGAGTGTATGCCTGAGCGATGGCGTTGCCTTGTCTCTGAGCGCTTAATCCCCATCCGTCTAATACAACAAGTATCGTCGATTTTTTTGTATCCATGATTTTTTGTAATGATTTATTAACTTCTCAAAGTATAGCATATTGTTGGGTCTATTGCTATAAAGAGCAATTTCTGCTATTATAGTAATGTTCAGGATTATATAGTCTTGATATTAATTAATTGTGTTGTAATATACCAGATTTACCAGATTTTTAAGTTCTTTGGTTATTACGGTTTTTTTATGAAAGGAAACATTTATGCAAGGACTATACTTTGTATTAGCTCTTGTTTTGGGGACCGGTTGCGGATATTTCGCGAGACAGGTAATGGCAAAAAGAAAAGCCGATTCTGCTGAAGCGACAGCAGATAAAATGCTTACTGATGCGAAATTAGAAGTAAAAGAGATTTTATTAGAAGCAAAAAGTAATGCCGCCAAAACATTAGAAGAAGCTAAAAAAGACGAGAAACAAAGGCAAGATCAGATCATGAGATTTGAGCAGAGGATAGAAAGAAGAGAGAAAGAATTAGACCAAAAAGAAGTAGAGATAGAAGAAGAAAAAAAGACTCAGCTGAAGAAAATTGAAAAAATTAAAGCGGTAGAGAGTCAAATAGAGGGGATTAAAGAGGAAAGAGAGAAAAAATTACAAGAGATGGCCTCAATGACAAAAATAGAGGCAAAAGAGCTACTTTTTGAGGAAACGGAACAGAAATACAAAGAAGACATCCTCAAACGGATTACAGAAATTGAGAAAGAGGGGAAAGAACAATTTGATGCGAGAGCGAAGGACATCATGGCGCTTGCTATGCAGAGATATGCTGCTGGTCATGCTGCTGACACTACAACTACTTCTTTGACCATCCCAAACGATGAGGTGAAAGGGAAAATCATTGGTAAAGAAGGCAGAAACATCAAAGCGCTGGAGCATCTAACCGGCGTGGAGATTATTGTTGACGATACTCCGGGCGTTGTTGTGATCTCTGGATTTGATCCATTAAGAAGATATACAGCAAAACTTGTACTTGAACGTTTAATTGCAGACGGGCGTATTCATCCTGCTAAAATTGAAGAAGTGACGGAGAAAGTAAAAGGTGAAATAATCGCTAAGGTTAAGGAAGCAGGAGAAGCTGCGATTTATGACATAGGTATCGTTGGAGTTAATCCAAAACTAATTCAGCTCATAGGAAGATTACGATTTAGAACAAGTTATGGACAGAACGCTTTGTTGCACTCATTAGAAGTTGCCCATCTTGCTGGCAGTATCGCCACAGAATTGGGGGCTGATGTTGAAGTCGCGAAAAAAGCTGGGATGTTTCATGATATTGGGAAAGCTATTGATAGAGAAGTTGAAGGAACTCACGTTGAAATCGGACGAACAATCTTGAAAAAATTTGGAGTCTCTGAAACAATCATCAAAGCGATGCAATCTCACCACGAAGACTATCCTTTTGAATCATTAGAAGCAGTTATCATCCATGTTGCAGATGTTCTTTCTGCTTCAAGACCGGGTGCTAGAAAAGATACATTAGAAAATTATCTTAAACGACTTGAAGAATTAGAAGGGATCACGACAGAATTTGATGGGGTAGAAAAAGCATACGCTATCCAAGCTGGACGTGAATTAAGAGTTTTTGTCACTCCTCAAAAGATCGATGATTTGTCTGCCAAAAAGATGGCAAAGAACATAGCGACAAGAATTCAAGAAGAATTAAAATATCCGGGTGAAATCAAAGTGACAGTTATTCGGGAGACGAGAGTTATAGAATACGCTAAATAGTTAGAAAGTTAAAAAGTTGAAAGCCAAAAGTTCGACGAACGATAATGTAGCGACGGCGAACTTTATGAACTTTTAACTTTATGAACTTTGGACTTAACTATGAATATATTATTCTTAGGAGATATCGTAGGGAGGCCAGGTCGTGAAGCGGTCAAGAAAATTCTTCCGGATTTGAAGAAAAGATTTGATATTGATTTTACAGTTGCCAATGGAGAAAATCTCGCGCATGGCATTGGAATTACACAGAGATCTATTGACGAAATTAGGGAATATGGGGTTGATTTATTGACTTCCGGTAACCATATTTGGAAGAGAAAACAGGCGTTGGAAATTGTTGATGAGGACAATTCATTTATTTTGAGACCAGCGAATTATCCACAAGGGGTTCCGGGCAAAGGATGGAAGATTATTGAGAATGCAAGTGGGAAATTGCTTGTGATCAATCTTGAGGGAAGGGTGTTTATGAATGAACGACTTGATTGTCCATTCAGGGCATTAGACCAAATTTTAGATGAGACAAAAAATTTAGAGAAAGATGCAATTATCGTTGATTTTCATGCGGAAGCGACATCTGAAAAGCGAGCGATGGGTTTTTACGCAAAAGGGCGAGTTTCCGCTATTTTAGGCACTCATACGCATGTTCAGACTGCTGATGATTTGATATTTCCTGAAGGGATGGCCTATATATCTGACGTAGGAATGGTTGGAGGGAAAAACTCTGTTTTGGGAGTAAAACCAGAGCAGTCCTTGAATAATTTTTTGTATCAAGTGAAGCCAAATTTTGAAGTTGCTGATGGAGAAATAGAAGTTTGCGGAGTGGTTTTAGAGATTGTAGATGGAAAAGCGACTTCCATAACAAGGGTCCGAGAAATAGTCTGATATTTGCGTATTTTCCGCAGTTCTTGTATAATATGTTAGTAGAAATCAACTAAAAAAAGAAAGGGGGTGGAATAAATGAAGAAGGATGGCTTAGTAGATGCTGTTGCTCAAAAAATTAATTCTACAAAAACAGCAGTAGAAGAAGTAATTGATACAGTAATAGAGACCATTGTAGCCGAATTGAGCAAAGGGGGAGAAGTGAACATCACTGGGTTTGGTAAATTCTCCGTTTCAGCGAGAGCAGCGAGAGATGGAATCAACCCTCAGAGTGGAGCGAAGATTAGAATCGCGGCGACAACAGTACCTAAATTTAAAGCAGGAAAGTCTTTGAAAGACGCTGTGAAATAAAGTAAGTATTTAATAGGTATTTTCAAAAATCAGCCATGTTGTAAGGCTGATTTTTGGTTGCCAATTTGACAAATTGTAAATTATGGAGTATAATGATTTCAAGAATTAGTTAAAAATAACTAAAAACAGGAATGAAATACATAGAATTTTATAATAAGCTCAAGAATTGTCCATTTGTACAAGTTTCAGATATAAAGAATATAGAGCCTGATTTTGATCATAGGAGGCTTTATGAGTGGCAAAAAAGGGGATATTTAGAAAAGATAGCGAATAATTTTTATTATTTCACCAATAAGGATCTGAGTGAAAGTGATATAAATTTTATAGCTAATAGACTATGTGAACCATCATATTTGAGTCTGGAGTTTGCTTTAAGTTATTATTCATTGATTCCAGAGGCTGTTTTTTGGAGAACCAGCATTACTTCAAGAAAAACTAAAAATGTTATATCTAAATTAGGAAATTTTTCCTATAAAAAAATGAAAAGAGAATTGTTTTTTGGATATAATATCATAGAGAGTAGAGGGGTGTCTTTTAAGATAGCGGAACCTGAAAAGGCAATTCTTGACCTTCTGTATTTAAGGCATGATTTGAAAAATAAAGACGATATGGAAGAGCTTCGTATCAATAAAGAAAGATACAACGAAATTATGAGTCAAGAAAAACTAAATGAATACAAAGAGATTTTTAATTCTAGGATCTTAACTAAAAAAATAAAGATATTAAATAGTTTAATGGAGAATTAATTTACATGATTAACGTAAATGAATTAAGAGAATATTATCCTAATCTAAAGGGATTTGATCGCAGTATTTTAAGAGAATATCTGCAGTATAAAATTTTGGATATAATTTTCAAAAGCGAAGTTGGGCACAAGCTTTCTTTTTTAGGTGGCACAGCTATAAAAATATGCTATAACAGTATGCGTTTTTCTGAGGATTTGGATTTTGATAATTTTGATTTGAGCAAAGATGATTTTGATAAGCTATCCTTAATAATTCAAAAAGAATTATCTTTAGAGGGGTATGATGTTGAAGTGAGAAATGTGTTTAAGCGAGCATTTAGATGCTACATAAAAATTCCGCGTATTCTATATGAGAATAATTTGAGTAATATGGAGGATGAAAAAATACTTATTCAGGTTGATACACTCTCTCATAATTTTAAGTATGTGCCAAACGATTTTTTGTTGCAGAAGTTTGATGTTTTTAGAAACATTAGATTGACCCCGATTGATATAATCGCATCGCAGAAAGTAGGTGCAATTTTGGGGAGGAAGAGGATGAAGGGACGTGATTTTTTTGATATAGTTTATTTACTTGGACGAACTGATTTTAATTTTGAATATCTGAATTACAAATTAAAGATAGAGAATAAAGAGCAACTAAAAGAAAAATTGTTAGGTGTAGTTGATGATTTAGACATGAACGAATTGTTAAAAGATGTTTTACCTTTTTTGATAAAACCAGATGATAAGGAAAGAATTTTAAGTTTCCGGCAATACATTGAACAAAGATTATAGAAATAGTTGATTGATAAAAAATGTGCATTTATATGCACATTTTTTGGTTTTTTGGGTTGATTTTGGGGGTGGGAGGGTGTATTGTAGAGGGAGGGGAAA
>CAZEUY010000024.1:0-9866 GCA_964515525.1 uncultured Candidatus Saccharibacteria bacterium
CTAGAAAAACATCGGCGCTAACAACATTACAAGCATCCCAAACACTGTCACCGTTACGAAAACGACGATGAGAAATTTTTTGATAGTCATTTTTATTTTTTTAATATATTAAAAAACACTTCTTGAGATAAATTAATTTTTCCAAACTGCCTCATTTTCTGTTTACCCTTTTTCTGTTTTTCCAAAAGTTTTCTTCTTCGGGTGATGTCTCCCCCATACAATTTTGCTGTAACGTCTTTTCTATAGGCAGATTTATTCTCTCTGGCGATAATTTTGCCTCCGATTGCTGCTTGGATGGAAATTACAAAGTTCTGTCGTGGGATTTCCTCTTTCAATCGTTCAACTATTCTTTTCCCCTCTTTGTGAGCATCCTTGCGATTGATGATTCTTGAAAAAGCATCTATGGTCTCTTCTGCGAGTAAGAAGTCTAATTTTATTAGGTCGCCTTCTCTGAAATCAATAATATCATAATTCATTGAGGCAAAGCCAGATGAGATACTCTTTAGTTTATCATAGAAGTTTGAGATAATTTCCGCGAGTGGGATCTCATATGATAAAACAATTCTAGAGTCATCTAAAACAGATGTCCCCTGCATCATCCCGTTCTTTTCTTCTAACAATTTCATAATTGCTCCCATATACTCTTTTGGAGTAATGACATCAATTTTCGCCCATGGTTCTTCTATCTTTAGATTATTTTGCTCAATAAGGTCTGATGGTGAGTAGATAATTTTTATCTCATCTGTTGCGATGTTTGTCACTCTGTAAGCTACTGTTGGATGTGAGGCAATGATACTGATGTCAAATTCTCTTCTTAAACGTTCACAAATAATTTCCATATGCAAAAGTCCTAGGAACCCACATCTAAATCCTCGTCCCAATGCTTTGGATGTTTCTGGTTCAAAGAACATAGATGCATCGTTGGATTTCAGTTTTTCCATGGCATCTCGTAATGATTCAAAATCACCGTTGTCTGTTGGATAAAAGCTAGAAAAGACAACTGGTTTGGGCTCCAAATAGCCTTCCAAAGGTTCTACTTGATCTTTGCAGGAGTCTTTCGTTAATGTGTCTCCAACTCTACATTCTTCAACATTTTTTAATCCTGTTGCGATATATCCTATTTCCCCCGCACATAATTTCTCTTTCGGCGATAGACCGGGAAGAAAATATCCAGTTTCAATAATCTCTCCTTTTATCTTGGCGACTTTCAAATAGAATTTTTCGTTTCTTGATATTTCTCCTTGAAGAACTCGCACATATGCGATCACTCCTTTGAATGAATCAAATTTGGAATCAAATATCAATGCTTTGAACGGTTTTTTATTATCAGTTTCAGCTGGTTCAACTTCTGCAACGATTTTATCTAATAACTTTTCAACTCCTGTTCCATCTTTAGCAGAGATTTCTAATATCTCATTTTCATCTATTCCAAGAAGTTCTGCTAAAGCTTTTTTTGTTTCTTGAGTTTTTGCAGTTGGTAAATCTATTTTATTGATAGCTGGAATTATTTTTAATTTTTCATCAATTGCTAAATAGAGATTTGCCAAAGTTTGGGCTTGTATTCCAGAGGTTGCATCAACAAGCAGGATTGCTCCCTCTACTGCTGCTAAACTTCTAGATACTTCATAGCCAAAGTCTGCATGACCGGGTGTGTCAATTAAATTCAAAATACATCCCTTGTATTCCATTCGCACAGGCTGAAGTTTAATCGTGATTCCACGTTCTCTTTCCAGATCCATTTGATCTAGGTATTGAGCCTTAAAAACTCTTGTTTCAACAGTCTTTGTGATTTCCAAAAATCTGTCTGCAAGAGTTGATTTCCCATGGTCAATATGGGCAATAATGCAAAAGTTAATAATTTTGTTCATCTATATCTTCAATAATTTCTGTCACCTGAAGCGGTTTTTTGAGGTGAATCCTTCTTCCAAGTGCTTGTAAGAATGTAATCATCTCCTCGCATTTCAACGCTAGGCATACAGAGCAGTATACAACAATTCCTGCTATTCCCGCAAGCGAACTCTGGTAAAATATCCCTGTAAAAGTCTGCATGTCAATTTGTGGAGCAACCCAGTATTTTACGGACTGAATTACTATTAGCATGATCACGGTGGCTGGTAAAATTTTTGCTAACATCTTAAATATCCCAGAGAGTTTAATATCTTTCAATCGTGCCTTTAATATAGCGATTAAAATTACAATGTTTACAATTGCAGCAATAACAAAAGCCACTCCCAACCCAGCTACTCCCATTTTATTTGAAATATAGAAGCCTCCGATAATGCTTACAGCGACACTTACTAATCCTGCTAAAAATGGAGTCAGCGTATCGTTTAGCGCATAAAAAGCTCTTGATACGAGAGGTAGCAATCCGACTGCGAACATCCCGATGGCGAAGTATCCAAGTGTTTGGTAAGTAGCAACAGTTGATTCCCATGGAAAATTTTTACTTCCCACAATAGTTCTAACTAATTGAGCACGAAGGGCAAACATAATTGCGCTGGTTGGGATAATCCAAAAAAGAATCTGTCGAGCGGTATCCGAAAATGTTTTTACAAATTCTTCTTTTTGTTTTTTTGCGGCAAAAGAAGCCATCGTAGGAAAGGCCGCTAATGCTAATGATATTGAAAATAGTCCTATGGGAAGATTCTGGATGATGTTAGCATAGTTGAAAATAGTGATGTCACCTTTCAATAATTGAGATGACAGAAAAGTAAAAACCAATATGTTGACCTGATTGGTTGCGATTCCCATGATGTGAGGAACCATCAGTTTGGCAAGTTTGCGTACTCCTCTATGTTTTAAGGGAAGAACAAATTTGAATTTGAATCCAAGTGCCAAAGCTCCTACGAATTGAATTAAGAAATGCATTGAAGCTCCTATGATTGCACCGATAGCAACTCCGAACATCCCCCACTGTTTTGAAAAAAAGAGAATTCCGATAATGATCCCGACATTATAAAAAATTGGGGCAATCGCATAAAGTAAAAATCTCTTGAAAGATCTTAATACTCCTCCCATCACACTGGATGCTGCAAATATAATTGGAGACAAAAAAAGCACCCTTGTTAAGGACACAGTAAGATTAAATCTTTCGGAATCAGAGACAATACCCGGAGCCAAAGTTTTGACTACAAGTGGAGCAAAAATAATAAAAACTACGGAAATTATTGCTGTGGATATGAGGAGAAAATTTAGCACTCCATTTACAAAGTCCCATCCATCTTGGATATCCTGCTTATCTAAATAACTTACGAAAATAGGGATGAAGGAAGATGAAATCGCACCCAGAACAAGAAGATTAAAAACGAAATCAGGAGCTTTGACCGCAACAAAAAATGTATCTGTCACTGGCGCAGTGAACACTGTTGATAGGAGACGAAGTTTTACAAACCCCAAAGCCTTGCTGGCAAGTGATGCTACTCCCAGTAAAATTGCAGCGGATGTGATTGTTTTGGATTGTCCGTTGAGCAGTTTTTTGATCATAGTTCTATAATATGATGGCCATCCTTGATTAAATGTATTTTTGAACTTTCTACATTTTCCCCATCTCTCTCTGCTTCAACCTGCAACGTGCTTCCCGGATGTCCAGACTGTTTCTGATAAAGTATTTCATATGAAGTGTCGTTCGGAGAAACTGTAAATGGCAGTTTGTATGTGATAGAAACAGTGGATGTTGATTGAGGTTCTGTGTACATCCATCCTGCAAACACTGTTTTCCCTGATTCTTCAAAAATAAACACTCCGCTGTTCTCATCCCTTTTCATATCTTTTTCCATTTTTTCTACATCTGGATCATTGGTGAAATCAGAAAAATCTTTCGTTTTTGAGTAAATTTCTTCAATTGAAAATCCAGTGGCGCTAACAAATTCACTTCCGAGAGGAACATAAATTCTAACAAAATCTCCATTCTGTCTGTTATACCAATCAAATTCTGTATTCCCCCCAGAATGTTTTTTGGTGACAGTAGCAGTATCTGTGATCAACCCATCATCAGCAATAGAGATAGCATGGTTAACTGTTTCGCTAATCATTCTATCTGTTTTGTATCCATTTATATTAGTGTGAACTATTTGAAGGTAATCTTGATTGTTGGAAAGAATTTCACCAGTGATTCCATAAGTTGATATTATTTCTTGCTCAAGTGGATCATTAAAATATACTAGAACATGTTTTTGTTCCAAATTCGCTTTTAGTATTTCCCAGATTTGTGTCCAATCATCTTGTGCCGAATTCATTAAAATATTCAACATCTTTTCTGCGAGATCTACAACAATTTGTTTTGGCTTATTTTCCTCCTTGTCAAAATCTTTCTCCACTTTGTATTGAAGGATGTCCAAAAAATTATCAACCGTAATCACCGTTTCATATTCAGGCATGTCTATGTCTCCAGTTATCTGTAAAAGATCACCAAGAACTTTTGGAGTGAAAGTGATTACCCCATCCACTGTTGGTCCTCCAGTCTTTTCATAAAACCACTCAACCTTTTTTGCGGAAGTTGGGAAATCAACAAAATAGTTAGCATCAAAGATGTTCCACTTGTCTGTCACCTTCTTAAATGGCAATGGAGGGACTATTTTTTCTAATAGTTGCCATGATGAGCTGTAAATATCATTAACTTGCAAATCTGAAATTTCTCCTTTGAAAACATCAACCACCCCGAAACTGCCGATGAATCCGCCTGTTGCTCTAATTTCTGTGTTGTTTTGGAAAAGTAATAGATACTTGCGAGGATTATTGTTCCCCAAAACTGCAAATGCCTGATCTAAATACTGTGAGTATTCTTTGAGAATAGATAGAGAATCCGGAAGCATATTTTTTAGCATGATCACCTGCCCCATAATTTCAGGTGGGAGTTTTGCGATGTCAATCTTCTCTACTTTTTCACATGCTTGTTCAACCTCATCTTTCGCTCCAGATAACAGATCACGAGCATTTGAAATTACCTCATTTATTCTAATTTCTTGATTTTGAGAAACCAATGGGATGATCGCTTGTGAAAGATTAACACCAGCTTGAGAGATGTGCCTGCCTGTTTCTAATAATTCTATTCCAGAAGCAGCTGTAGATGACCGCCCGATTAAATTAGGAATTTTAGCGATTAAATTTTCTGAAGTTGATATCTCATTTCTCGCTTTATCAAAGAATTGAAATGCTTGTTCAAAATTCTGAACCGTTTTTTGAAAATTAGCATTTTCTACATTATCTTTTGCTTTCATTAACATCTCAACTCCGCTCGCAGAAAGTGCTTTGATGTCAATAACTTTTTTAGTCTCTTTTTGAAAAAATGCCAATGCTCCCACGGAAGATGATATTAACAAACATCCTACTGCGAATATCGCAACCGACTGTTTCCAATGAGAAACTAATGGAGAAAAAGCGTTAGAAATTTCATGAATGTTTTGTTTGAAACTTTCAAAATAGTCATGATCGGATTCTGCTATTGGGCACAAGAAACCATCTTCCTCATTTTCCTTAAGATAGATTTCTGGGTTATGAGCATCTTCTTCTATACCATCATTGATCTGTTCATGAAAATCTTTAAATCGCAATGCCTCCACTTTTGTGATGTCTCGTTCAGTTTGATATATTTCTTCAACAATTTTTCTTTGCGGTTGCTCATCGGGATTGGCAAGATCTAATATAGTTCTTCGTATTTTATTTTTACGATTTTTTTCTATTTCTCGTAAATCAACAGCTTTCCCACTGGAAATAATTTTTTGCACATCTAAATCTCCCGCCTTATTAGTCGGACGAACATCAAACATCTGTTTGAGAACATTGTTTTTATCTACACGAAATGACATAGACGAAATAGAATTAAGAATTAAGAATTAAGAATTAAGTAAAGCGACGAAATTAAAAATACAAGATTCTTAATTCTTAATTCATAATTCTTCGTTATTTTCAGTTTTTATTTTAATTTTCAGTTTAAATATTATGAACCGTAAAATTTTGGTAGATCTCCAACGTCTCCCGCACGCATTTCTCCCAACTAAATTTTTCAAACTGTTTGAAACCTTTTTGTATTAAATTATTTCGCAATTGCTCATCAGTTAAAATTTTATTCATTGTTTCTGCCATCTCATCAATGTTCAATGGATCAAAATACAAAGCGGAATCACCCAGAACTTCTTGCAGACAGCTACTGTTAGAGGCTGCGACAGGAACTCCTATGCTCATAGCCTCTAAATCAACCATTGCAAAACCTTCTATAAAAGATGGGCGTGCCAAAAGTGTGGCTGACTTAAAAAATACTGGGAGCTCATTATCTTGAATGAAACCGGGACGGATGATGTGTTCTGAAAGATTTAATTCTTCCCATGTCTTTCTGACTTCCGGATAATAGGTATCTTCTTGTCCGCCTATGACAAGTTGGATGTCTTGTTTGTATCTTTTTCGCAAAATATCAAACGTTCTAATAAGTCCAGTGATGTTTTTATGATTTCTCCAAACGCCCACATAAAAAATGAACGGTTTGGTGATCCCATATTTTTCTTTTATCTCTTTTATTTTATCACAGTTTATTTCTTTCTGAAAGGCATGTCCCGCTCCCTCGTAAATGGTGGAAATCTTTTTTGAGTTTATGTTAAAATTTTCAATAATTTGTTTCTTAGTAAAGTCGGAAACTGATATAATTTTTTTAGAACTTCTGACAGCATTATTAAAAGCGAGTTTGAATCCGCTTCGTCTAACAATTGAATTCATCTTATGCCCCGGGAAAAAGAGAGGCGTGACATCATGAATCGTCACGATAAATGGTTTTCTGTAAAAAAGAGGGACATTAAAGTGTGTAAAATGCATCAAATCAAGTCTTTCTTTGTAAATTACCCATGGAAAAATAAGCTGTTCATTCCATGTGTACCAATGAGACTTTACTGAAACTTTTCTGAGATTTTTTGCTTTTGGGATATATGGATCATTAATTCTGTCCGCCATCATAAAGAGGACATATTCGTTCTCATGATCTATTTGGATGATTTTTTCAACAAGATTTTTGACATAGTTGCCTATGCCTGTCTCGGGAGAACCGAACATTCTTGCGTCAATTCCTATTCGCATATTTTTTCTATAGTAGATTTTATATTTTTCTTAAAAACTTCTTTGTCAAACGGGAGTGCACATTCTTGAATTTTTGTTTTATCAAAAGTATTTTCTTCGGCAATAAATTTATAAACAGCTTTTAGTAAAGATTGTGATGTCTGCTCATTAAAAAACATCCCACTTACCCCATCAATTACTGTCTCTAACGCTCCTCCTCCCCTGTAAGCTATTACAGGTGTTCCGCATGCCATCGCTTCAACTGCTGTAATTCCAAAATCTTCTTCTTGCGGAAATATAAATGCTCTTGCATTTGCATAAATCTCTGCCTTTTTTTCGTCAGGAATAAATCCTAAAAATTCTATATTTATATTTGCTTTTTTCTTCAATTTTTTCATCATCGGACCCACACCAACTATCTTGAGCGGAAGACCAAGTTGATTAAAAACATCTATTGCTACCTCAATATTTTTATATGAAAGTAAACGAGCGAATGCTAAAAAATATCTCGGTTGTTTTTTTCTATTGTCAGTTTGAGCACGCATCTTGCACGCATCAACAGGAGGATAGATGACTGTGGATTCTTGCTGATAATATTTTTTAATTCTTGATGCCACAAAATTGGAATTTGCCACAAAATGATCCACTCTTTTCGCTGCAACTTCATCCCAAATTCTAACATAGTTCATCACAAATGGAACAAATTTTTTAATCAGGGCAGGATAATCTGATTCTTTTGTATAACTCTGGCAGTCATCCCACGCAAATCTCATCGGAGTGTGACAATAGCAAATATGTTTAGTTTTAGGTAGAGTAATAATTCCCTTCGCGAAACTGGCAGAATCTGAAATTACAAGATCATAATATGATAAATCAAATTGTTCTATTGCAAATGGCATGAGAACTGGGAAAAGACGATGATATTTTTTTGCAAAAGGAATTTTCTGCAGAAATGATGTGCGGATATCTGCATCTTTGAATTTTCCATTCGTAGATTTAGGATCATGCAATAATGTAAAAATAGGTGCCTTGGGGAAAAGTTCTCTCAATGATTCCAAAACACGCTCTGCGCCACCATACTGAACCATGTATTCATGAACAAGCGCAACTCGCATTATTCTACCTTTCGTCTTCGCATAACCGCAAAAGGAGTTTTAAGTAAAATTCGGATGTCTTCCCAAAATGACCAATTTTCCATGTAGTATGTATCTAATCTAACTTCTTTCTCAAAATCCAAATCACTTCTCCCTGAAATTTGAGCGATTCCTGTAATTCCCGGTTTAATTTCAAAAACTTTTTTATGATGGTCTTTGTATCTCTGGACTTCTAAAGTCATGTGCGGACGCGGACCAATCAGACTTAAATCTCCCTTGAGAACATTGAAAAATTCTGGAAACTCATCAATAGAAAGACGACGAATAATTTTTCCAACTCTCGTAATTCTTGGATCATCTTGAATTTTGTGTAAAGGCCCCTTTCGTGTATTAGCCTCTGAATCAGATAATTTTTCCAACATCGCATTCCCCTCTTTGGTAGCACTTGGTCCTTCCCCATCACAAAGTTCTGCCCGCATGGATCTAAATTTGTAAAAAATAAATTTCTGGAAGTTTTTTCCATAACGATAATCTAAATATAACACATGTCCCCTTGAATCCAATTTTATCGCTATGGCGGTGATGAGCATTATTGGAGATGTGAAAATAATCAACATCAGAGAGCCTGCGATGTCAAAGGCTCGCTTTGCAATTTGTCCCCATCCATCTAAAGGCGTTCTCCTGATTTCAATGATGGGGATTCCATTAAGAGTAAAGATGTTTGTATTTGATGCTAAGGTTTGAAAAAGATTCGGAATGTATTTGAAAGCAATTCGTTTCTGATTGCAAAATTCCACTGCTTCCAAAGATTTGTTTTTATCCATCTCTGGATCGCACTGAACAATCTCATCAAAACCTTGCTGTTGATAAATTTTTTCAAGATCATGAATTGAGAAATCTTTAATGATTTTAATAAGTTGATAACCTAATTCTTTGTTGTCCTGAATGCTTTCCAAAACTTCTTTCCCATTTCCATTAACTCCTATTGCAAGAACTCTATGGATCCCGATATTGTATTTCGCCGTGAGCCAATTCTGTATTTTGCGCAATGTAAATCTCCCAGCTGTGACGAAAAAAATCGCGAATAACCATGACACAATCACTAAGAAACGAGATGAAAATGGTCTTGCTGTTAAGAATAATCCTGTAAACAATGCCATTGAACATATTGTCATTCCAAAAGAAACTTGAGATAAATCTCGCGGACCAGAATTAAACCTTTGCTCTACGCTATAAAGTCCCAAAAGAGCAAAAATAAAAACGCAAAAAGCGCTAGCAATCAAGACGATAAATGTATAATTAGATAAGGGCAGATCAAAAGCAATTGGTCGCCATTCTTGGATGGCAACACTATTCCTCATAAAAAAAGCGAGAATGCCTGACACGACAAGCAAAGCGTAATCTAAAGGTATCCTCAAAACAATAAAAATTAATTCTGATTTCTTCATAAATTTTTGAAATTTTTAATTTGGATTTTGAAATTTACGTTTCCACACTTTAGGCAGAAATAAGCATATAAGCCGGATTTTGTCTTTAACCCGAAGGTTAATGAATGATCATATATCTAGTTCATTGATTACTCAATAAATCATGCGAGCCACTTTTTCCCTGTCGGATGACAGGGTTTGCTCTTGCATCAAGTAGGGTTTACCACCGCTGAACATTGCTGAACAGCAGAGCGTTGTAGCAATAAATCACACCAACGCACTTTTCACCTTTGACCAACGCCTCACG
>CAZEUY010000025.1:0-9623 GCA_964515525.1 uncultured Candidatus Saccharibacteria bacterium
GCAGGAACGAGGAGGAGGGAGGATATTATAAACATTGCTATCAAATTTTTTATGTTTTTCTTCATATTATTTGTTAGACTAATTAACACGAACAAGAACAAATGCACACTAATCACGAATTCGTGATTCGTGTTTATTCGTTCTACATTAGTGTCAATTCGTTCTACTTACAAACAATAGTAAACCATATACCATCTAACGCCGTTATCCCCGCAATAGCCATAACCGTATTAACCATTAGCCATGCAAAGAATATAGCACCCATTCCAATAACTGCATCTTTCAAAAGTTTTTTTGCCTTTTCTGTAAGGCTTGGATTTGCACCTGCAAACATATACATAACTCCAGCAACAAGTACTGTCAGCATCGCTAAGGAAACAGAAACTGTAGTCAACCAATCCAGAGCTCCTTTTATCATTCTAAATCCATCACATAGCGTACATGAACATATCCCATCCTGACATTCACCTGTGCAATATGAACTTACACCAGTCCACGCGGCGGATGCGTAAGTGGGGATTGCCAATGCTAATAAAACTGTCATAGAAATTAATAGCGATATTCCGATAGATTTAATTCTACGAATCATGAATTATGAATTATGAATTATGATCTTCATCTAATAAATGTTTTTGTTTTTTTAATTAAACCTTGTAGAAGTTGATGAACTATGTTCGCTTGCCCCGCTAAATCATTAAAAGATTTTTCTGTAATATACTCAATATCTTTTGCGATTATTATCTGATTTTTCAGTTCCGTTAATGAACCATGCGAGTGGTAATAAAACTGAGCTTTTTCTCTATATGATTGTCTACCAAATCCTTCGGCAACATTAGAAGTAATAGAAACCGCAGCTCTTCGCATCTGACTTGTCAACCCAAACATTTCTTCTTTTGGAAATTTTTGTGAAATTTTGTAAATATCTATTACTAATTGATGTCCTTCCTTCCACACGTTCAGATCGGTAAAGCTTCTTATTTTTTCGTCATTCATAATTCATGATTCGTTATTCATAATTCATCGTCCCATCGTCTGCGTCACCCGACTTTCTGCATACTTCATTGCTTCAGAATAAGTTTTTGATTTGCGATTTACATCGTCTATCATGTTCATAAAAATTTCATCAACAGCATCATTGTCTTTCTGATACCAGCTACGCGATGTCAAAATTTGTGAGGCAAATACTTTCAAAATAGGATCTTCCGCTTGAGATAAAACTAAATCTTTTCTCGCAGTGGGAACCTTGGCAACATCAAGATATTTTACAACTTCTTTTTTGGATGTCATAAATTTGATAAAATCCCATGAAACATTTGGGCTGGAAGAATTTCTGGAAACAACAAATGTCCAATAGTTCGCATAATTTACACTCATACTACTTCCCTTAATTTGAGGACACTCTGATATTGCAAAATTAAGATGCGGAGATCTTTTTCTAATTTCATCCGCATGGTAGCTATATCCCAACATCATCGCGGACTTTCCTTGAACAAAATTATCAAGAGATTCTGCCATTGAAGAATTCCATGTGTATGTTTCTTTTGAAGAATCGGCAAACGCTGTGTAGAATTTTAGAGCATCTACCCCCGGAGAAAAGACTTCATCCCCCGATTCAATATTTTGCGCGAATGTCGCTTTTGTCTTGTCATAATTGACCATTGGCGTCCCGCTTTGCATCATTAGCAGTGACAAAATATCTGTCGCCCCATCTATATTTCGCCCTGTTCCCAACGATATTCCAGCTTGCGTAATTCTCCCTGATGCTTCTATTTTTCGTAATTTTGAAATAGAATCTTTCAATGCCGTCCATGTTCGTGGTGATTGAGGGATACCAGCATTGTTGAGAATATCTTTATTGTAATACAAAGCCAAGGTGTCCACGCTCAAAGGCAATCCGTAAATAGCATCTCCGTTATCATAGGCTACAACATCCACAAAATCTTCTTGCGTATCAGCCATACTCATCAAAGGCATCGGATTGGAAATCTCTTGAGCAAGTGGAACCGTCGCTGGCATTGGGATAATTTTATTTTTATATCTCCCAAGCCAACTATTTCCTATTAAAAAGATGTCCGGGCCAACTCCTTCTGCCATTGAATTAATAATCAAATCCTCATATCCTTGAGATGTTTTCTTGTAATAATTGATCGTCACATTTTCATGTAAAGTTTTGTAGTCATTAATAATTGCATTCAAAGAATCTGAATCATCCCAAACCCCCCATATCTCAATCTGAACAAGATCCGCCTTCACCTGCGGAGTACGACAAATAGCACCGGGGAGGAAGACCAGTGCAAAAAGCAGAGAAAATACTGTGATAATTTTTATAAGATTTTTTTTCATGTTTATCTAAACAAATAATCAACTAAATTTCAAAGTTCAAATTAAAAATACCAAAGAAATTCAAAATATCAAATATCAAATTAGCAATATTTTTTTAATTTAGTCTTTGACATTCCTTTTTAATTTTTAATTTGGATTTTTTAATTTATCAAATACCATCCCATAGTGGTAACGGTCTGTTTCAACTTCTCCAATTTGTTTCAACCCAATTTCTTGTGTAAGTTTTAGAACATGTTCTTTTTCTACTCTTGTTCCCTCGTTTGGTCCTATCGGTATTCCTGCAGTTTCCCATTCAATAAATACCAACCTTCCACTCGGAGCCAAGATACGATAGGCTTCACTTAAAATTTCTTTGTGTTTTTGAGATTGAAATAAGACAGTTTTTAGGATGACTAAACTTACTTGATTATCCTGAATGTTGGATCCTCCATAAACCTCTAAATCCCCTCTCAATGTTTTAACAACATCTTCCAGCCCCTCAATTTTAACTTTTGTTTCAACAGATTCCAACGCACTTTCCATGCAATCCACTGCATAAACCTTCCCTTTATCTCCAACAATTTTTGCTGCAACAATAGTAAAATACCCCGCCCCACAGCCAAGGTCTGCAATTCTCATCCCCTCCACCGCCCCCGCATCCTTCAATATTTTCATCGGAGACATGAAACGATCTTTATTTTGATTTTCCATACTTCGTAATTTTTATTGTTTTTGTGTTATTTGAAAGTAACCAACGCAAACCACGAATGAATCATGAATATTGAATTACGAATCATGAATTAAGTTACAACGAACTCGTCCGTATTCATAATTCATAATTCTTGATTCATAATTCAACTACGTCCGCGTAGCCGACGCCACCCTGTCTCCACTCGCCATCTTCATCACTCTTACTCCTTGCGTTGCTCGTCCTAATTTGGAAATACTATTGATCGCAAGACGGATTACTTGTCCTTTGCGAGAAATTACAATTAAATCTTCTTCTTCCGCATCTTTATCTATTATAGCAGAAAATATCAATTTGCCAGTTTTTGTTGTGATGTTTACTGTTTTAATTCCACTCCCTCCCCTTTTCTGCACTTTGTATAATTCTAACGCTGATCTCTTCCCGTATCCATTTTCAGTTAAGACTAACACATCTAATTTCTTCCTATCTTCTTTGCTTCCAATAATCATACATGCGCCCACAACACTATCTCCAGATTTCAGTCTAATCCCCCGCACTCCAATTGCAGATCTACCCATTGAACGTATGTCTGTTTCTTTACATCTAATCGCCTGCCCATCTTTCGTTGATATCATAATTTCATCCTTACCACTCGTAAGGCGAACCCATCCAAGCTCATCTCCTTTGTTTAGACTGATCGCAATTAGTCCAGACCTTCGGACATTCGCAAAATCTTCAAGTGGAGTTCTTTTTACAACTCCCGCTTTCGTAATCATGACTAAATATCCAGAATCGCTATATACAAAATTATCTCCCTTTGTCTTAATAGCCAATACAACAGTCACTTTTTCATCTGGAGCCATCTGCAAAAAGTTCACAATTGGACTTCCTTTCGCTGTTCGTGAAGCGACAGGAGTTTCGTATGCTTTGATCTGAAAAACTCTCCCTCTGTTTGTAAAGAAAAGAAGGACATCGTGCGTTTCAGCAACCAGCATATGATCAACAACATCTTCTTCTTTTGGAGTCATCCCAATCACTCCCTTCCCTCCCCTTTTCTGCACTTTGTATGTTTCAGGATTTAATCTTTTGATGTATCCACTATTTGTTAAAGTAATAACAGTTTCTTCATTCGGAATCAAATCTTCTCTTGCAAATTCTCCAACAGCATTAGCAAAAATCTTTGTCTGTCGTGGACGGGCAAATCTATTTTTAATATCTATCAATTCATCTTTAATAATTTTGAGAATTTTTTTAGGATCTTTTAATATATCTTCTAATTTCTTAATTAGAGCCATTTTTTCTTTCAACTCATCCTCAATTTTTTTCTGTTCCAAGCCAGCAAGAGTTTGCAATCTCATTTCAAGGATGGCTGTTGACTGTTTGTCAGAAAGACCAAATTTTTTCATCAAATTTTTATGAGCAACTTCTTTGGTTTCTGATTTTTTGATGGTCGCTATAACCTCATCAATATGATCAAGGGCTTTTTTTAGTCCTTCCAGAATATGCGCTCTATCTTTAGCTTTATTCAAATCAAACTGCGTTCGTCTTGTGACGATTTCTTTTCTGTGAGCGATATAGTATTCCAACATCGCTTTCAGATTAAGAACTTTCGGCTGAATCCCATCAACCAAAGCAAGCATATTTGGATGAAAAGTTTTTTGAAGATCTGTATATTTATACAGTTTATTAAGAGCTTTGTTTGGATAAGCATCTTGCTTCAATTCAATTACTACTCGCACACCATCTTTATCTGACTCATCTCTCAAATCTCTAATTTCCTCTATCTTTTTTTCTTTAACCAAATTAGCAATTTTTTCTAGCAATGTCGCCTTGTTTGTTCTGAAAGTCATTTCAGAAACCACGATCTGGAATTTACCCTCTTTTGGTTCTTGAATTTCAACTTTCGCCCTACTTATAATTTTCCCTCTACCTGTCGCAAATGTTTGTAAAATTTCATTCTTGTCAAAGATGGATCCACCTGTTGGAAAATCTGGGCCCTGAACAAATTGTGTTAAGTCTTCAACAGTCGCATCTGGATTGTCCGCAAGGTGCACTGTCGCATCAATCACTTCTCCCAAATTATGAGGAAGGATATCTGTCGCCAATCCAACTGCAATCCCCATCGTCCCATTAACAAGCAACTGCGGAAAAGCAGCAGGCAAAACGGTTGGCTCTTGTCTCGTCCCATCATAATTGTCCACAAAATCCACAGTTTCTTTTTCAATATCTTTCATCATCTCTTCAGTAATCAACATCATCTTCGCCTCTGTATATCTCATCGCAGCAGCAGAATCTCCATCCATTGATCCAAAGTTTCCCTGTCCATTTACAAGCGGATGGAGCATCTTAAAATCCTGTGCAAGATTAACCATGGATTCATAAACAGCCGCGTCTGAATGTGGGTGATATTTTCCAAGAACTTCCCCAACTACAGTCGCTGACTTTCTGAATTTTGCAGATGGTCGCAAACCCAATTTATCCATCGCATAAAGAATCCTCCGATGTACAGGTTTCAATCCATCCCTAATATCCGGCAAGGCACGCGAAACAATCACACTCAACGCATAATCCAGGTATGATTCCTTCATCTCCTCCGTTATTTTTCTATCCTTTATTTGTCCAATATCCATATCAAATTCTAATCCTCATCTACTGGTAATCTATTGTATTTAATTTCATCCTCCTCTGCCTTACCCGCCATAGCTTCCACAGAAGCGACGGCTGGGTCATCCATCCCTTCAGCATTCGCGAGTTCCTTATCTATCATCTGTTCAGTTATATCATCGCCAATCGGACTTTCTGACTTTATGGACTTTTGACTTTCTAACTGTGTCACCGACGCCTTCAGTCCTTCCATCATCCCAGTATCAAGTGGCTGATTCAAAACTGCTTTGTATGATTCTATAGACAATGACCAAATAGCCAATGACATCACCACACTAACAGCAACAACACTCCAAAGAATTTTCTCCTTCGTCCTATCCGAACTACCCTGAAGTTTTTTAATAAAATCGTTAATCATAATTACGCTTGTAACTTGTAACTTGTAACTTGTAACCCATGAGTTATGAGTTATGAGTTATGAGTTATGAGTTATGAGTTAAAATGTAAACCTCATTATCTCCTTCTGGCAACATTTTCTTCTTCAGTGTCACTTTAGCAACATTCATGTTCTCTTTTTTGCATCCAATTTCTTTCGCAAATGTATCAACTTTAGCTAATTCTTTCATTTTTAATCCATCTATTTGATAATGCATCGGAATAATCACTCGTGGCTCAATCTGCCCAATCACATTTAACGCTTCGTCCGCATTTATCGTATATGTCCCACCAATCGGAATAAACAAGACATCAATATCTCCCAATGCCTCAATCTGATCATTTGTAAGTTTCGCTCCCTGATCTCCCAAATGACATACTCTCATCCCTTCCATTTCTATGACATAAATAGTGTTATCATCACTCACCTCGCCCGCCGTAGCTTTAGCGGAGGCTGGGTCTTCAGTATTTTCCCCATGTGTTGATGGAATACCGATAACGCTTATTCCTTTCAAAGAATATTCTCCCGGACCATCAATCACGAAAGGATCTCCTTTAATCACACCGATATTGTTATGGTCATCATGATCATGACTGATCGTGATGATATCCGCCTGTCCTGTTGGCGGTTTTAATCCAATATCCTTTGAAAACGGGTCTGTCACAACAACCAATTCCCCGCTCTGGATACGAAAACAACTTTGTCCATACCATGTAATAATCATACTATAATAATAGCATAAAACAAAAATAAAAACTACATTTCCAAACTGGTGGAAATATGGTTTTTACGTAAAATCTTATTTCATTCCCTCCTTCCCTCCTTTTTACCTGTTAATCTTGAAATATACGTTGTTTTCAACGGATATTTCAATGATATTATAATATTTAATATCGTTGTAAAGAAAATTTTACCCATTTACCCCCTCCTTTATCTTTGGGTTATCATCAAATTTTCAAAAAACTAAAAACATCTTTCAACCCCTTACCCTGTCATTGCGAGGGACGAAGCAACCTCGTAACTATACTGTCTTGAACTGTGATTAGACTGATTAAATGATTAACTATGATACAACGACGACGTTACCGTCGTAATCATAGTCTATCATTCAAATCATTAAAATCAGAGTTCAGACAACGTCAATTCGTTCTATATTGTCCTTTTTCTCTCTTCCTCAATACCAAATACTAACTCATCTTTCTCTTGGATGTCAATACTACTAATTATTTTAATCCCACATTCATTGTCTTCAGAAATTTCTTGAACAACTTGTTTCCCACTTCTTATCTCATTCACTACCCCTGTCCCAACGGAACAAAGATTTTTGTTCCCTACATCATTCCTAAAAACATCTACCACACATCCACTTTTTACCATTCCAGATGTAATTTTTCCTCCAACAACTTGACCCGCTTTGGTCTTGCCAAATAATGCTCGGACTTTCATTTTCCCAATTTCCGTTTTAATAATCTCTGTTCCCAACCATTGAGAGATCACTTCTTTTAGCCCATCCATGAGCTCATAAATTATATTGTAAACACGAACAACAACCCCTTCTCTTTCAGCTGTTTTCTGAACAATCGCATTTGCCCCTACATTAAAACCGAAAATTATAGCGTTTGAGGATTTTGCCATCTGAACATCCTCCTGAGTCAGTCCACCAATTCCACTTTTTGTCACATTGATTTTCACATCCAGAATTGATATTTTGTTCACAAAATCAGTAATTGCCTCTAACGATCCAGGAACATCTGTTTTGAGGATGATGTTAAATTCTTTAGCCTCTCCCGAAAAAGACAGAATCCTATCAGCAGTAAATGGCTTCATCTTCCCAATTCTCATACTTCTTTTGTTGTTAATCAGTTCCGCAATCCTGCTTCTTGAAATTTTTCCTTCAACAGTTAAAACTTCTCCTACCGCTGCAACATTTTTTAGACCCATTATCGCAACTGGAAAAGATGGTCCCGCTTCCTTGATCACGGTTCCCTTAAAATCTGCTAATTTCTTCACTTTACCATGGGTATTTCCAACAATAATCGTATCTCCTTTTTTCAAAACTCCATCCAAAATGATGGCAACAGCGATATTTCCCTTTTTTGGATCTAAACTAGAATCAAGAATAATTCCACGCGCTGGGATATCAAAATTAGCAGTAATTTTTTTCATATCAGCAACCAAAATGATCATTTCTAATAATTCAGAAATGCCGATGTTATCTTTTGCAGAGACCTCTACTACTGGAACATCTCCTCCCCATCCTTCAAGCATAATTTCATGTTCTGCCAATTGCTGTTTCACCTTTTGGATATTAGCATCTGGCTTATCTATTTTGTTTATCGCGACAATCATCGGGACACCAGATTTTTTGATCAATTCAATCGCTTCCACTGTCCTTGGCATCACCCCATCATCCGCCGCTATGATCAGAATGGCAATATCTGTCACATTAACTCCTCTTTGTCGCAATGTCGTGAATGCTTCATGTCCAGGAGTATCCAAAAAAGTGATGACTTCTTTTTTCTTATTTACCTCAATTTCTATCTGACATGCACTAATGTGTTGTGTAATCCCACCTGATTCTCCTTCAGCGATGTTGCTTTTTTTGATGGTATCCAACAATGTGGTTTTCCCATGATCAACATGACCCAGAATTGCAACAATTGGTGGACGTTTCTTTTTCTGTCCATCTTCACTTTCCGCCTCTTGCCCGTCCGTAGCCTTTGGCGAAGGCGGGTCTTTTTCCGCCTTAAAACCGAGCCCCTCTAAAACAATTGAGGCAACATCAAAATCAACCTCTTCGTTGATAGAAGCTGGGATTCCATGTTTTATGAGTTCCGTGATTACTTTGCCGACAGACATATCAAGCTTTAACGCAAGATTACGCACAACAATGTTATTCGGAAGTTTTATGATTTTTAAATTTTCAGACATAATGTGCCGAGAGGCAGAATTGAACTGCCGACACAAGGATTTTCAGTCCTTTGCTCTACCACTGAGCTACCTCGGCAACGTAGTTTATAAAGTCCTTAAAGTCGAAAGTCATAAAGTCCGCTCGTCGTCGTTACGTCGTACTTTTGACTTTATGGACTTTTGACTTTCAGACTGTTGGATGGCTTGCTGTTCCTCCTCCGACAACTGATGTTTGGAGGTTCCGTTTTTGACAGATTTAGCGTAGATTCTTACCCCACTTTCAGTATATAGTGATGAGATTACTATACCGTCTTTATGCGCATTCAGTAGTGCTATTGAAAAACTTTGGTCTCCTCCGATGTCTCTGAAAGGGTTAAATCTAATGACCCCGACGTGTTGGATGCCGTTTAGAGCTACCCCATTATTTTCAATCACCTTTTTTAGCAATTCCCGATTTTTCGCTTCTAAATCTTCTACCCCTTTACTGCAACATACTATCAATTCTTCCAAATTCTTCCCGCTTTTTCCTATACAAAAACTGTCTAATCGTTTTTTGGTTTCAGATAATTGGATTTGTAAATATGCTATCCATACTAAAAAAATAAGAGCTATAGCGCCCAGAAGGATAAAAACGAAATTTTCACCTATAAAACGCATAATTAC
>CAZEUY010000026.1:0-9446 GCA_964515525.1 uncultured Candidatus Saccharibacteria bacterium
TTGAAAATCTCACTATAGAACTGCTAGAAAAACAGGGGTAGATAAATTAATTTTTTAACGACAAATTATTATGAAAACTGAAATTATACAATCACTTACCAATAATTTTGAATCCTATGCCAAACAAACTGAAAATGGCGTAGAGTTTTGGCTGGCAAGAGATCTGCAACAGTTGCTTGGCTATGAAAAATGGGATAATTTTAAAGAAGTTATCTTAAAAGCAAAAACCGCCTGTGAAATGTCTGATCACGAAGTCTCTGATCATTTTGCCGGCGTCGGGAAAACGATCAAAATGCCTAAGGGAGCGGAAAAAGTTATAGATGACTTTATGCTTACTCGCTATGCCTGTTATCTTATTGCTCAAAATGGCGATCCACGCAAAGAAGAAATCGCTTTTGCTCAAACATATTTTGCCATTCAGACAAGAAAATTTGAAATTATAGAGCAACGCCTTTTAGAATCAGAAAGAATTTCCGCTCGCAGAAAACTTGCCGATACCGAGAAAGAGCTTTCGGGAGTGATTTTTGAACAAACAGGAAACGACAAAAACTTTGGAATTATTCGTAGCAAAGGAGATAAAGCGTTGTTTGGCTACACGACCGCACAGATGAAAAGTAAATGGAAAGTGCCAAAGGGCAGGGCATTATCAGATTTTGCGCCAACCATTATTTTAAAAGCCAAAGATTTCGCGACAGAGATTACAATCTTCAACGCAAAATCCAATCAAATGCGGACTGGATATCAAATATCTGATGAACATATTACCAATAATCAAAGCGTAAGAAAAACATTGATTGAAAGAGGAATTAGACCGGAAAGTTTGCCTGCTGATAGAGATATTAAAAAAGTGGAAAGAAAATTAAAATCAGATGAGAAAAAAGGATTAAAAAACGCTAAATCTTTAGACGATAAATAACAACCAACCATGACTAAACTACACGAATCAGATGTTGAAAATTTCACTTTAGAACTACTGGAAAAACAGGGGTATATTTATCTTTCACCAGAAGAACAAGAAACTGAACGAGAAAATCTTTCAGAAGTTGTTTTACGAGGACGACTAAAATCTGCAATTGATAAACAAATGCGTGGACATAGTTTAATGCAAGCAATTGCTCGTGTAAACAGAGTTTACAAAGATAAACCGGGTGGTCTCATTGTTGATTATATTGGTATTGCTTCGGACTTAAAACAAGCGCTTGCTACATATACAGAAAGTGGTGGGCAAGGGGCACCTGCAATGGATCAATCAGAAGCTATCGCTATGATGATGGAAAAATATGAAATTGTTGCACAGATGTTTCAGGATTTTAATTATAAGAGATATTTTTCCGCAGATACAAAAGAAAAGATGACTATTATTCTAGAAGCTCAAGAGTACATATTAGGTTTGGAAAATGGTAAAAACAGATTTACAAAACAGGTCGTGTTACTTTCAAAAGCATTTGCGCTTTCGGTACCCTCACTTCCTGCAATGAACATAAAAGAGGAATTAGGATTTTTCCAAGCTGTCAAAGCTCGTTTAACAAAATTTGAACCAACGGGAAATGGTAAAAGCGATGCTGAAATAGAATCAGCTATAAGACAAATTGTAGATAAAGCGGTTGTTGTGGATGGGATAATCGATATTTTTGATGCGGCAGGAATTAAAAAACCAGATATTTCTATTTTATCTGATGATTTTCTGGAAGAAATACGGGGTATGGAAAGAAAAAATCTTGCATTAGAATTACTCAAGAAAATTTTAGGTGATGAAATAAAAAACAGAACGAAAAAGAATTTTGTACATAGTAAAAAACTTTCTGACATGCTTGATGCTACAATTAAGAAATATCAAAATAATTTATTAACAGCAACACAAGTAATTGAAGAACTGATCAGCATCGCAAAAGAAATTAAATCATCTGATATGCGTGGAGAAAATTTAGGATTAACAGAAGATGAAATTGCTTTTTATGATGCCTTGGCGGTAAACGGAAGCGCAAAAGAAGTTTTAGGAGATGATACTTTGCGAAAACTTGCTTGCGTATTAGTCCAAAAAGTAAAAGCAAACACTGCAATTGATTGGACAATCAAAGAAAGCGTGCAGGCAAAACTCAGAGTAATTGTAAAAAGGATCTTGCGACAATATGGCTATCCGCCAGATGAGCAAAAATTAGCTACTGATAACATTCTCAAACAAGCAGAACTTTTTGCTAACGAATGGAGCGTTTGATTATTTTAGCAATCCCAAAAAAGAATTCACAATTTAAATTGTGAATTAAATTGTGAACATCTCAAACCCATGTCTAATTACTACAAACCAAACAGAATAAAAAATTTATACATCCACGGTTTAGCAGTAACTAGTACAACTATGTAAAAGCGGTGAAGGAGAAGACTGAAAATTGCAAAAAAGGGCACATCTGCTATAATAAAAGAATGATATTTACGAGAACAAAGAAGCTCGTATTTGCGAATAATAAAGGCGGAGTTGGCAAAACTACGTTAGCTTTTAATTGTGCGACTAAATTTGCGGAGATGGGGTACAAAACTGTATTGGTAGATCTTGATCCTCAATGTAACTTATCTAATTTGTCTTTGGGTTCATTTGAAGAAAATCTTTTTTCAGATAATCAGAAAAATATTTACACTGTTCTTGAGGGGATTATAAAAGGAGGAGCCGATATTGATAAAAGTGTAAATTTTCAGAAGATTGGAACAAATAATAATTTGTTTATTTTGCCGGGAAGCCCAAATTTATTTCAGTATGAAAATTCTCTGATTACTTCTTATGGAGAGGCGGCTCAGGGAGTTGAAAGGGGGTTCTTTATTACAAGCGCTATTGATAGGTTCTTAACTGAAAAGGGGCTAAATGAAGAAATTGATCTTTTTGTAATTGATACATCGCCGAATCTGAATCTTTTGAATAGGGTGATTTTTTTAGGATCCGATTACTTTATTACACCTTTGATGCCAGACGCTTTTTCTGTTCAAGGAATTGAAAATATAGGGAAAACTTTTGAGGAGTGGAAAGATAATTGGAAAAAAACTGCGAGGGTTTTGGCAAAAGATAAAGAAATTTCTCATAATAAAGTTTTAGATGGGGAAGGATTGTTTATAGGATATGTGATAAATTCATATAATCAATATTCAAAAAAACCTATTAAAAGCAACGCAGAGTGGATTGCAAAAATTCCAAGTTATGTTAAAAAATATTTGTCAGAAAAACATTGTAAAAACGGGCTTGTTGAAGAATCTTGGAAATCAGAATTGGCTTTGATTAAAGATTTTGGTCAACTTTCTCCATTGTCGCAAATTAAAAACAAAGCGATTTTTAATCTTGATCCGATTGTTGATGGTTTTGAGAAGGTGAAAGGGACAAAAGAAAGTTTAGAACAATCGCAAAAAGAATTTACAGATTTGTCTGAAAAGATTTTAAAAATACTTTCCGAATATTGATATCATGTTTCAACCAATAGATAACAAAAAGAAATTGGCGGAGCTGGAAAAAGAAATTCTGGCTTTTTGGAATGAGAATAAAATTTTTGAGAAGTCTTTAGAAAATAGGAAGGATGCGGAGCAGTATAGTTTTTACGATGGTCCACCATTCATCACTGGTGTTCCACATTGGGGGACGCTTCTTTCATCTGTTGTCAAAGATTGTTTTCCTAGGTTTTGGACAATGAAAGGGTATCAAGTAGAAAGACGTTGGGGATGGGATTGTCATGGATTGCCTGCTGAACATATGGTAGAAAAGAAATTGGGGACGAAAAGTAAAAAAGATATTGAAGACAAAGTTGGAATTGAGAAATTCAATCAAACTTGTTTTGAAGAGACTTCTAGAATTGCAGGAGAATGGGAAGATGTTATTGGAAGAATTGGTCGATGGGTAGAATTTAGGAATGCCTATAAAACGATGGATAAAGATTATATGGAATCAGTCTGGTGGGCATTCAAACAATTGTACGACAAAAAGTTAGTTTATGAAGATGTAAGAATCTCACTATATTGCCCTAGATGTGCTACGCCTCTTAGTAATTTTGAAATTGCAATGGATAATAGTTATCAGGAAGATACCGATCCAACCGTATATGTAAAGATGAAAGCTAAAGATTGGGAAAATACTTATTTTCTTGTCTGGACAACTACTCCGTGGACTCTTCTGGCTAATGTTGCATTGGCAGTCGGTAGTAATATTAAGTATCAAGTGGTAAGTATCAGAAATGGAGAAGAAAAATATATTTTGGCTGAAGATAGAATTACCGATGTTATGAAAGATGAAAAATATGAGGTCATTGAAGAAATAGAAGGAAGCGATTTAGTTGGTAGAAATTACGAAGCAGTTTTTAAGAGTGATATTCAAGATGGATATAAAGTAGTTTCTGGAGATTTTGTTACTGCTGAAGACGGGACAGGGATTGTACACATTGCACCTGCTTTTGGAGAAGATGATTTTAATCTTCGGAAAGAAAAAGGTTTGCCGATAATCTTAAATGTTGATGAAGCGGGAAAGTTTATTGACGGAGAATGGAAAGGCAAAAATGTCTGGGATGCTAACAAAGAAATTGTACAATGGTTAGAAGAAAATAAATATTTGTTCAAAACGGAAGAGGTCACTCATAGTTATCCTCATTGTTATAGATGCCATTCCAAGATGATATACAAAGCTCAGCCAGCATGGTTTGTAAATATTGCTACAATTCGAAAAAAACTTTTAGAAAAAAATCAAGAAATAAATTGGTTTCCAAAGCACCTTAAAGAAGGAAGATTCCAGAAAGGAATAGAAAGTGCTCCAGATTGGAATATTTCTCGAGACAGATATTGGGGAACAGCAATGCCCGTTTGGAAATGTGAGGAGAAAGATTGTAAAAATATAAAAATTATTGGTTCATATGATGAACTAGAGAAATTATCTGAAGACAGATTGGATGATTATCATCGTCCAAAAATAGACGGAGTAACATTTAAGTGTGATGAGTGTGGCGGTATAATGAAAAGAATTCCACAGATTTTTGATTGCTGGTTAGAATCAGGGTCAATGCCATTTGCTCAGTTTCATTATCCATTTGAGAACAAAGAAAAATTTGAGAAGAGTTTTCCTACTGATTTTATTTCTGAGTATGTTCCACAGACTCGTGCATGGTTTTACTTATTGCACGTAATTTCTGTTGCTATTTTTGATCAGCCGGCCTTCAAGAATGTTGTTGTTACTGGAACTATTGCAGGTAGTGATGGAAGAAAGATGTCAAAATCATTGGGAAATTTTACTGCCCCAGATGAGGTACTTGAAAAATATTCAGCTGATGCTTTGAGATTCTATTTTCTTTCTTCTCCTTTGATGTCTGCTCAGGATATGAATTTTTCTGAAAAAGATATTGCAGAAATTCAGCGAGGAGTATTTATGAGACTATGGAATTCTGTTGCGTTTTTTAATACATATGCAGTAGTTGATAATTGGGAGCCAAAAGATGAAGTAGAGTTTTCAAAAAATCTATTAGATAAATGGATAATATCAAAATTAAATTCTTTAATAAAAACAGTGAATGACAATATGGTTGGGTATGACGTCGTTAAGGCGACCCGAGCAATCCCGGAATTTATTGATAACTTGTCTAATTGGTACATTCGCCGATCGCGTCGGAGATTTTGGAAGAGCGAAAGCGATGAAGACAAGAATAGCGCTTACCAAACTTTGTATACTGTCTTGTTGGAATTATCTAAAGTCATGGCTCCATTTACTCCGTTTATTGCAGAAATTATTTATAGAAACCTCTCTACGCCAAGGCTTCGAGAGGCAGGCCTGTCCACCACAATATCTGTTCATCTGGAGAACTTTCCTGTGGCAGACGAATCTTTAATTGATGAGAAATTAAATGATCAAATGTCAAAAACGAGAAAGATTGTTGAATTAGGTTTGGCAGCAAGAGCGAAAGCAGGAATTAAAGTGAGACAACCGTTGGGGGAGATGGCTGTTAATGGTAGTGGGGATTTACCAGAAGAACTGGTAGATTTAGTTAGAGATGAGATCAATATTAAAAAATTTCAAATTTCAAATTTCATCCCAAGTCATGCGACGGGACAAGAATTTCAAAAAACAGACGAAAATAATGCAGATGATTGCAAATGTGATGGTGTAGGGGCAAATCCATGTATTTGCCCGCGTGGGAAGATAACGATAGAAGATGGGGGGATTTCGGTTTGTTTGGGGACGGAGATTACGGAGGAGTTGCGGGTTGAGGGAGTTGCGAGGGAAATTGTGCGGTCAATTCAGCAGGCGAGGAAAGAGGCAGGTTTAGAGATTGATGATCGGATCAATGTTTCATGGAGTTCAGATGATAAAGATATCAAAAAAGCGTTTTCTATTTTTGGAGAATACATAGCGAGAGAAGTTCTTGCTGAAAAGATTGGGGGAAATTTAGAAGGTGTTTTTAGTTTTGAGAAGGAGAATAAAAACTGGTCTTTGAAAATTTGTAGGGTGTAACTATGAATAGAAAGAATAAGATCAATGTCGGAATTCTATTTGGTGGGAAATCTGCTGAGCATGAAGTATCTTTACAATCAGCAAAAAATGTTTTTGATGCCATAGATAAGACAAAATATAATCCAATTCTTATTAGAATAGATAAGACTGGAAAATGGTCATTAAATAATAATTCAGAGTCGTTGCTCAATACTAATGATTCTCAATTTATTAAATTAGGCGAATCAGGTGATTCAGTTGCTTTAATTCCTCAAAGTGATGGAAAAATTTTAAATCTTGTTAAGCAAAATGAAAATTTAGTAATTGATATAATTTTTCCAATTTTGCATGGACCATTTGGAGAGGATGGAACAGTGCAGGGATTATTAAAATTAGCAAATATTCCATTTATAGGAGCTGGTGTTCTTGGTTCGGCTATTGGAATGGATAAAGATATTATGAAACGCTTATTGCGTGATGCCGATGTTCCAATCGGGAAATTTATTGTTCTAAAATCCTATGAAACAATTCCTGATTTTGAAAATATAAAAGATAAACTGGGGCTTCCGTTTTTTATTAAACCTGCAAATATGGGTTCATCTATTGGTGTAAATAAGATTCATAATGAAACTGAATATCAGAATGGTATCAAAGATGCTTTTGAGTATGATATTAAAATAATTATCGAAGAATGTATTAATGGTAGAGAAATTGAATGTTCGGTGCTTGGAAATACTAAACTAGCTGCTTCAGTTCCTGGTGAAATTTTATATAATCATGAATTTTATTCTTATGAATCTAAATATATTGATGAAAAAAATTTAGTTTTAGAAATACCAGCAAAGATTTCGAGTAAGATAACGAAACAAATACAAGAGCTTGCAATAAAAACATTCGAAACTTTATCTTGTGAAGGGTTGGGAAGAGTTGATTTTTTTCTTAAAGATAATAATAAAATTATAGTAAATGAGATTAACACTATGCCAGGTTTTACAAAAAATAGTATGTATCCCAAACTTTGGGAAGCCAGCGGAATATCGTATACTAAATTAATTGATGAATTAATTCAATTATCAATTGAGAGATTTAATAAAGAGCAAAAATTAAAAACTACTTTTGATAAATAATTGAAATGAAACAATTAATTCAAAATCAACAATTTGAAAAAGAACTTTTTGATAAAATTATTAAAAAATATCAGAATAAGTTTGAGTTTTCAATTTGCATTATTGACCTTATACCAGATAATCCTTGCATTTTCGGGTACAGTATAGATAAATTTATTTATCCAGCAAGTTGCTATAAAATTTTTATTGGAGCAGAAATTTTGCGACAAATTGAAAAAGGTAATTTTTCTCTGGAAACAATAGTTGAAGTCAAATCTCCAAATGATGTAGATAAAGATAGCCGTATTTTCCCAAATGATACTAGACCGCTTTTGAAATCTGGAGATAAAGTATCAATTGAATATTTATTAAATCTAATGCTCACTCGGTCAGATAATACTGCATCAAACTGTTTGATAGATTTTGTTTCAAGAGAAAGTGTTACTGAAAATATAATCCAAAAATATAATTGGCAGGGGAGTGGAATAACAAGAAAGTTTCTTAATAGAACTAAAGAAAAACAGAAATATCGTTTTTCAGAAATTACGATGTCTTGCGCAAGACATTTAGTAGAGTGCTTTTATCTCATTGAAACTCAACAATTGGTTTCACCATGGGTATCAAAAAAACTTTTAGATTTTGGAAAAGAAAGAGATCAAGAAAAATTAAATAAAGAAAGATATAAATATATTTATGGCAAAGGGGGATGGTTAGAAATAAATCTCTGGAAGTATTCCTTGTTATCTGTTTGTAAAAGTATTTTACAAAAACAATGGGCAGTTATACGATGGCATAACAATGCTTATGTAGCAAAAAGCGAAAATGCTCATTATGCTTGCGCCATTATGTCTATATCAAAATCTATTTTCCAATGGAAAAAGTTTCCAATGGAGAAAGTAGAAACAGAAATTTTGGATTTTATGGAGAAAATTAACAAAGTATGATATAATTTTAATATGAGTAAAGATATAGAAAAAAAGTTAAACGAAATAACCGATAAAATTATCAAAGAAATTGATCCTGAAAAGATAATTCTTTTTGGTTCTTATGCATGGGGAACTCCAGGCCCTGATAGTGATGTCGA
This sequence comes from uncultured Candidatus Saccharibacteria bacterium, assembly GCA_964515525.1. Classification (GTDB taxonomy): domain Bacteria; phylum Patescibacteriota; class Minisyncoccia; order CAYZDR01; family CAYZDR01; genus CAYZDR01. The sequence continues at coordinate 8,633 of CAZEUY010000026.1, forward strand.
TCTTGTAGTGGTTGAAAAATCAAAAGAATCACGGAGAGAAAGGCAGATTAATATAAGAAGATTGCTTTTTGGCTCAGGAATTGCTTATGATGTTGTGAGTTATACGCCAGAAGAGATAGAAAGAAGATTGGCAATGAAAGATTTTTTTGCAGAAAAAATAGTTAATAAAGGCAAAATTTTATATGCAAAATAGTGATAAAACAAATTTAGATTTTGTAGTTACCGAATGGATTAAAAGAGCAGGAGAAGATGAGTTATCCTCAAAATCTATTTTAAAACATAGAGATGGAGCTCCAAGTTCTGTTTGTTTTATGTCACAGCAAATGGCAGAAAAATATTTGAAAGCGTTCCTTATTTCTAAACAAAAAAGTTTTCCAAAAATACATAACTTAGAAAGAATTTTAGAATTATGTATGGACATTGATCCTGACTTTGTAGACCTTAAAGAATCTTCAATTAAATTGACTGAATTTTATATAGAAACGAGGTATCCCGCAGATTATCCAGACGGGATTTCATGGGAGATGGCAGAAGAAGCTTTTGAGATGGCTAATCAAATAAAAGAATTTATTGAAAATCGTTTGGGTAATTAGAAATTTTTAGTTTTAAGAAGGAGGCCGGGGATTGGTCTTTGAAAATTAATGTAATCTAAAACGGATCCGCCTTCGTCACTCTGCGGAGCGACTTCGGACGGGCAAGGTCTCCTTCGCTCTACGAGCTATGGCAGACCAAGGGGAGGGAAGATGAAAAAGATATTCAGGGTGGCGTGTACTTGTTGCTGGAATCCACAAATACTTTTTTACATTTGGGCAGA
>CAZEUY010000027.1:0-8984 GCA_964515525.1 uncultured Candidatus Saccharibacteria bacterium
TACTTGTCCACAGGAAAATGACTGATATGGCAAAAAAAGTTGAATTATGAAAAGCGGGTCAATCCTTGTTGAAGGAGCAATGGAGGTGTATACTTAATCAACGACCACATTATTTTGTGGCGATGAAAGGGTAAAATGTTATGCCAGAAATAAAACCACAAGTAGAATCATTTGCAAGAATCAAAGTCATTGGCGTTGGTGGTGGAGGAGGAAATGCAGTAGGAAGAATGATAGCAGCCCGAGTAAAAGGGGTTGATTTTATTGCAGTTAATACAGACGCACAGGCTTTACACAACAACAGTATTCCTGAAAAAATTCATATTGGAAAAAACATCACTAAAGGGTTGGGCGCTGGAATGAATCCAGAAGTTGGAAGACAGGCAGCGGAAGAAAGTAGAGAAGAAATCCATCAGCTCGTTAAAGGTGCGGACATGGTTTTTGTCACGGCTGGGATGGGAGGAGGAACGGGGACAGGAGCATGTGCGACCATTGCAGAGATTGCCAAAGAATCAGGAGCTTTGACAGTTGGAGTTGTGACGAAACCTTTCGGGTTTGAAGGGACGCAACGTTCTGCTGTTGCTGAACATGGTTTGCAGAGATTGAAAGAATATGTAGATACATTGATTACAATCCCAAACGATAAATTACTTGATATTATTGATAAGAAAACGAGTTTGGTAGATGCTTTCGCTGTAGTTGATGATGTGCTAAGACAAGCTGTTCAAGGAATTTCTGATCTGATTACAGTAAACGGAATCGTTAATGTTGACTTTGCTGATGTAAAAGCTGTTATGCGGGATGCTGGTTCAGCACTTATGGGGATAGGAAGTGCAGTTGGTGAAGGACGTGCAGTGGAAGCGGCACGAACAGCGATCAATAGTCCATTATTGGAAATTGCGATTGACGGAGCAAAAGGAGTTTTGTTTAACATCTATGGTGGATCAGATTTAACGATGAGTGAAATCAATGATGCAGCAAAAGTTATCACAGAATCTATTGACCCAGAAGCCAAGGTGATTTTTGGAGCAGTGATTGATAATACTTTGAAAAAGGGAGAACTAAAACTGACAGTAATTGCAACAGGATTTGATAATTGTGAGGTGGCCCATGGTTCTACTAAAAAGAAAGATACAATTGCTAATTCTTTTCAGTCATTAGATAGAAACATAGGGGATGATGTTGCTGATGAAGATGAGAATTCTCGGGTAAAATCTGAAAGCAAAAATGATACAGATGTAGAAAAGGAAGAAGAGGACGAAAGACAAAATGATTCTTCATCAAAAGAGAACATTATCAAAGAAGATGAATTTGATATCCCCGCTTTTATTAGACGAAAAATGAAACAATAAAATAGAACGGATTTACTATAATATGGAAAACGAACAAAAAAATCAACAGGAAAATAATACAGAAAAATCAATAGAGAAAAAGACTAAAAGTCTTCCGTTTGCTAAAGAGTTCATTTCGGATGTCACCGATATGGCTCTTTTTGTTAAAACATCAGAGGATGATATTTTGCAATGGGATAAAGAGAGAATCTCAGAGAGTTTAATTAAAGAGACGGGAGCTGATCTGAGAGTTGCGTTAGAAATTGCCGATGAAATAGAAAAATTTATCAAACAGAACGATTTGAAATTTGTTTCTGCTCCGCTTATCAGAGAATTAGTTAATGTAAAACTTATTGAAAAAGGTTTGGAGGGGATTAGAAAATCATATACCAGGTTAGGTGTTCCACTTTACGATGTTGGTAAAATTATTATGCTTGAGAAGAACAGAGATAATGCTAATGTCCCTCACGGTCCTGAAGCGACAAATTTAACACTCGCGGAGAGAGTGAAGAAAGAATATGCATTGCTCGTTGTTTTCTCTAATGATGTTGCAGATGCACATGCAAGCGGTGAAATTCATTTACACGATCTGGGGATGGTAGATCGCCCATACTGCTCGGGCCAAAGTTTGGAATACGTAAAAAAGTTTGGGTTGGATTTAACATCATCTCTTGCTCAAGCTAAACCTGCTAAAAATCCGGCAGTTCTTTTGGCGCATTTAGTAAAATTTTCTGCCGCTTTGCAATGTCATTTTTCTGGAGCAATCGGATGGGATGCGGTCAACTTGTTTTTTGCTCCATACTTGGAAGGGATGTCAGACAAAGAAATAAAACAGCTTGCGCAGATGCTCATATTTGAATTTTCCCAACAGTCAGTTGCACGAGGTGGACAAGCAATTTTTTCTGACATCAACTTGTATTGGGAAGTGCCGAAACATTTTGAGAAAGTTAAAGCGATTGGGCCAGGCGGAAAATTTACAGGAAAAACATATGCGGAATATGAAAAATTAGCGCAAAAATTTGTTTGGGCGTTATTTGAAGTTTACAAAGAAGGAGATGCTACAGGGCGTCCATTCTTCTTCCCAAAGCCACTTTTACACATTACGGAAAAGTTTTTCAGAACAGAAGGTCATGAAAAATTTCTTGAGTTTGCATCAGATGTGGCTGCAGATCAAGGTACTACATACTTTGTTTTTGATAGAGGAGAGACTGCAAAAATTTCTCAATGCTGTCGTTTAGCATTTAAGCTTGAGCCAGAAGATCTTATAGATGCATTGGAACCGTGGAAAATGAGATATTCAGCTATTCAGAACATTACGATCAATTTACCAAGAATTGCCTACAAAGCTAAAAAAGACGAGAAAGCACTTTTTGCGGAGATCAATCGTGTGATGGAAATAGTTGTTAAAGCACACAGACAGAAACATCTTTTTATGGAATATCTTTTGAATATGGGGACATCAGGACCATTGGGATTCTTATCTATCAAAAGAGATGGGAGATCATATTATCGTATTCATAAAGCCTCTCATTTAATTGGTATGGTTGGGCTTAATGAGTTAGTGAAAGCACACACAGGAGAAGAGATGCATGAATCAAGAGAGGCGTTGAAATTTGGAATTAAGGTTATCGCGCACATGAATCTGGTGACAAAAAAACTTTCAGAACAATACAAAATGAAATTTGTTCTTGAACAAACACCTGCCGAAACAACTGCTTATCGTTTTGCAAAGCTTGATCTAAAATGGTATCCGCATGAAACTGCACAAGTGGTGCAAGGGAATATTGATACAGATGAGATTTACTATACTAACTCAACGTTGCTTAATGTCGGTGCTGATATGGACCCAATTGAAAGAGTGCAACAAGAAGGTATATTACATCCACTCATTGAGGCGGGATCAATTTCACATATCTGGCTTGGCGAGGCGAAACCATCTGGAAAAAGCATTGCAAATTTAGTAAAAAAGATTTTCTATAATACTACGAATGATCAAGTTGCGTTCTCTCCAGAATTCACATCTTGTCAAGATTGCGGGAGAGTTATTAGAGGAATTCAAGATAATTGTTCATATTGCGGATCTTCTAATTTGGACATCATTACTAGAGTGACAGGATATTTTTCTGTTGTAAGTATGTGGAATAAAGGAAAAATAGCTGAATTGAAAGATAGAAATAAAACAGCCAACCAAGGATTTTTCAAAAACAATGGTTGATATAAGAGGAATTTTACCAGTTTCCTTAATAGAATTTCCCGGTAGAATATCATCGGTTATTTTTACTGGTGGGTGCAATTTGAGATGCCCGTTTTGTCACAATAAAGATCTTGTTATTGGGTTTGAGAATGCTCCTAAAATTTCTGAAGAAGAGTTGATGGAAAGAGTTAAAGAGAAAAAACAATGGATTGATGCAGTGTGTTGGACAGGAGGAGAACCAACGTTAAATCAGGATCTGCCAAGTTTATTTCAGAAAATAAAAGAGATTGATGCGCTTGATGGAAAGATGGAGATTATGATTGAAACAAATGGAACGAACCCAGAGATGCTTCAAGCCCTGATTCAGAAAAAATTAGTTGATTTTATTGCCATGGACGTCAAAGCGCCGTTTGATCAATATGTCAGTTTGTTAAAATGTCCAGAAAATTTAGTTGATAAAATCCGCGAATCCGTGCGTTTAATTATGCAATCAGGATTGGATTACGAATTTAGAATAACCGTTGCTCCGGATGTTGTGTCGTTAGAAAATATTGGAAAAATTGGAGAACAAATTAAAGGAGCAAAAAAAGCTGTCTTGCAACAATTCAGACCATTGGTCACTTTAGATCCCGAATGGGAGGGGAAGGTTGGTTGTGGGGATGATGTGCTACAGGAGATGGCAGGGGTTTTACAGGGATTTGTAGGAGAGGTGAAAATTAGATAGAAGTATTTATGTTTATAGTCGTGTAGGGGCGTGCCTTCATGGTCGCCCGCGTAGGAATATAGCAAACAAGATAATGATGAGAAATTTAAAATAATTGCGACAGTTGCGGCGGGTTTTACGACGATGGACGACGCGGGCAATTCGTCCGCCTCGGCTCGATTGCCAATTCGAGACTGGTGAATTGCCCCTACAGAATCCCAGCCTGCAGGCTGGTCACCCTGCGGGGTGAAATTTTCAATAAACAATGACGGATGACGATGCTATGTAAACCAATAATAATGTTAAATTTCGTAAATAAATAAATTTTATCTACGTAGATATCTACGTAGTAGATAAATTGACAGTAATTTCTAAATAGAATATTATGAAAAATACAAAGGGAGAAAAAATATCTAAGTCAAAGAAGAAAGCTATCGCAGATGGAAGAAAAGAAATTCAAAATGGAGATTATATTTCATTAAAACAATTGAATATACGTACCGTTTCGTTACGAGGTTGCTTCGTCACTTCTTCTTGCCAACTGGCAACAAGAAGCTCCTTGCAATGACAGTAGGGGGTAATGTTAATTTTTAATAAAAACAATATGAAAACGATCAAAATTTTTACGTCGATAACATGTCCAAATTGTCCACCAGCAAAAGCTATGGGGGAAAAATTGAAAGAGGCGGGGCAGAACGTTCAGATGATGAGTATAAATGAGGCGGATGGTTTGGCAGAAGCTCAATTATTTGGGATCATGGCAGTTCCGGCCATCGTTGTTGCAGATGAAAATGATCAAGAAGTAATTTCATGGAAAGTGGGGTTGCCAAGTATGGAAGAAGTCATAGAAAAAGCTAAGTAGAAAGAACGAATGAGCACGAAGTAAGACGAATGTATACGAATCACGAATTCGTAAGTGGCATGCTACAATGTTTAGATGTTATTATACTATTATGACCATCAATGTAAAAGTTGTGGCGGGGGCGAAACAGAATAAGGTTGAGCAGATAGATAATACAAATTTCAAAATATATACTACAAAAAAACCGCAAAAAGGGCAGGCTAATGATGCAATTATAAAATCATTAGCTGTTTTTTTACATATTCCAAAAAGTAGTTTGTGCATTAAAAAAGGTCTAAAAACAGCTAATAAAATTATAGAGTTGTCATGACAAGAGCTGAGATATTTTTCTGGGCTATTTTTTCGTTTTTAATCGGCATCGCTTTCTCTTCATTTTTCATCATCCAACGATGGGCGATAATGCTGTCAAGTGTACTGATTTTAGTATCAATCGTTTGGGCAATTATTGATCACAAGATGCTTACGATCAGTATAATGCTGATCTGTTTTTTAGTAGGGATCGTTAGATGTAATAATGCATTCAACATCGGCAACGACAGCATCGTTTTTCTGGCAGAAAAAAATGTTAAAGATGTTACAGGGACTATTATTAAAGAACCTGATGAAAGATTGACTTACACAAATTTGACACTCAAGGTTGATGGAGTGAGTGGGAATTTACAGGTCAGGACGGATACATTTCCCAAATATAGTTATGGAGATAGACTGAAAATATCTGGAGAAATTAGAGTTCCAGAAAAGCTTGATGATTTTGATTGGCAAGGATATTTATTAAGACATGATATACAAGCAATCAGTTTTAATCCCACAATCACTGTTTTGCAGAAGAAGACGCACATGAGCGCGCTTGGCGCGATGATTATGTTGAAAAAATCTATTCAAGAAAAGATTCAACAATCAATTTCAGGAGTGGAAGCGAATTTTCTGTCAGCGATTTTGTTGGGAAATAAAAATGGCATTTCGGAATTTTGGAAAGATATTTTTTCAATTACAGGGACGAGCCATGTGATTGCTGTTTCGGGGATGCATGTTTCAATAATTTCTAGTTTACTTTTTATTTTTTTGGCATCAATCGGTCTCAACAGAAAACAGATATTTTGGGGAATTGTTTTGGTAATTCTTGGTTATGTTGCAATCATCGGATTTTCTGCTTCAATTGTGAGAGCAGGGATTATGGGTTTTTTAGTTCTGTTAGCATTGAAAATTGGGAGAGTTTCTTCTGCAAAAAATGCGTTTACTTTTACGATGGCAATGATGCTTTTGATAAATCCACTGCTCCTGAGATATGATATTGGATTTCAGTTGTCATTTATGGCTGTGGCGGGGATTCTTTTTTTGTGGCCAGTTTTGGAAGAAAAAACGGAGAATTGGCCGAATCCGCTTAAGATAAAAAGTCTTTTTCTTGTATCTTTGTCTGCGCAAATTTTGACGCTTCCTCTTGTTGTCCATCAGTTCGGGAAAGTTTCAGTTGTTGCTCCATTTGTAAATTTAATCGTTGTTCCGCTAATTCCTGTCATCATGATCTTGGGCATCGCTCCACTTTTTCTGTTTTTTGCTCCATCTGTAATTCTGCGAATTTTGTGGTTGCCATACAAAGAAGTTTCTGGGACGATGTTGGCGGTATTAAAGTATGTATCTAAAATTCCAATTGCATCTTTTGAAACATCCATCTCATGGCAGTGGATGATAGCTATATATTTTGTAATAGCTGTCTTGATAATTTTTTGGACCAAATATGGACAAGCCAGCAAGCGAGCGCAAGATAATCTATAGCCTTTTTTTCTTTTGTCTGATTGTTTTTTCAGTTTTTGTTAAACATTCATGGGCAGTAGAAAAAACATCTAATGGAAGAGTGATTTTTTTTGATGTTGGGCAAGGGGATTCGGCTTTGATCCAGACGCCATTTAATCAAGACATCCTAATTGATGCTGGTCCAGATCGTTTGGTGATTGATAAATTAGATCAGTATATGGGGGAATTTAATAGAGACATTGAGCTGGCAATTTTAACACATAATCACGATGATCATTTCAATGGATTTTTGGAAATTGTCAAAAACAGTGAGTTCAAAATTGAAAAACTAATTTATTCTAATGAGACATGCGAAAACAAATTATGTGAAGAATTTTTTCGTATCATGAAAGAGAGTGATGTCCCGATGATTCGGGTAAATAATGTTTCCGAAATTTCTTTGTCATGCAGTACGGATGATTTAGAAAGCTGTTACTCCGCTGGAAATTATAGAATTAAGATGCTTGGTCCATCTGAAAAAATGGCACAAGATAAAAACATTAATAACACATCCATTCTTGCTTTTTTAGATTTTCCAGATAAAAAATTTCTTTTTACAGGAGATGCGGAAAATGAAGTTTGGGAAGAATTTTGCGAAACATATCAAAATCTGGGAATCGTAGATATTCTAAAAGTTCCACACCATGGTTCAAAAAATGGCTTAGAAAGATGTTTAATTGATTTAATTCAGCCTACAGAAGCAGTAATAAGTTCCGGAGAAAATAATGTTTTCGGACACCCGCACGTACATATTTTAGAGATGTTAGATTCTGCGGGGGTAATTATTAGGAGAACGGACATAAACAATGATATTGTTTATTAGTTAAAAGTTAGAAAGTTAAAAAGTTGAAAGGACGACGGAAATGTAATATCGTCGAACTTTCTACTTTATGAACTTTTGACTTTTTAACTTCGTTATTAGTTGCATAAGTCCTAAATTTAGGATACACTTAATTTTTATTAAATAGCATTAAATTAGGAGTAACATGAGTCATCCGAAGAAAGAGAGATCGTTAGTTATTATCAAGCCTGATGGAGTTCAGAGATCTTTGATTGGAGAAATTATTAAAAGGTACGAACGATCAGGGCTTAAATTAATTGGAATTAAATTTTTAGTTCCTGATGAGGAAATGGTCCGAAAACATTATTTAGTTGATCCAGAATGGCCACGAAAGACAGGAGAGAATTCTATAAAAGCATATACTAAAAGAGGAGCAGCCCCTCCATTTGATTCTGCTGTTGAATACGGCAATGCAATACTAGAAAAACTAGTAAAGTACATGTCATCAGGTCCCGTTGTGGCTATGGTTTGGGAAGGGAATCAGGCGGTTGGAATTATTAGAAAAATTACTGGAGGGACAGAACCGTTAACATCTGACGTAGGAACAATTAGAGGAGATCTTACAATTGACTCATATGCCATTGCAGATCCAGACAACAGAGCTGTCCGAAATTTGATCCATGCATCTGGTCATGTTGATGAAGCAGAAAAAGAGATTGATGTTTGGTTTGATAAAAAAGAACTTATAAACTACCGGTTAATACAAGAACAGATTTTGTATGATGTAAATTTAGACGGGATATTAGAATAGAACGAATCAACACGAAGTAGAACGAATATATACGAATCACGAATCCGTGTCAGTGGCTTGTTGTGGATAAGTACACTGTTATTAAGATGTGCATTATGCTACAATAAAATAGAATTAATTGATACGAATGCAGAACGGATGTGTATAAATCACGAATTCGTGATTAGTGAGTATTCGTTCAACATTAGTGTTAATTGGTTTGTATATAAACATGAAACAAAAATTATCTAATTTAACGAAGTATTCTTTGAATTGCTTTTTAATTATAGCAATTGCTTTTACATTAAGTATTTTAACGAGCACGGTTTTAGCAGACTGGAACGAACCAGATTGTACAGATCCAGATGTGTGTAATGTCTTACAGATATTGAGTTCAAATCTCCAAACACAGTTTAAGCAAGGGAAATTAAATTTAGCTCCTTCTGAGTTATTGCCAGATCCTCTTGTAGAAGAGAATCAATTATCCGTTTATGCTAATAGTACTAATTCTGCTATTTATGCAGAACAGAAGAAT
>CAZEUY010000028.1:0-8907 GCA_964515525.1 uncultured Candidatus Saccharibacteria bacterium
TTACTCAAAATGTATCTCCGATTTAAATTGTTCTAATTTATTTTTCAACGCTGGAAATTTATTGATTTTTGAAACAATTTTTTCAGCCTCTTCCCTTGCTAATTGAATTGTCTCTACATCTGTCAAACTTGCCATTGCAAGATCTGGCAAGCCAGATTGGCGGGAACCTAAAAATTCTCCAGGTCCGCGGATTTCTAAATCCTTTTGAGCAAGCTCAAAACCATTAGCGCTTCCAACGAGCGCTTTTAATCTTTGAGCAGTAGTTCTGGCCGTTGAATCTGTGAAAAGAAAACAATATGATTGACGATCACTTCTTCCAACTCGTCCCCTAAATTGATGGAGCTGTGCTAAACCAAAACGATCCGATCCTTCAATTAATATCACTGTTGCATTTGGAACATTAATCCCAACTTCAATTACAGATGTGGAAACCAAAATATCAATTTCATGATTTTTGAATTTCTGCATAATTTCTTCTTTCTCTCTTGACTTCATTTTTCCATGAAGCATCTCAATCCGAAAATTCTTAAAAATCTTTTTAGATAATTTCTCATATTCTTCCGTCACAGAGCGGACTTCTAATGTATCCGATTCTTCTATTAGAGGACATATTACAAAGGCTTGATAGCCTTTTTTTATTTCACTTGAAATAAATTCATACGCTTTCAATCTATCCCCCGGAGCGACTACTTTTGTAATTATTTTTTGCCTTCCTTTGGGCATTTCATCTAAAATAGAAATATCCAAATCTCCGTAAGCTGAAAGAGCGAGAGTTCTTGGAATGGGAGTTGCAGTCATGGTTAGTAAATGGGGGATTATACTAGGGGTTTTGTCTTTAATTTTTAAAACATTTTTTTGAAGAGCTGCACGTTGTTGAACTCCAAACCTGTGCTGTTCGTCAACAATTGCCATCGCCAAATCCTTAAATTCCACATCTTTCTGAATAATTGCATGCGTCCCAATAACAATTTTAACTTTTCCAGATTTTATTAGTGTAATAGCTTCTTTACGTGAAATTTCTTTGTTTCGTCTTTTTGACTTTTGACTTTTGACTTTTGACTTTCCTGAGATTTTTTGACAAGACCCTGTGAGCAGTAAAATAGGAATAGAAGGTATTAATGTAACAAGAGTATTATAATGTTGTTCCGCCAACACCTCCGTCGGTGCCATCAGAGCGGTCTGAAAACCAGCATTGATAATTTCAAACATCCCAATCGCTGCCACAACGGTTTTACCTGATCCAACATCTCCTTCCATAAGTCTGTTCATCGGAACATCTTTTTCTATGTCCTGTAAAATTTGCCATGTTGCTTTTTTCTGCGCTCCGGTGAGTTTGAAAGATAAATTATCAACAAAGTTTTTGATGGCAGGTTGATCAAATGGAATTGAACGTGCACCATTTTTCTGCCATTGCTGTCTCTGTTTTTTGAAATGTAACTGCATTAAAAAAAGTTCTTCAAAAGCGAGACGATGGCGTGCTCTATTTTTATTTTCTTCGTCAGTAGGGAAGTGGACTTGTTGGAGAGCTTCTGAAATTGATATCAAGCCCTGTCGTTCTAAAATTTCATCTGGAATAAATTCTTTAATGTCATCCGAAAGATGTAAAACTGATTTTATTCGTATTCTGAGCCATCGAGAAGTAAGCCCTTCAGTTTCAGGATACATTGGAATTAATCCACCCGTTTGGATGTGCGGAATATTTTCTTCAGATTCTTCTAAGTCTTTCGGAATAATTTCATAAGCAGGATTGGACATTGAAAATGTATCATAGTCCATCCCCACTCGCCCACTCAAACTAACGTTAATTCCTGCCCAAAGAGTATTTCTTAAAAATGGTTGATTAAACCAAATTGCTTTCAGAACAGATTTCCCATCGGAAATAAGTGCTTCGGTAATCTGCATTCTCTTCCTCGGTGTGCGTGTATTTTTAACGTTAATTATTTTTCCATGAATTGTAGATTTTTCTCCAGGACATAAATCTTTAATTTCTTTAATTTCTCCAAAATTTTCGTAGCGATGCGGGAAATGATAAAGTAAATCCTTAATATTGAAAATCCCCAATTTATGTAATTTGGGGAGATAATGTTTTCCAATTCCGTATAGGGATTCAATTTTATTGTTTAAATCAGATGACATAATATTATAGTAACCAACGATTAAATTAAAAAGCTCAAATTAAAAAATCCAAAGGAATATCAGTGTAAATTAAAAATTAAAAAATCCAAAGGAATGTCAAAGACCAAATTAAAAAAATATCGTTGATTTGATGTTTGTCATTTTTAGTTCCTTTTTAATTTGAACTTTGGATTTTAGAATTTATTTGTATGGTGTCCTCGAGAAGAGTCGAACTTCTGTTTTAGGCTCCGCAAGCCTATGTTCTATCCACTGAACTACGAGGACTGATTTACGAGTTTACAAGCGCAATATTCTTTCCATTGCATCCATCATTGACTCTTCCTGCTCTTTTTCTGGAAGATGAGGGGCAAGAAATTCACGGACTTTTAATGGTTCTATTTCATCTCCAAAAACTATTTTGATTGGCTGAGTAAGTTTCCCCATCTTCTTGAAACTGATATAATTTATTGGAGGATCGTAAAAAATCCAGAAAGACCCAAGTGTTTTGTAGGGAATATTTTTTTCTCCAAACGATATTCCATCTTCCTTCAACGTTATCTGAACTTCTTTAGGCATTTTTACAGCTGTCATAAAAAAGACAACAATGGCCATCGCTGCAACAATCATCACCAAAGGATCTTGTGAAGATATTGCAGCGACCATCATCAGTGCGGAAATAATGATTGTGGCGATAAACCAATTGCGTGTTTTAGGATAATAAAAATATTCAAAAGCTTTCCACGAAATTTCTTTATTTTGTTGTTCTTTATTATCCATATTTTTGCCTTGGCACGCCGTAGCTTGAAAAGCGGAGGCGGCTTTTAATGTTTAATTTTTTATTTAAAATGAACCCATTGATGAAACTTTGTTATAGGAGTTATAAATGCTGGAATAAAATTCCACTTCATATATAGTAAAGTAATACCATCAAGAGCAACTGCAAAGAAGATTCCCAGAAGGACATTTACGTTTTTCTTGAATATATTTTTTTGATCAATTTGTCTATTTTTATGTTTTCTCAACAGATATATTATCAAGAAAGCGAATAATAATCCTGTGCCGATATCTGCTCCAATTTTAACCCACTCTTGATATGTTGACAGTTGATAAATCGTATAATCCCAATGTGGGATTGCATCCATTACTAAATGAGATATAATAGAAATAGGGATAACAATGAAAGGGCTGTCAATATGCTCCCCTATTAAAGATCCAACCACTATATGCGCAGATAAAATCATTCTGTTAATTATAATTTCTTATGACTTCATTATACATTGTTTCAACACCGATAGGCAACCTGAAAGACATAACGTTGCGAGCTTTGGAAATCATGAAAAGTGTTGATTTTATTGCGTGCGAAGATACAAGAGAGACAAGTAAGATTCTCAAAACCTATGAAATCAAAACATCAACTGTGAGTTTTCATCAACACAGTGCTGAAAAAGATGCGGAAAAAATTATTGAAAGATTAAAATCAGGGGAAAATGGAGCGTTAGTCACCGACGCGGGGACGCCAAATGTTTCTGACCCCGGGGCAAAACTTATTCAAATGGCAGTTCAATCTGAAATTACAGTTGTTCCAATCCCCGGTCCATCAGCACTGACAACAGCCATTAGTATTTCTGCTTTAGATGTTTCTAAATTTCAGTTTCTGGGATTTCCTCCTACGAAAAAAGGAAGACAAACATTTTTCAAAAAACTTTCAGAATCAGAATTAACAACTGTGATATATGAATCAACACATAGGATAGTGAAAACTTTTGAAGAAATTAAAAGCGTGATGTCAGATTGTCAGATTGAAGTTTTTAGAGAACTGACAAAGAAGTTTGAAACTATTTATCGTGGAAGTGTTCAAGATATTTTAGACGAAATGGGATCAGATAAGATGCAGCAGAAAGGAGAATTTGTTATAATAGTCCATAAAGTCAAAAGTTTATAAAGTCGAAAGGACGATTGGCGGACTTTATAAACTTTTGACTTTATGGACATTCAGACTTGTGCATATTTAATTGGCTTTAACTTTAAATTTTTATTATAATGTGTCTATTCTGTAGAATTGTTGCAGGGGATTTGCCAGCATACAAAGTGTATGAAGATGAGTTTACTCTGGCATTTTTAGATATCGCTCCAGTTAATCCAGGTCATACTTTAGTTATATTAAAAAAGCATATTGAAAATATTGAAGAAGCATCGGAGGAAGATTTATGTCATTTAATAAAGACAGTAAAAAAAGTTGGCAATGCAATCAAAACTAGACTGAAAGTTTCTGGATATAACGCGCAAATTAATAATGATCCAGTTGCTGGACAAGTAATTCCGCATATTCATGTTCATGTTATCCCACGGATAAAAGGAGATGGGCATACTCCATGGGTGCAAGGGAAATATGAGGAAGGAGAGGCAGAAGATATTGCAAATAAAATCAAAATACCAATGAAATTAAAAAGCTCAAATTAAAAATTAAAAAGGAATTAAAAATGTCAAACTGTAAATATTTTTGAAATTTGGCATTTTATATTCCTTTGAGATTTGGATTTTGAACTTTGAAATTTTTCTATCTTTTGCAAGATTGTCTTTAAATCATAAATTACAAAAATATGGGATCTATATCATCACAGACAATATTAAATAACACTTCCAATCTATATGCTGGGGCTGTTATAATTTTTATTGTCACTTTTATTGCGCTAAAAATCTTTAAGGGATTCATCGTTAGTTATCTGAAAAAAATATCAGAAAGAACTAAAACAACAGCAGATGATGTTGCTGTAAAAATATTACAGAGAATTGGTATGCCATTTTATGTTACAATTTCTTTGTATCTTTCAATCCAGCCTCTAGAATTACCAGAATATGCTGTTAAAACAGTTTACTATGCTTTAATTTTCATTGGAACATACGAGTCTGTAAAGGCTGTTCAGACTCTGATAGACTATATTATAGGGAGAACTTTACAAAAAGAAAGCGTGAAAGAAAGGGACAGTGTCGGAGCTATAAAAACATTTGGTCAGGTTGCTAAAATATTGGTCTGGATTGTGGCGGTAGTATTAGTGCTTTCTAATTTAGGATTTAATGTTTCGTCTCTAATAGCTGGTCTGGGAATTGGTGGTATTGCCGTTGCTCTTGCTATTCAAAATATTTTGGGAGATCTATTTAGTTCCCTATCTATCTTTATTGATAAACCATTCAAGGTTGGAGATTTTATTATTGCAGGAAGTGAGATGGGGACTGTGCAAAAAATTGGGATCAAATCTACAAGAATAATTGCTTTGCGAGGAGAAGAAATTGTTATTTCAAATCAAGATTTGACTAGCTCTAGGGTTTTGAATTTTAAGAAAATGGAGAAGAGGAGAATAGATTTTGGTATTGGAGTTGAATATGGAACTGACGCTGAAAAGTTAAAAAAGATTCCACATATTATTAAAGATATTATTAAAGATATTGAACTAACTGATTTTGATCGTGTTCATTTTAAGGATTTTGGAGATTTTAGCTTGAATTTTGAAATTGTTTATTATGTTCTAACGAGTGATTATAATAAATATATGGATATTCAGCAGGAGATAAATTTGAAAATTGTTGATGTATTCAAGAAAGAGAAAATTGAAATAGCGTTTCCGACGCAGACAATTTATACGAGAACTAATTAACACGAATCACGAATACAATACTGTCTGAACCCTGTCTCGACGAGCCAAGGCGGACTGGATTCAGTAGGATTTTTCAGATTATTCTCGATTCAGGATTACGAGATTACGTCGACGTCGTGTAGGGGCGCGCCCTTGTGGCCGCCCTGCAAGCAGGACAAAATAATATTTTATCACAAAACGAATACCGACGACGGGGCAACCACAAGGGTGTGCCCCTACAAAGTAACGATAACGAAACGTTTAATCATAGTATTCAGTTTAATCATTTACATCATAGTTCAGACAATTATACATGGATTTACAGAAAGTATTCAAAAACATAAAAACCAGTGATAATGTTCCAGACATAAATATCAGTCACATTACACACGATTCGCGTAAACTTAAAGAGTGGCGCGATTGTTTATTCGTGGCAGTAAATGGATTGGATTTTGATGGGCATAAATTTATTGGAGATGCTTATCAAGCTGGATGTAGAAATTTTCTTGTAAATTCTGATAGACCTGTCTCGCCAACGAGTCAAGGCGGACAGGATGAGCTGATGAACAAATATACTGATGCGAATTTTATTTATGTCTCAGACACTCAAAAGGCACTTCCGATAATTGCAAAAAATTTCTATAATGATCCATCTTCCAAACTGAAATTAATTGGAATTACAGGGACGAATGGAAAGACGACAACTGCTTTTGCAGTTTTTTCGTGTTTGCAAAAACTTGGTAAAAAAGTTGGGCTAATTGGAACGATTGAATACAGAATTGATAGTAAAATAATTCCCGCTCCCAATACTACACCAGATGCTCTTTTTCTTAACGAACTTATGGATCAGATGGTGAAATCCGGAGTAGAATATCTTGTAATGGAAGTATCCTCGCATGCGTTGTCATTACATAGAGTGGATGGTCTTAATTTTGATGTTGTCGCTTTTACAAATTTTACGCAGGATCATCTTGATTATCATAAAACGATGGACGAATATCTACAGGCGAAGTTAAGGATATTTGATTTGTTGGTGCAGTCAAAGAAAGATAATAAGATTGCAATCGTAAACCGTGATATACGAGAATTAAGAGTTAAGAATTATGAATTAAGAAACGACGATAATGTAGGGGTGCCCCTTGTGGGTACCCGCAACGCGGGGCAAAACTATATGGAATTGTCACCCCTAACGGGTGATCACCAGTTAGGGTGGCAATTCGGGCAACCACAAGGGTGTGCCCCTACAAACAAAATTGCTTTACGAACAACATCGTTGCAGGATTCGGATGCAGATTATTATGTTAGCAAAATAGATACATCTATTTTCGCTTCCGCCTTCGCTCCTGCTGGAGCTATGGCGGACAAGAAGGCTACAACAGACAAGTTTATAGATGTATCTGAATTTATACTGAATACATCGGCAGGGAACGTGTCAATAAACATTGCGATGACTGGAAACTGTAATGTATATAATTTTACAATGGCTTTTGCGATTTTGTCAGAATTAGGTTTCGCGGGAAAAGACATTGCTCAAAAATTATCAGGCATAGAAGTTAAAGGAAGGATGGAATCTGTAAAAAATAATAAAGGCATCGGTATTATTATTGATTATGCACATACTCCGGATGGTTTAGAAAATTTGTTAAACACTATTCATGAGATCGTTGAACCAAATAAAAAAATTATTACTGTTTTTGGAGCAGGTGGAGATCGTGATAAAACGAAACGTCCATTGATGGGGGAAATTGCGTCAAAACTGTCAGACTTTATCATCATCACATCAGATAACCCACGAACAGAGGATCCGATGGTAATTATTGAAGACATAAAAACTGGGATTAATGATGGCAGGGAAAATTGTAAAGTTATAGAAGATCGCGCGGAGGCGATAAAGCAGGCGTTGTTATGGGCAAAAAAAGGTGATATTATTGTAATTGCAGGGAAAGGACATGAAGATTATCAGATTATAGGGAAAGAAAAACATTATTTTAGTGATAAAAAAATAATATGTAAATTATTGTCATAAGCGTGTCGTGTGGTATAATTATATTAGAAAGGAGCTAATATGGATACTTTAGATAAAACAAAAAAGAAGCCCAATATTGCTAAAATTGGTAAGTTAATGAAAGAAATAGGCGAGCTTACGAAAAAAGAAAAGCAGAAAGGAATGATATCTCATGAAAGAGATTTTGATGAGATCTTCGAAGAAAGAATTCTTAGAGATCTGTAAAAATAAACATATTCTATTTGATGCGAATGTATTTATTTTCGGATTTGGACACTATAAAGAATTTGAAGAGTTATGTAATTTTTTAATTCAAGCTAAATGTGTGCTTGCTTGTTTCTCTCTTGTTGAATTTGAATTTTTACGAACTGCTCACGAACCAAAAAATAAAGAAAAACGTGAAAATTTATTAAAAGAATTTAGAGAAATCTCGTTCATAGTTGATGATGCAAGAGATGATATGATTAAAATTGCAAATGCGTATACTGCCAGGAGAATTACTGGTGCATCTGCCGTTGATTGTTGTATAGCTACACTCTTAAAAAAACATAATCAACAAGTTATTTTAGCAACCTTAAATCACAAAGACTTTCCAACATTCCTGTTTGACAGGATTTTTATTTATCCAATTGATACAGATAAAGATATTTTTACACTTGCCTTTTATCGGTTTAATGTGGAAAAAGCTAAAAAAATTAAAATAATGTGATAAACTTATGAAAATATTAGTGACAGGAGGAGCGGGATTTATCGGTAGTAATTTTATCAGATACATGTTTGAAAAATATCCAGATTATGAAATTGTTAATTTGGATAAACTCACTTATGCTGGAAATTTAGACAATCTTAAAGATGTTGAAGAAAAATATGGGGACAGATATACTTTTGTAAAAGGAGACATCGTTAATCCCGAAGATGTTAAAAAAGCGATCGGCGATGGTGTTGATGGAATAATAAATTTTGCGGCAGAAACACATGTCGATAGATCTCTTTATGATCCATTGGCATTTATCAGAACAGATGTTGAAGGAACTTACAATTTGCTTCAAGCAGTTAAAGATTATGGGATAAAACGATTCCACCAAGTATCAACAGATGAAGTTTATGGAGATGTCCTTAAAGGGTTTTCAAAGGAAAGTGATTTTCTTTTTCCAT
>CAZEUY010000029.1:0-8396 GCA_964515525.1 uncultured Candidatus Saccharibacteria bacterium
TATATCTATCATCTTCTTTATTAAAATATTTCGATGTTCTTCAGTATCGTTCAAATGGTTCAATACGATATCCAGAGTACCTTTTAATAGTTTCGTTTTCTTAGGTCTTAAATACAACAATATAATACCCATACTGATTATGAATACAATAATTGCACCGATTAAAGAAAACAATGTTCCCCAAAAATGTCCTATTTTGCCCTCTCCTAATGATATCACTGTAATAATTCCAGTAAGAAAAACCATTGCCATACTACCCATCCCTTTTAAGATCAGATCTAAAGGGTATATCTCTAACGAATAAAATTTTTCGCTAAACTCATAAAATTTCATATGATTAGTAAGCGTTTTATCCATCAGATCTTCTATTTCTTGGTGATTTTTCTCGATTTTAGCAATATTTTGATCAGCTTTATCAAATATAATTTTTGACTGTATAGCTTTTTCTATTGTAATGTTTTCATCCATTGTTCATTGTTAATTGTCAGCCCGCTGGCTGATCACCCTGCGGGGTGACACATTAAAAAAATTGATTCTTGCTGGGGAGGAGGGATTCGAACCCCCGGATGCATGGACCAGAACCATGTGCCTTACCACTTGGCGACTCCCCAAATTCAGCCTATTCCTTTTTCTAAAAACAGCTCTTTTAACTGCTGTTTTAAAAACCTTTTACCTTCTGTGGTTTTAAGATATTTTTCTCTTCTCATCGCATCCTTCTTATTTAGATAAGTCTCATAGTGTATTAGTTTAACAGGTAATCTTTGACTTGTAAATTTGGATTTGCCATTTTTATGCTCTGCTATTCTTCGTTGTAAATTCTCCGTAAAACCAGTATAGATTTGATTATTATTAAGTTGTAAAATGTAAATATGAAACATTAAATTAAGAAGGGATTCGCCACATCATCCGATGTGGCGCCATGTCGAATGACATGGCGAACTCCGATTAACTGGACCAGAACCAGTCGTCTCCGCCTTGGCTCGACGCCAAGTCGAGACAGGCTACCATTAGACGATCCCCGAATTCAATGTGCAATGATCAATGAACAATTATCAATCTACGACGACAGACATCGTCGTATTAGTGATTAGCCGTGCCCCGTTGACTAACTGGGGTGAGTATTTGTTCAACATTCGTGCCAATTCGTTCTACTTATACATTCAAATACTTCCGTATTGCGATAAAACTACTAATAACCCCTAACACTACGCCGATCCCTATTTCCATGAAGAGGAATGGCCAAAAATTACTCATGTAGAAATTAATCAGATCTGAACTTGGGAGGAAACTTGTGAGACGGGTGGAGATGATAAAAATTCCCAGATAGAGTAAGAACATAGAAACCATCGCTGAAAAGATTCCGAATAGAATTCCCTCAACTATAAACGGTCCTCGGATGAACCAGTTGCTTCCACCGACGAGTTTCATGATCTCAATCTCCTGCTTGTGAGTATAAATCGTTATACGGATTGTGTTGAAAGTCACCAGAACTACAATAATGGATAAAAAGATAGCTGTAAAGAGGCCAGACTTTGTGATGGCAGATATGATGGAAGAGAATTTTTCAATGGCGGTTTTGTTCTGCTCGTAATTAACTTTTTGGATATACTCTGAAAAATTGCTTTTACTCACCATCGCGGCTATATCAGGATAGTCAGATGGGCTAAATGCTTTGATATTAAGAGTAGCATATAATGGATTACTTCCGACTTCTTCAATTGAGCTTGTTATCACTTCGTTGTCTTGGTGACGATCTTTAAAAGTTTCCCATGCTTCTTGCTTTGAAATATATTCAACACTTTTTACTTTTGGGTTTTCAAGAATAAATTTTCTTGTTTCAAGAACTTGAGTTTCGGGAGCATCCTCTTTGAAATATGTGCTGATGTCAATCTTGTCTTGGAATTCTTGAGTGACGGTTTTTGCTAAATCATTTACCACCAAAAGAGATCCTGCGACAACGAGAGCGATGGTCATAATGCTTATAGTCGCAACACTAAGCCAGCCGTTTCTTTGAAAACTACTTATTCCTCTGCGGATGACTCTAAAAAAATTTGTTATTCTCATATTTTTATATTACATATTTCCCGCCAGCTTTATCGCTTGCGACTTTTCCTTGCTTAAGAAATATAACTCTTTTTTCAATATGGTCAACAATTTCTTTATCATGGGTAGCAAGAATAATCGTATTTCCTAAATTATTAATTTTTAATAAAAGTTGGATAATTTCCTGTGCGTTAATTCTATCCAAATTTCCAGTCGGCTCATCCGCGATGATAATTTCAGGTTCATGGATGAGCGCGCGTGCGATTACAACTCTCTGTTTTTCTCCACCCGACATCTCTTGCGGGAAACTATTTGCTTTTGAAGTTAGTCCTACTAATCTTAAAACTTGAGATACTTTTTCTTTGATGATGTTCCCCTTCTCTCCAGAAATTTCTAAAGCGAAAGCGACATTTTCAGATACTGTTTTCTTTGGTAAAAGTTTGTAGTCCTGAAAAACGACCCCGATTCGCCTTCGTAAATAAGGCAGTTCCTTATGATGTAAATTAGAAACCTCAGTATCTCCCAGAAATATCCTTCCCTCTGTTGGTTGTTCTTCTGCTGTCAACATCTTCAACAAGGTTGATTTCCCTGCTCCGCTTTGCCCAACTAAACAAACAAATTCCCCATCAGGGATTATGAGAGAGACATGATCAAGTGATGTAACCTTTTTAGGATAGATTTTAGTTATGTTTTCAAATTTTATCATTTTGTTTCTAAGAATTTTATATTTTTATTATTTCAGGAATATATCTAATTTCCCATCCAACACAGCTTCAACATCTACTGTTTCAACTTTCGTGCGATGGTCTTTAACTAATTTGTAAGGATGTAGGACATATGAACGAATTTGATTCCCCCATTCTGCTAAAACATGTTGTCCTTTTGCACTCTTTTGTTCTTGCTCTGTCTTTTTTGTTTGCAATTCAAGAAGTTTTGTTCTCAAAATTGTCATTGCGGATTTCCTATTTTGTATCTGACTTCTTTCTGTTTGGCACGAAACAACAATCCCTGATGGTTTATGTTTGATGCGAATTGCGGAATCAGTTGTATTTACGCTTTGTCCCCCCGGTCCAGACGATCTGAATGTTCCTATTTCTAAATCAGATTCTTCAACACAGACTTCTTCTGATTCTACTTCTGGATAGATCTCTACGAGAGCAAATGATGTCTGCCTTAAATTATTTGCGTTGAATGGTGATAATCTTACTAGCCGATGTACCCCTTTTTCAGATTTTAGATAACCATACGCATATCCGCCTTCTATTTCAATATACACACTTTTGATTCCAGCTTCTTCCCCATCAGTCCTACTTGAAATGTTCGTTTTCCAATTTCTTTTTTCACAAAATCTTAGATACATTCTTAGCAACATTTCTGTCCAGTCTTGTGCGTCTGCTCCTCCTGCTCCAGCGTGAATTGCTAAAATAGCATTTCGTTTATCGTATTTGCCACTCATCTGAGCTGTGAATTTATGCTCTCCAAAAAATTTTTCTAATTCTGATATTTTCTGATTGAGTTCGTCTGTAAGTTTTTCAGATGAGTCTTGTTCTGCCAATTCTTGCATTTCCATTAAATCAGATGCTTCTTTTTTAATTCCATCCCAAAATGTGATTTCTTTTGTGATTTTTTCTAATTTTTCAAGCGTTTTTTTAGCTTCTTCTGGATTTTTCCATAGGTCAGGATCCTGTGATTTTGCACTTAAATCTGAAAGAATCGCTCTTTTTTGAGCGATGTCAAAGGCAGTCCATTACTGATAAAATTTCCGCGTGTAGTTTTTTGATGTCCATACAAACATTCTATCAATTTTGTCTCTTATTGACAAGTTTTTAGAAAGG
This sequence comes from uncultured Candidatus Saccharibacteria bacterium, assembly GCA_964515525.1. Taxonomy (GTDB): domain Bacteria; phylum Patescibacteriota; class Minisyncoccia; order CAYZDR01; family CAYZDR01; genus CAYZDR01. The sequence continues at coordinate 3,879 of CAZEUY010000029.1, forward strand.
TTTATATTGAAAGTAACGTAGTTTTAGTTCCTTGTTTGTTCTTTGAAATTTTTAATAACAATCTTTTTTTATCTGGGGAGGGATGAAAATGGGTATAGAAATTAATGTATATATTAAAGAAGGGATAGAAGACGTTCCTATTAAAAAACGGAAGGGGACAAAATTTTTATCCATAAAAAAGATCATGGGGCTTAAAAAAATAATTACAAAAAATACAAATATTATTATTAAAAAATGCTCTGTGGAAGAAATAAGTTTTCTTTATTGTAAATTATGTTCCGTTATTGTATCTGATATTATTCCAGATATCATAATCGTAAACGAGACAATCTCAAAAGTTGAGGTATTAAGTCTCCAAAGAATTTTTGATATTACTGGACAAATGCAGAAACCACTCTGCAGATGCAATCTGGGAAATCATATTCTTAAGGAAATAAAAAAGGATTTTAAAAATGTAGTTCATTAGAGAGCGCATCCCCAGCAGATGTGCTCTATTTAATTTTAAGATAGTGTCCCTTATAGAGGCTCTATTCATTTTGAGCGAGAGAGGAGAATCGCCCCAGCCATTCGGCGTGATGCTTCGCAAACTCCCATGATAGATAACCGATTAAAATGTTAAAAGAAAAAACCACAAAGGGATAGATAATCTTCCATTTTCAAAACTCAAATCAAAATCCTTTGTGATAAGCATACTTTCTTTAAGATCCCACTTTCTTGTTATCTTATCTAAAGTTTTGAGAGCAGGTATTTGATTTCTCCATTTTACCTCAATGGGTAAAGTAAACCCAAGATTTTTCACTATAAAATCTATTTCTCCGGAGCTATCCCTGTAAAAACCTACTTGATCATTATCTTTTTGCAATTCACAGATCCATGATTGAATTTTGGTTCGAACAAGGTTTTCTGCTATTAGTCCCATTTCGTCATCATCATAAAAAACATCCTCATTTCTTTTATAGAAGGCATTTCTTAAAGAGATATCAGTCAGATAAAATTTTACATTTCCAGATCTTTTTTTGATAACTGTTCTTTTGCTTTTAGTTTTCTCTGTTCTAATAATAAGAAATATTTTCTCTAAATATCCCAAATACTTATCTAGAGTAACTCTGCTTATTTTCAAATCTCTCTGAAGATCACTTATTTGTGTCTCTTTCCCATTAAATTCAATTAATCTTGCAAAAATAGATTCGAGATCCTTCGGTCGTCTAAAATTAGCGACTTGCATTAAATCTTCAAATATAACTTTTCCAACATATTGTTCCCAAATAAATTTTTGTCTAGACGAAAAATCAGGTAATTGCCAAACTCGTGGAAAGCCACCAACAATAACATATTTTTTAAGTAAATCTATGATATCTTTTTTATTCCAAGTATTAATTCTTTGAAAAACATTCTGGATGTCATCTTTGATGTCGGAGATTTTGAAATTAGAGATAAACTTAGATACTAAAATCTGTAATGCTTGAATATTCTCTTGAAATTCAAAGTTTTCCTGCAAATTATATGTTGCAAATTCTCTAAACGAGAATGGGTATAAAATAAATTCGAAAATTCGTCCGAGTAGACTTTCTCTGTTCTTTTTCTGAAGATGAATGGAAGATGATCCACTAACTAAATATTTTATTGAATATGCTTGATCATAGTATTTTTTTAAGTGATCCTCCCATTTATCAAGTTTATGGATTTCATCTAAAAATAAATAAATTTTTCCTGCGTAATCTCGAAGATTACTGTTTATAATTTGTTCCGAATAAGTTTGTAAAACTATATCAAAAACTTCTGATTTGTTATATCGGGTATTAAGAAATGGATCGTCAAAAGATAAATAAAAAATAGACTTTGGATTTACGTTTTGATGAAGCAAATCCTTAATAACTTGTCTCATAAGAGTGGTTTTTCCGACCTGACGCATTCCAACGAGACTAACTATTTGTTCACCTTGGACTAACTGTTTATATACACTTCCATACAGCTCTCTTTTAAATTGAGGATCTTTAAAGTCATCAATTCCTTCTTTTCCTTTTTCCCACCAAGGATTCCATGTTTTTAACACGCTTATTAAATCTGTACGCATATTGTTGGCTTATTTAAGAGGTTAATTACACTTTTGTACTTATTTTATACTATAATAGTAAACAATGTCAATTTTTGTGATATTATACTTTTACTATTTATTTCGATAAAAATGAGCGAGAGAGGAGAATCGAACTCCCATTGCAAGCTTGGGAAGCTTGTGTTTTACCACTAAACTACTCTCGCGACGAAGTTAAAAGTTCATAAAGTTATAAAGTTGAAAGTCCGACGAGTATACGACGAAACGTCGAACTTTATAAACTTTTAACTTTTTAACTTTTAACTGTCTAGCACCGCTTGTTTTTCTTTCTCAAATTCCTTCATCCCTTTATCAACAAATTCCACCATTCCAGTTGTGTTGTTCCATGTAAATTCTTTAAGATTAACTTTCACATCTGCTTCTTGTTTTTTTGCAAGAAACCAGTTTTCATAGCTTGTTGTTTTAATAAGTATATGGCTAGCCTCTGCAATCGGGACTCCTGTATCATCAACGCTTTTGCTTGCTAATTTTATGATGTGATATCCGAACTGTGTTTTTACTATATCACTAATTTCTCCGGGTTCAAGAGCGAAAGTTGCTTCTTCAAAAGGGGCCACCATATGTGGGTACTGATTTTGGAAATCATCCCCTGCTTTGGCAAATGTACCGAGATCTCCACCGTTTGCTCCGCTTGGGCAATCACTATATTGTTTTGCCAATTCTCCAAAGTCTTCTCCACTCTTCGCTTTAGCCAAAATATCTGCCATTTCATTATAGGCATCTCCGTTGAATGATGTGTCTTCACTTACTAAATCTCTCAGCGATTGATCTGCAATTTGGCTTTTGACCACGTGGTTCTTAAAATCATCAACTGTCCAGCCAAATACACTTGATAGGTTGTTCTCTAAATTTTCTCTGTTCCCTACGCTCTCAATGACTTTGTCTAATTCTTCTTGAATGTCATTTTCGGAAATAGTGATTCCAGCATCTTCTACAAGTTTTTCGGTTAAAGTATCTTCTATCATTGCTTGTAAGACTTGCTTCTCAACAAGTTTTTCCATTTTGTCTCCATCCGTAGCGTTGAAATCTATTTTTTTACTGGATTGATAGAACTGCATATTCGCTCGTGTGTTTTCGTTTAATTCGGTCATTTTTATTTCTGCACCATCAATCGTAAGAACAACGGAATTTGAATCTCCGCTAAAACGGTTAATTGAAATGGCGATCGTCGCGACAATAACTATAAATGTTGCTACATATAATATCTTTCTCATACTGTTTTTCCCCTAATTATTAAAAATAAAATTCCACCATTTTACTAAATTGTTTTTTGGTTGATCATCGTTTTCGTCAGGATGTTTTAATTCTGGGTTAGTGTCTCTTGTAATCACAATTACCTTTTCATCGGGTTTTTGCATCCCTAATTGTTGTTTGATTTCTCTTTCCTTAAAGTCTGCTGTTTGGAAAAATTCTATTAGTCCTGCAAGGCTTGTTTCTTCTTGCTTTAAGCTTAATATCTTTTCTTCTAATTGTCTAACATTTTCTCTAATTTGCTTGTTTTTTTCAGTTTCTTTCCTTACTGCAAAAAACAACAGTGTTAAAACAGTTATTCCAGTAAGTAGGATTAATTTTTTGTAAAAAGTGTTAAACATTGTGTCCTTTTATTATTGCTTATTGCAAATGTCTTTAACGGTGATATTGGTTTTGAGTGTTGTTTTCATGCTATTGACAAGGATAGCTGTTTTGATATAATTAAATTATTAAGACAAAAGGGATCCGAACGGCTAACTGCCTAAGGAGACCTTTTTATTTTATGCTTAATGTTATTTAAACAATCATAATATCTACTGGGTAATTTTTTATATAAAGATGAGGCAAATTGTTTGTTGGGAAAAAGTATTTTTTCAAATTTTTCTTCTTCAATCAAAAAATCTACTAATGTTTTATAATCCCCATCTCCGGCTACCAGAACTATTTTATCAAATGGTTCTTTTTTATACATTCTTTTCATGATATCAAAAACAATATCAGTATCAACATTACCTTTTTTCTTGCTTACCATAGCGGAATTATGTTTGCGGAATTTTACAAGATCAACTTTCCATGTTGGTTTTTCTGAATTAGTCCCCATGTATAAATTTTGTCCGTCAACAAAAGCTAAATTGTTTTTTGTTATATTTTTTTTCATAATTTTTATTTGTCGCAAATGTCTTTTACAGTGATGTTAGTTTTAGTCCATCGCCAAATTTGGCGATGGCTATAAAATAATCCAAATCTTCTATAAAATCATACTTCTCTATTCTATCTTTTATCCAGTTTGAAAAATCCCTACCAACACCGAGCCATTTATATAATTCTCTAGTAATTTCCTTGTGCTTGCTATATTTAGTTTTAAACTGTAGGCCGACCGCATGCCGTCTAACGTGTAAGCAGAATAAACCCATAAAATGGATATTTCAGCTAAC
>CAZEUY010000030.1:0-3159 GCA_964515525.1 uncultured Candidatus Saccharibacteria bacterium
TTATGAATTATGAATTATGAATTATGAATTATGAATTATGAATTATGAATTATGAATACGTTACTATTTTGATCCATGTCCCTTTTCTTCCTGGAACTGCTCCCTTTAATGCAATCGTATTATTTTCTGGAATAACATCAATAACTTTCATTCCTCTTAAAGTCACTTTATCAGACCCCATTCTCCCTGCCATTCTCTTTCCTTTGATAACTCTCATAGGGAATACTGATCCGATTGATCCAGGCTGTCTAAGATTGTGTTTGTGCCCATGAGTTTTCGGGCCACCTTTGAAATTATATCTTTTCACAACACCTTGGAATCCTTTTCCTTTTGAAATACCTGAAATCTGAATTTCTTTGCCTTTTTCAAAAACTTCTACTCCTAATTTTTGATCCTGATTAAATTCATCTGCCGGCTTATCTTCGCTTACTCTAAATTCAACTACTTTCTTAAAATCAGATCTTTTCTTTCCATCTTTCCCTTTTTTCAGATTTACACCAACAACATATGCGGAATAATTATCTTTTTTAACATTCCTTGTTCCAACGATGTAATTCTCATTTGCCTGCAAAATAGTCACAGGAATACTTTTCCCCGCTTCATCAAATACCTGCGACATCCCTATTTTTTGAGCCAATAAAAATTTCATATGCACAAACGGATTAACACGGATGTAAAACAGATACTCACAGATCACGGATCTGTGATCCGTATTAATCTGTTTCTCATCCGTGTTAATCCGTTTTTTTAATTAAAAAACCGAACTGAGCCAGCAATCCGACTCAAAGTCCGGCTTTACGGCCAACCCAGTATCCCATCATACGACAGGACTTAGATTAGTCTATGTAATCTATATGGATTATACTATCACGCTTTTATCTCAATGTCAACTCCTGCTGGTAAATTCAAACTACCTAAAGCATCTACAATCTTTGAAGTCGGTTCAAGAATATCTATCAATCTTTTGTGAACTCGCATCTCATATTGATCTCTCGCTTTCTTGTCTATAAAAGGAGATCTGTTAACCGTATGTTTGTGGATAGAGGTAGGTAAAGGAATAGGACCATTTACAACAACTCCACTTCTCAATGCTGTTTCAACAATCTTCTTTGCGCTTTGATCCGCAATCTTGTGATCGTAAGCTTTGATTCTTATGCGAATTCTAGATTTTGTTTCCTTTTCCATAATTCTATTCCAGCACGCTTGTTTATTTAATTATTTCAGTCACGAAACCAGCCCCTACAGTATGTCCACCTTCTCTAATAGCAAACTTTGATCCAACTTCCAATGCAACAGGAGCAATTAATTTGATATTGAAGTTGCTTGTATCTCCAGGCATAACCATTTCAGATCCTTCTGGAAGAATGATCTCACCAGTAATATCCGTTGTTCTGATATAGAATTGTGGTTTGTATCCTTTAAAAAATGGAGTATGTCGTCCACCTTCTTCTTTAGTAAGAATATATACTTCTGCTTTGAATTCAGTATGAGGAGTAATAGATCCTGGTTTTGCAAGAACTTGTCCTCTTTCAATTTCTTCTTTCTTGATTCCTCTTATAAGAATACCCGCATTATCTCCAGCCATTCCTTTATCAAGAGATTTGTTAAACATTTCAATTCCCGTCACAACAGTTTTCTGAGTATCTTTTAATCCGATAATTTCAATTTCATCACCTATATTCACAATTCCTCTTTCAATTCTTCCAGTTGCAACAGTTCCTCGTCCTTCAATAGAGAAAATGTCTTCAACAGGTAGCAAAAATGGCTTTTCAGTATCACGAACAGGGTCAGGGATGGCTTCATCAATAGCATCCATTAAAGCAAGAATCGGTTTTGCTTCTTCATCGTCTACGCTAGAAACTTCTATTGATTTCACCGCTGATCCTCTGATGATTTTAGTATTTACACCATCATATTCATACTTTGTAAGAAGTTCTCTGATTTCTTCTTCAACCAATTCCACCATATCTGGGTCAGCTTGATCCATCTTGTTTAAGAAAACAACAATTTCAGGAACACCAACTTGTCTTGCAAGAAGGATGTGCTCTCTAGTTTGAGGCATTGGACCATCTGCAGCAGAAACAACAAGAATTGCTCCATCCATCTGAGCAGCACCAGTGATCATGTTTTTGATATAGTCAGCGTGTCCAGGACAATCAACATGGGCATAATGCCTTTTTTCTGTTTCATATTCAACATGAGCAGTCGCAATCGTAATTCCACGATCTCTTTCTTCAGGAGCTTTATCAATTTCACTAATACTCTTTTCCGTCACATTTCTACCTGCAAGTTTTAGAACATGCAAAATAGCAGCTGTTAAAGTTGTTTTTCCATGGTCAACGTGACCAATGGTTCCTACGTTTACGTGTGTTTTTGATCGATCAAATTTCTCCGCCATATTTTTGTTCCCCTTTTAATATTTTAATAACTAATAATTACCACTCATCCATTCTATACCAATTTCAAAAAAAACGCAATAGCACATTTCAATGTGTATAAACTAATTATTTTTTAACAGAATGTATTCATATTGTGTCTCGGAATTGCTAGCGATTAAATCAAACACCCCGATTTTCGGCAAAAGTAAATTTAACCTCTCTTGTTTCTTCAACAGTTTCAAACGCAACCATCAGGGCACGACTTGCATTTTTATCAATAATCATTTTCCCGGGAAAATCGCTTTCAATCTGTCCAAATACTTCATCACAAAAAGATGGATTTAAAATTATGACTCTACTAAAATCAAAAAATATTTTTTCATCATCTTTAAGCTCTTCTATTTTACTCTTCAAAATTTCATAAACATCTCTACCGCTATCTCTGTCTATCAAAAATTTTCAATTTTTGTCCTATGTCTATAAATTGCATATGTTTAGTACTTTAGGTTTATAAAGATATTAGCTCCATATTTAAATGGAAGATTGTTTTTTAATAAAGTAATCTCTTCTTTTTTGTCCACTGAAACAAGAGTATCTTTAGAACGAATCATAATTTCTCCTGAGAATCCATTGAAAATATTTTTTTGAAGATATACGAGTCCATTGCCACCCATTTTATTAGCCCTGCCCGTTGTCTTTGCTCTTAAGGCAAGCTGAATGGCTTCTTACACGGGCGACCATAAAGGTACGCCCCTACACCCCGTCGTCCGCCATTGATAAT
>CAZEUY010000030.1:3259-8228 GCA_964515525.1 uncultured Candidatus Saccharibacteria bacterium
TACACGGGCGACCATAAAGGTACGCCCCTACACCCCGTCGTCCGCCATTGATAATTGATCATTGTACATTGTACATTGATAATTGATTTAAAACGGTATATCTTCCAACCCAACAGGTTCTTCATAATGCTTTTTCATCGCAGACTGGATAATCGCCTCCCTTGCTTCGCCGTAGCTTTTAGCGAAGGCAGGTTCCGCATCAGTGTCAATTCGTCCCATTTCATCATCCTCAACCTCTTCAAACACTATATCGTCGTGTCCCGTCGAATGACTGGGATCATCCTCATTTTCATCGTTATTGTTATATTCGTGATTAGCGTTAATTCGTTCCGCATTAGTGTCAATTAGTTCCTCGTCAAGTCCTTCATCATCCCATTCCTCTTCTCTCCACATTTCTATATCATCATTTATTTTTTTCAGTAAAGCAGACTCAGAGGTTTGCTTCGCTTCGTTGATTTTTTTGAATTCATCTATATCAAGAACAACAAAAGCAGGTTCCCCATCTTCAACAACAAGAAATCTCCCACCTCCGTATTCCAACAATTCCGCAACATTTTTTAATTTATCACTTTGCATAATAGGTATTAGGAATTAAGTATTGAGAATTAAGAATCTTTACGACGACGTTGTTGTCGTCCCTTAATACTTAATTCCTAATTCTTAATTCTTCGTTAAATGACAGACTATATCTTACAAGCCACGAATTATTTAGTCTTGCCAGATATAATTTCCTCAGCAATGTTCCGTGGCACTTCCATGTAATTAGAAAATTCCATTGATTGTGCTGCACGACCTTGAGTAAGAGATCTTAAAGTTGTTGTGTATCCGAACATTGAAGCAAGCGGAACTTTTGCAGATATGGACTTAATTCCATTTGGCAAATCTGTAATTCCTTCAATTTGCCCACGCTTTGAGTTTAAGTCTCCAACGACATCTCCCATAAATTCCTCTGGCGTTGTCACTTCAACTTTCATAATCGGCTCAATGATATATGGTTTTGCTTTTTGTGCTGCCGCCTTAAATGCCATTGAAGCCGCTATTTTGAATGCTGCTTCTGAAGAGTCCACATCATGAAATGATCCATCATAAACAGTCGCCTTAACATCAACAACCTGATATCCCGCTTGAATACCCTTCGTCAATGCTTCCAAAAATCCTTTCTTAATAGCTGGAACAAATTCCTGTGGAATTACTCCTCCTTTAATTTCATTTGCAAATTCAATTCCCTTGCCTTCTTCCGCTGGTTCAACTCGCAACCACACATGACCATACTGTCCGCGTCCTCCAGATTGTTTAATGAATTTTCCTTCTGCTTCAGCCATCACCTTAACAGTTTCTTTGAACGCAACCTGTGGCTGACCGATGTTAGCTTCAACATGAAATTCCCTTTTCATTCTATCAACAAGAATATCTAAATGCAACTCACCCATCCCCGAAATGATGGTTTCTCCTGTTTCCTCATCTGTCCTGATACGAAAAGTTGGATCTTCTTCAGCAAGTTTTTTGAGAGCAAGCCCCATCTTTTCCTGATCAGCTTTAGTTTTCGGTTCAATCTTGATTGCGATTACTGGTTCTGGAAATACAATTCTTTCCAAAATAATCGGACTATCAGCACTACACAAAGTGTCTCCTGTTGTTGTACTTTTTAATCCTACGATAGCCGCGATGTCTCCAGCATACACTTCTTCAACCTCTTCTCTTTTATTAGAATGCATTTTCAAAATTCTTCCAACACGTTCTTTGTTCCCATTTGTTGAATTCAAAATATATGAACCTGATTTTAACACTCCTGAATACACTCTAAAGAAAGTTAATTGTCCAGCAAAAGGATCTGTCGCTACTTTGAAAGCTAACGCAGAAAATGGTTCTTCATCGCTTGTCTGTCTCATAATCTTCTTTTTTTCATCTTTCATATCCATCCCTTCAACAGGAGGAATATCTAACGGAGATGGGAGAAAATCAATAACGCCATCTAATAATGTCTGTACTCCCTTGTTCTTCAAAGCTGTCCCACAAAAAACAGGAACAATCGCATTCGCCAATGTTGCTCTTCTGATCCCAGCTTCCAGTTCCTCTTCGCTAATTTCTTGCCCTTCTAAAAATTTCTCCATCAAAAATTCATCTGCTTCAGAAACTTTTTCAACAAGTTTTTCTCTCATCTCTTTCGCCTGATCCATCAATTCTGCAGGAATATCTGCCTCTTCAATTTTTTCTCCGAAATCTCCAAAAAAGCGAACTGCCTTCATCCTAAGAAGATCTATAATCCCTTCAAAACTATCCTCTATCCCAATTGGGATTTGGACAGCAATAGCATCAGGGGTAAGTCTATCAATTACAGAATCAAAGCTTCTCTCAAAACTTGCTCCAGTTCTATCTAATTTATTCACAAAACAAATTCTTGGAACATGATATTTATCTGCCTGTCTCCATACAGTTTCAGATTGTGGTTCTACTCCTGCCACTCCATCAAGAACAATCACTCCACCATCAAGAACTCTCAAACTTCTTTCTACTTCAGCAGTAAAGTCAACATGTCCGGGAGTATCAATGATGTTAATTCTATGTTTATCTTCATTCTCCAAATATGATTTTGACCAGAAACATGTAGTTGCGGCAGATGTAATAGTAATTCCTCTTTCTCGTTCCTGCTCCATCCAGTCCATAACGGCTTCACCTTCGTGAACCTCACCAATTTTGTGAGAAATTCCAGTATAAAAAAGGATGCGTTCGGAAACAGTCGTTTTACCGGCATCAATATGGGCAATAATCCCAATGTTCCTAGTTTTTTCTAATGAATATTGTCGCATAAATAAAATTTAAATTATAATATTTATGATTTAAGCACTAAATACTAATGAAATTTCAAAACCCAAATTTCAAATATCAAGGCAATACTAAATATCAAATTCTAAATATCTTTTTTAATTTAGTTTTGACATTCCCTTGAAATTTTTTATTTTTTATTTGAAATTTCTACTCATCGCCACCACCACAATACTTATTCTTCTACGCAAAGTGTGCGAAGGCACGGTTGGCTTCTGCCATCCTCTGAACATCTTGTTTTTTCTTAACTGCAATTCCCTGATTATTAGCTGCTTCCATTAGTTCTACTGCTAATTTTTCCGCCATCGGTCTACCTTTTTTTGATCTTGCAGCAGAGAGAATCCATCGCAATGAAAGTGTTAGTCGTCTTTCTCCTCTAACTTCTTGTGGAACTTGATAGTTTGCTCCACCAACTCTTTTAGATTTCACTTCCAAATATGGCATTGTGTTTTTTAATGCCTGATCAAAAACATCAATCGGATTCTTTTGAGTTTTTTTCTTTATAATATCAAATGTGTCATATACAATTCCTGCTGCCACTTGTTTTTTTCCTCTTTCCATAACGAAATTAACAAGCTTGGCAATAGAAACACTACCGAACTTTCTGTCGGGAATAATTTCTCTTTTTGGTGTATTTCCTTTTCTAGACATAGTTTATAATTTTATTATTCTGCTTTTTTGGGTCTTTTAGCACCATACTTACTTCTCTTTTGTCTTCTCCCATCAACTCCTGCAGCATCAAGAACTCCTCTAACAATATGATATCGGACACCAGGAAGGTCCTTCACTCGTCCGCCTCTAATCATTACAACAGCGTGCTCCTGTAAATTATGCCCCATCCCCGGAATGTATGCAGTTACTTCCATACCGTTAGTCAATCGGACTCTTGCAAATTTTCTCAATGCGGAGTTCGGCTTTTTCGGAGTCATTGTTCCAACTTTGATACAAACCCCTCTCTTGAACGGACTGTTGTTTTGTGAAGGCTTATTCTTAATGGAATTAAACCTACGAGCAAGAGCAGGCGATTTTGATTTCGCCTTTTTAGACTTCCTTGGATTTTTCACTAATTGGTTTATTGTCGGCAAAATGTTTAATTACAGATTAATTCGTGTGTATCTCCAATAATACCAAAATGGGGAGAGAAGTCAAGTGAAGTACGAAGAATTAAGAATTAAGAATATAGAATTAATGGAACTGATGACAAAATCTTGCCATTATTGTAACGTTTTCCGTTATTTTTAATTCTTAATTCTTAATTCTTAATTCCATATTCTTAATACTTATACTATATTCCGATTATCCGCGTAAACAACATCAGTGCTCCATTTATCATTGCATTGATAACAGGCGAACCTACTATCAAAAATATGATTAACACAATAAAACCATGTTTTTCTAGAACTTCTCTGATGTAGTCCAGCGATGGCGGGAGAATCGCAAATAGAATTTTAGATCCATCGAGCGGAGGGATGGGGATTAAGTTGAATACTGCTATCACGATGTTGATAATGATAATCGCAGTAAAAACTATTTGAATAAGTTCTGCATTGGCCATAAACGCCACAAATGGCCAAATAAATTTAAAGATCAGTCCAAATACAATTGCAATTAATAAATTAGATAACGGACCAGCAACAGCGACTAACGCAGGTCCTGTTTTTTGATTTTTCAAATTATATGGATTATATGGAACAGGTTTTGCCCATCCAAACACAAAACTTCCAGCACTAACAATCCATAGTGTTAATGGAACTAAAAATGATCCAAACAAGTCCAAATGACTAATTGGATTTAACGTTAACCTCCCTTGCTGTTTAGCGGTTGGATCTCCCAACCATAAAGCCATCGCTCCATGCGATACTTCATGGATAACAACCGACATTATGAGGATGCCGATATAGAAAATTAGAACGATTGCCTGATTCAAAAATTCCATGAGTTTATTATAGCACACCTTGCCCTGTCATTGCGAGGAACGAAGCAAACTCGTAACTACGCGGTATTCACGTGCAATTGTCTTGAACTGTGATGTAAATGATTTAATTGAATACTATGATTACGACGTCGTTGTTACCGTCGTATCATAGTCTATCATTTAATCAATTATAATCAGAGTTCAAGACAAGACCTTGACATTTTCATCCAT
>CAZEUY010000031.1:0-2214 GCA_964515525.1 uncultured Candidatus Saccharibacteria bacterium
ATCCCCGGCTCCTTCTTAAACTTATATTTCCACAAATAAATCAACCCACTTTTTATATGCGCTCTGGCAAGATAATTTATAAAAGGTGCAAAAAACCATCGCTTTTTCGCGCTCCCCTTTCCATGATAATGATAAATCTTCGCTTCTGGATAATACACAACTTTCAACTTGTTTTCCCACGCTCTTCTACACCAATCAACATCTTCAAAATACATAAAAAAACGCTCATCTAATAAGCCGATTTTTTTTATCACATCAGTGGATGTCATCATAGCTGAACCCATTACCCAATGAACATTACGTGTTTCTTTATGACTCCAATCTTTCATCAAAAATTTATCAACACTTTTCTCCCCCAGAAATGTTTTTCCTAAAAATGTTCTTCTGCATAAAATCAGCCATGGGGAATAGAAAGCTCCGTAACAAGAGAATTGAGTTGATCTATCGAAATCCAAAAGCGCTGGTCCCAATATCCCAATTTGACTATCACCTTTAATTTTTTCCAACATTTTCCAAATAGAATCATCTTGAAAAATCATATCACTATTAAAAATGCCAATATATTTTCCTTTGGCTTCTCTAATCCCCTCATTCCATATTTTTGATGTTCCAGTATTTTCCTTATGTGGAATAAATTTGATGTCAGGAAAATCTTCTTCCATCATATCAATCGTCATCTCATCTGATTCACTATCAAGAACGATCAACTCATAATTTATCTTTTTGTTTTTCAACGAATTTAATATTGAATTCAGACAAATTTTAAGAATCGCCGGAGATTTATATGATGTAATTATTATAGATAGATCCATACAACAATAATTTCTAATTAACAAATTTCAAATTTCAAAAAAAATCTAAATAACTAATGTCTAAATATTAAAAACAAGTAAACGTTACGTCGTATTTAGATATTAGGATTTAGAAATTAAATATTTTTTTGAAATTTGTGAATTTGAAATTTGAAATTTCTACAATCTTTACCGCTCTTCACCAAAAATTTCCCTACAAGCCTTCTGTATCCCTGAATATGTGCTTCCCCTCGGAATAAGTATGTACTCTCCGATTTCAGTAATTTTATCTTCTAAAAGTCCTGCTTCGGTGGAGTCAAAAACTTTTCTTTTAACATCACTCAGATCTAAATTTTTAGCTATTTCAACTATCTCTTTAATCTCCCAAACTTTCATATCTGTTTTAACATTATCTCCGATCACATCCAAAAATGCGTTCATCTTAACTGGGTTTAATAAGATCCCTGCGTTGGATGCTTTATTGCCTAACGCAACCAAAATTTCTTGCTGTCGCCTGGCTCTGTCAAAATCACTTGTGCTAAACCGCGCTCTGGCATACAACAATGCTGTCTCACCATCCATCTTCTGATCCCCTGCTGGAACGAAAAACGGTTGCCCCTGCCACTGTTGGGTCTCAGAAAAATCTTTCGGAACATGCACGGTGATGCCATCCAAAATATCTATCGCTTCCTTAAATGCTTCAAAGTTTACACTAATTGCAAAATGGATATCAAGTCCTGTCACGTCCTCAAGAATTTCTTTCATAAGAGTTAGTCCTTGCCCACCATGGACTTCTCCGTGCGCATGGACATAATTAATTTTCGCCATCGTCTCGGTATAAGGAACTTTAACATATAGATCGCGCGGGATAGAAATTAGCGCCAATTTATTGTTCTCCATATCAATGCTCACAATCATAATAGTATCTGCAAGCAGTCCCCCTTCTGGATCATTTTTTCCTCTAATTCCCATAACCGCAACATTAATTCTTTCTGCATCTTGTTTCAAAATTGATTCATCGCTTGCCAATATCTTCCCTACGAAAGAATTATCTTTGATTGGCAGAAAGGACAGAATATTGTCCCACACTGGATTATCGCTATCAGAAATTTTTACATATGTACTTCCCGCTCTGTAAACAGCAAACGCACTTGAGACAAAAACAAAGGAAAGAAGAATTGCTGTAAGCAATATCAACTTCTTAAAAAATGACCCACCTTTTACAGACTTCTTTTTCCGATCTTCCATTTCTTCCCGATTATTTTTTTCTTCGTCGTAGATGTTCATATAAAAATTTCTTTTCTAATTACCAAATTGAACGACAGAACAGCTCCTCCAATTCCTTGGGAGATACTTTTCTGCGAGATTGAATAATTTTTCTCTTCTTCTTTATTTTAGCCAATTTACCGAAAAAGTCCACCCA
>CAZEUY010000031.1:2314-8182 GCA_964515525.1 uncultured Candidatus Saccharibacteria bacterium
CCTATTGTCTCATCATCCTCCATCACTTCAACCAACTTTGAAACATAATCATTCTCCAGATAAATATCTTGATTAAGAATTAGGATATACTTTCCATGCGACTGTCTAATCGCTTTATTCTCTGTTTTTAGTAATCCTATGTTTTCTTTGTTCCTAAAAATTTTCACATCTGGAAAAGATTTTTTTATTTTTTCAGATGGATCTTCCTCCGAGCAATCATCAAAAACAGAAATTTCTATATTTTTATAATCCTGCTTTTTTATTGACTCAAGACAAACTTCAAGATATCTGGAAATTTCATCATATCTTTTTCCATAATACTTTCTACTATTAAACGACATCACTGCCACCGAAACCAATGGCATCTCTTTTTCTTTTTTGGATTCTTCGTATTGCATAACAAATTCCAATTATAGTTATAAAAATTATTGTTGTTTTATCGGCATTCAAAAGTTCATCAATGATGAGACTGTAGCACAGAACCCACATTATTCCCATCACCGTCCCCAAAAATAACATGTTCAAAAATTTACTGTCTGAAAGATAAAATTCATTTAGTAAATCTTTTATTAATGTGAAGCACATCCAAAGCATGATGAGAACTCCAATTATTCCCACTTCAGTTGCAATATACAAAAAGATATTATGACTGGTAGTTTTATACTTCTCCCCAAATTTTTCTATTTCTGCCGAAAAATTGCTCAAACCTGTCCCCAAAACTGGGTTCTCTTTTATGGAATCAAAGGAGCTTTTCCAAATTTCTAATCTGGTTTTATTAGACACTTCATCTGTATCTTTCACGCTCCAAATTCTTCCAAAAGATGAGTCCCTCAAACCACTGCTTTTTAGGAGAATTGGTGACAGCGGAAACAGCATGGAAAATAATAACACTAAGTAGAACATCTTTCGCAAATACATTTTTTTACTTGCCCTTTTGTAAAACCAGATAGCGGATGTTAAAAGAAGAATGATCGTAATACTTACCCATGCTCCCCTGCTTCCAGAAAGTATTACTCCCAACATCAGAAAAGCGAGCGATGTCCAAAGTAAAATTTTATTTTTCCGATTTTCTTCTCGTAAATAATACAACACAAACGGGATAGGAATTAGTAGGATCATAATCATCGCAAACGCATGAGATGTTGGGAGGAGAGAAAACATCCGTAATGATGCAGAGTCGGCGGAAGAGAAAACAAACCATGTGTTATTGAAAGAAAGAAAGTTGCTTAATTGCTGTCCATAAAAAGATTTGATGATGCGATCTGACCAAAATGACCAGAATGATTGATATGAAACAAAATATAAAATGATCAATTGAATAAATCCGACAGAGACAAACACTCCTCCAGCAACTGCCAAAGATTTCAGAACTTTTTTAGCATCATCAATTGACTGGATGCCATAAGCGAGAATAAAATAGAATAAAGCTATATTTGCGTAATAAATTACTCTTTTTACCCCATCGGCCTTATTCGTAGCACCAACTAATGAAATTAGAGCCATCAACAAAAGAACTACTGCTCCCAACTCAATCGCATGACATCTGAAAAAATCTTTTCTAAAGGACACTATGAAAAATTTCTCTTTGATGTTTTTTATATTTTCTAAAATTAATTTTCTATTCTTAATAATCAGGAGAATAAAAAGCTCAATAAAAACAAGCCTCCATATCATAAACTTATCCATATTCGCAGTTATTGGAAGAGCGATGTAGAACGGGATTGAAGCAACAGAAAAACAAAGAGCGTCAATCCAATCAGCAAATAGCATGTAAATCAAAACAACCCCCGCAATCAAAAAAGCATAATAGCGTGGGAGAACACCAATAGCGATGAGAGTTACAGTTGCTACTTGGAGAAAGTATAATGTACTTTTTAGATTAAAATGTTTTTTCATAAAAAAAGTTAAAAGTTCATAAAGTTAAAAGTTCATAAAGTTCGTCGTCCTTTTGACTTTATAAACTTTTAACTTTCTAACTTCTCAATTCAATGCCCTGAATTACACAACACACATTACTGACTTTATCGCTTCCACCACTTCCTCTACCCTAATATCTTGCATACAAACATTATTCTTGCAGACACTCCGTCCGCATGGGAAGCAATCAACATTTTTAAATAATACCACAGATTTATCATTTTGTTTAGACCCGCCTTGGGAGGGCCACGGGCCATATGTCCGTGGATACGAACCAGCAAATAGCACAACTATTGGAACATCCTGTGCAGCCGCAATGTGTAACGGAGCAGAATTAACACAAACCACCATCCCCACCCTCCCCATCAACTCCGCCAAATCCAGAATGGAATACCCTAAAAACATCGCCAGATGTATATCGCTTCTATCTTGCGAGTTATCAGTTTCTAATAAAGATATTTTTTCGTATACTTCATTCTTGATTCTTAATACTTCATTCTCGTCAGTTTTTCCTCCAGATATTATAACTTTATATTCATTCTTTAATAACCATCCTATAACTTCTACCCATTTTTCATCATCCCAACATCTTGCTTGATCATTTGAGCACGGATGAATCACAATGATTTTATCGTTTTTATTAATATCATTTTCCTGCAAAAATTCATCCACAACATCTTTATTTTTTTCATTAGGATAAACTTCAAGCCCTAAATTATAATTTACATTAAGATCAATAGCTTTCAATAAATCAAGATTTCTTTTAACGGCATGTTTTGCAAACCTATCTCCTTTGTATTCCACACAATTATCAAGCATCCATCCTCCACCAGTAATCCCATACCCCACTCTATATTTCACACCCATCTTTCGCAAAAGCAAAATGCTTAAAAACTCTCCTCTAAGATCAATCCCCAAATCATAATTTTCCTTTTCTGTTTGAAAATAAATACCCAAGAAAGTTTTTAACTGTTTCCAGAATCCTAAATCATTAGACCTTGCCCAAAATGAATTGATGGTTTTTAGTTCATCAATATTGGGATTATTTTTAAATATATTTTCATTCCATGGACCAACAACAACTGTAATTTTTGCATTTGGAAAATTTTCTCTCACATTTTTTATGGCAGGTGTCGCCAAAATTCCATCCCCAATCAAGTCCAAAACTAACAATATAATATTTTTTACTTTACTTTTTTGAAGAATTTTCGGACGAACAAAAACTTTTTTTATGGAAACAAAAAAACTGCCAATAACGTCAATTATGATCAAAGGATATTTGTATCTTCTTTTAATGTAGTAAGTCATAATTTATTGAGCTAAAAGATCCATATACCTTTCAAGTAATTCAAAAATGACAATATCTGGTTTTTCATTAAGAATGCTTTCTTTATCATCATCTGTAAAAAATTTCCAAATATATGAAGTTTTTGAGAAAAGAGTAGAAACGAATGGATGCAAGTCATCAAAGAAAGAATCTCTAAAAAATATCGCTTTAGGTAAATCTGAATTTTCTACATCTATCGCTTCGGTAATGATTCCATTTCTGTATTCATCTTTCAGAAAAATGTATGGATACCCTCCTTGAGGAGCATAATCAAATGTCGTCATTTTGCCATATTCTTTAACCCCCATAATTGGTGGCAAGTCCCCTCCAGTTCCGACTGACATAGTTATATCATATTGTATTTCTTCACCAAAATCAATGTCAGGAAAAAGTTCTTTTACCTTTTTTGCAATAGTTTTATACCCACAATAAGTTCCATTATTATTCCAATGCGTGTCCGTTTCTCTGTATAGTAACGATTCATTTTTAGCTTCCAGCAAATCCGGTCGCAGATCAACAACTTCAACACTGCTATTTTTGTTTAGGTAATTTATTAGTTGATCAAGTCTGGTTTCACCTTCTGGTCTTTTGAGAGAATAATATTCCGGATAAATACTGTGCTTACTTGGAGGAGCTATGAACAGAAATTTGATCCCATTTTTTTTGCACCAATCAGCCTTATCCTCAAGATTATTTTTTACATCTTCCAACTGGCTATCTGTAAATTTATTTATTTTCAGAAAATCTGGCAAATTGTCCCCATCAATCTTTTTGACATAGAAAAGCCAATTTTCTTTCCCTATTAAAACATCATCCGATGGCGATATTTTGAAAACATACAAAGAAATTTTTGTGTTTATATCAACAAGAAAGTCTCTCAACCCAAATCTATCGTTTACATAATTTTCAAGTTCTTTAAATAAATTTCCATTGATTTCCCCATCATTAAAAAATTTTGGGAGCATGGCAAGATTTCTTTTTTCCAATGTTGTCTCATTTGAATGGTTAAAAAAGATAATCGGTAAAACCAAAATGGCTCCAATGACAAGAAGAAACAAGATACTACCCACACTATTTTTTTGTGATTTCGTTTGTGCATCCATTAACTAAAAATTAAAATAAATAAAAGGATTATAAGTCGCTTTGGAAAGTATTACATAACATAAAGCCAACAGTAAAATTAATAAACCATTTTTAATAGCTCTTCCATTCTTAACTGAACTGAACTTTTCAGATAATTTTTTAAGTATTGGAGTAGAAAGAATAATTGCCAAAACTACCACAATTAAATTTTTTGATGTCATAAGATAACTTCCATAATTAACTATATGGATTTTTGAGACTCCGAAACCGAACATTCGCATAATAAATTGCCCGGCTTGTTTGATGGATTCTGACCTAAAAAATACCCATCCTACTGTGACCACAAACAAGGTATAGATGTGCAACAAAGAATTAACTCCATAATTCTTTCCCTCATATTTATGAATGTTGGTAAATTTTTCAATCATGATAAACAGGCCATGCCATAGCCCCCATATCAAAAATGTCCAATTTGCTCCATGCCAAATACCTGTGCAAATGAACACTATACTCAAATTTAGATACATCCTTTCCATCCCCACTCTATTACCACCAAGAGGGATGTAGAGATAATCTTTGAACCAGTTTGACAGTGAGATGTGCCATCTTTTCCAAAACTCTGATATTGATTTTGAGATGTATGGATAATTAAAGTTTTCCAAAAGATCAAACCCGAAAATTTTACCTAATCCTATCGCCATATCCGAATATCCCGAAAAATCAAAAAATATCTGAAATGAATAAGCTAAAATTCCGACCCACGCGATCCCAGATCCAACTGTAATAGGGTTAATCCCAAAAATAAAATCTGCAATGCTCCCCATCGTGTTTGCAATGATTACTTTCTTCGCAAGCCCAATTATAAATCTTTCAAACCCGATGGTAGCTTTATCAACCGAATGTTCTCTCTCGCCTATCTGTGATTGGATGTCTTTATACCTCACGATAGGACCAGCTATCAACTGCGGGAATAACGCAACGAACAATCCCAGCTTAAAGATGTTTTTCTGAACTATATCGCCATTTCTGAAAACATCTATCACATAGGACATGCTCTGGAAAGTGTAAAAAGAAATTCCAATTGGTAGCAGAACATGTGTGACAACAAATGGAGCCTGTTCTAAAAATGATCTGAATATATTTACATTTGAGATAAAAAAATTGAAGTACTTGTAATAGAAAAGGATGCCGAAATTAAAAAAGATTGATCCTGCAAGAATCAATCTGGAAACATTTTTTCTCTCACGAAATTTTGCAATCAATATCCCTGCGATATAGTTTACACAGATAGAGAAAACCATCACAAAAACTATTTTTGGTTCTCCCCAAGCGTAAAAGAAAAGACTGGCGAACAGCAAAAATAAATTTCTCCAATTGTTTTTGGGAAGGATATAATAAACTGCGATTGTGATTGGGAGGAAGAAAGAAAGAAAAACTATAGAGCTAAATACCATTTTGATGGTTTGAAATAAATTAAAATGCCGATTAGATTATCTAACATTGTCATTATAACAAAAAACAGCCTCAAAGTCACTTACTTT
>CAZEUY010000032.1:0-1377 GCA_964515525.1 uncultured Candidatus Saccharibacteria bacterium
AAAAAGCCGATTGGGACGATAGCAACTTTGGTAAATAGAGCAAAAAAACAATTTAAGGAGGAAATAAAGAAGAATAAATTGAAATTATGAGTGATTCAAAATTAGAAGAAAAGATAATTGAAACGATTAAAGAAAAGCGCATAGAGCCAACAGCTAAGTGGAAATTTATTGTGGAAAATATTTTAATTTGGTTTCTTTTTGCTATGTTAATTTTTGCAGGGAGTATGATTTTCTCAACTATATTTTTTACAGTTCTTTATTCTGGCAAAAGTCTTCCAATGGCACATCCGGGGATGTTCAAAAGAATTTTTTTCAACATTCCTTATTTTTGGATTTTTCTTTTTTCTGTTTTTCTTTTTTTGGCATATTATAATTTCAAACATACTAAAAAGGGCTATCGTTTTAGTGGATGTTTGATCATTTCAATTATTTTTTTAGCAAGTATTTTATTAGGTGTAATTGCTCATGGAGCTGGGATGGGTGCGCGCATAGAAGGAGAGACATTTCGTAGATTCCCGCCATATAGGAAAATAATGGAATTTCAAGGTTTTGGGGAAAGAGCATCTTTTAACCGTTTTGAACGTTTTGAAAGAAAAAGAGTTCCTAAACGTATTATTAGGTAGTGTAACTATTGCTGGTCACATAAAAAACACCGCGGAATAAATCCGCGGTGTTTTTCGTTAAGTCATTGACTTACCTGAAAGATTGTCTTTTTTCTCTGTGACAGTTTCTGCACAAAAGTTGATCAACTCTTGCTGGATCTGGCTGAAACGGAAGTTCCGTTATAGCAGCTCCACACTTTGAACATTTCCAATCTCCTTGGAACGTTTGTCTTGGTCCCTGGAAATTGTCGTTACCTCGAAAAGATTGTCTCTTTTCTCGGTGACAGTTCTTGCAAAGTAGTTCGTTGACTCGTTCTGGGTTTGGCTCAAATGGAAGCTCTGTGATGTCGGCTCCACATTTTGAACATTTCCAGTTTCCTTGAAACATTTGTTTCTGGAAACCACCCTGATTGTTGTCTTGATATGCCATTTTACCTCTTTGATATTACTTACTTATTACGTCGACCTTAATTTCGGAGAAAATGGCATGTTTTACACATAAACCGATACATCTCGAAATCTGACCATACTATACACTAAATCCTTAAATTACGCAAGTTTTTATTTGACAAACGTGTTAAAATGCAATAATATGATGTTAGTTTTAACATTTGGTAATTTCTTTGACAATACAGCAGATGCAATTGTCTGCACAAACAGAAACCCGCCTTCGTTCTTTAAGAAAGGATTTTGGATGGGTTGAAGGAGAAAAAATGAGTAAAATGAAAAGAATTATAAGAAACAAGAAAAAGAAAAAATTTTTAAGAGAAAACCC
>CAZEUY010000032.1:1477-5396 GCA_964515525.1 uncultured Candidatus Saccharibacteria bacterium
GGGCTTTTTCTTTTTGCTTTTTTTTGATATACTAGTATAAGAATTAAGAATTAAGAATTAAGAATTAAGAATTAAGAATTAAGAATTAAGAATTAAGGAGTATCATGTTTGATAAATTGAAGGAGATTAATAAACTGCGAGAGTTGAGGAAGCAGTTAAAAGCAGAAAGAACGGAAATTGAACGCAACGGGGTTGTTGTAATAGTTAATGGAGGGATGGAAATAGAAGAATTGCAATTAAATCCAGACTTGGATCTTAAAAGACAAACTAAAGCAATCAAGAACGCCGTTAACGATGCTTTGAGAAAAGTACAAGTTTCTTCTGCTAAAAAAATGAAAGAATCAGGAGATTTCAATTTTTAATGAATGAAATAGCAAAACAGTATGATCTTGTAATTATTGGAGCAGGTCCTGCGGGACTGACTGCTTCTATTTATGCATCTCGTTATGGTATAAACCATCTTGTGATCGGGAATAAAATTGGCGGAGAAGTTTTTGGATGGCACGAAATTGGGAATTTCCCATCGTATGATCTGATTAAAGGAGTAGATTTAGCAGAGAAAATGAAAACACAAGTGGAAAAACTTGGAGCTACAATCTTGAATGATACAGTGGAAAATATAGAGAAAGATCCTTCAATGCAACTCAGGACAGGTTTCAAAATTCAAACTTTGTCTAATGGAACCATAGAAGCAAAAACTGTTCTTTTGGCGTTGGGGACAAGGGAGAAAAAACTTGGTATTGAAGGAGAAGATCAATTTGTTGGAAAAGGAGTTTCCTATTGTGTCCACTGTGATGGAGCATTTTTTAAGGACAAAAAAGTAGCAGTAGTTGGTGGCGGAGATTCTGCAATTACAGCTGCTCTTTATTTAACAGATATTGCAAAGCAAGTCTATGTGATCAATAGATCAGATAAATTAAAAGCAGAAAAAATTTGGCAAAGGAAACTTAAAGAGAAAAATAATGTAGAATTTTTACTTGAGACAAATATAGTAAAAATGACAGGGGTAAATGTTCTAAATAAAATAATTTTAAATAACGGAAATGAGATAGAAATAGATGGTGTGTTTATTGAAATTGGAAGTATGCCGGATTTGTCGTCAGTGGATAAAATGAATTTGGAAACAGATAAAAAAGGATGTATTAAAATTTCAAAAGATGGGGCGACGAATGTAGAGGGAATTTGGGCAGCAGGAGACACTACTGATGGTTCAAATAATTTTCGGCAAGTTATTACTGCCTGCGCTGAGGGAGCCATCACTGCTAAATCTATCCATTCTAATTTAAGCGTGCGATAAAATAACAACAAAATGATAGAAGATTGGTATCAATTAAAAATACCGGATGTTTTATATCGTTTGAAGAGTTCAAGGATGGGGCTTTCTGAAAAAGAAGCTCGCAAACGTTTGTCAAAGGATGGGATCAATAGAATATCGGAAGATAAACCTGCGTCAAAAATTAAGATGTTATTGATGCAATTTAATAATGCTTTGGTTATTATCGTTTTAATCGCGACAGGAGTATCAGTATTTTTGCGTCATTGGGGAGACGCAATTTTTATTTTTTTGGTAATTATGATTAATATCCTCGTTGGATTTTTTCAAGAATATAAAGCGGACAAAACTATTCGGGAAATGAAAAAACTTGTTGCACACACAACTACCATCATTAGAGACGGAAAGACAAAAATACTAAATGCTTTTTATGTTGCGGTAGGAGATGTTATTATTCTAAAAGCTGGGGATGCAATTCCCGCAGATGCTAGAATTATTCAAAGTGATAATTTGAAAGTGGATGAAGCAAGTTTAACTGGGGAATCATACCCTGTATCTAAAAATAAAGATGTAATAGAAAAACAGATTCCTTATGCAGATCAAGATAATATGGTTTTTGCAGGAACGCTTGTTGCAGAAGGAGCGGGGAGGGGAGTTATTACGGCCGTGGGGAGTAAAACTGAGTTCGGAAAAATTATTGGGCTTGTTGGAAAAACCAGAAAGAGAAAAACCACACTGCAGAAAAAGATATCTGAGTTATCTCTTATTTTGGGTGGAGTTATATTAGGAATAATAACTGTTATTTTTGTTGCGGGATTATCAAGAGGAAACTCTATGTATGAAATTTTTATGGCAAGCGTTGCTTTGGCAGTTTCAGTAATTCCAGAAGGACTGTTGCCTGCCATCACCATCATTCTAGTTATCGGAATGAGAAAAATTTTGAAAAAGAAAGCATTGGTTAAAAAACTTTCTGCAACAGAAACATTGGGTGGGGTGACGACAATATGTCTTGATAAAACAGGGACGTTGACGGAAGGAAAAATGAAAGTTGGGCAAATTATCGCAAAAGATAAAATCAAAGTTTTACAAATTGCATCTTTGACAGGGGAAGCCTTTGTGGAGAATATGGATGACGATCTTTCAAAATGGATTATAAGAGGAAGGGCAACAGACAGGGCGTTGCTGGAAGCGGCGATGGGTCTGGGGATTTCATTGAAAGATTTGCAGAAAAAATTCAAAGAAGAAGCATCAGTCCTTTTTGATTCTAAAATAAAATATGCTTTGCGAATTTTCTACGACAAACAGAAAAAGGAATATGTTCTTTTTGTCATGGGAGCTCCTGAAATTTTATTAGAAAAAGCTGGAAATTTACAAATCAGTGGAATTTATCAGGAGGCGACAAATAGTAAACGGCAAGAAGTGCTACAATGTATAGAAGAATTTGCAGGGAGAGGTTTGCGTTTGATCGCCTGCGGTCAAAAAGCATTGGGTAAAAAATTACCCGAAGGAAATATAGAAGAACTCTTTGAAGATATCTCATTCATGGGCATCATTTCTCTGAAAGATCCCTTGCGGAAAGATGCCACTTATACAATGAGGATTGCATTAAAGGCAGGGATTCGTCCGATGATCGTGACGGGAGACCATAAATTAACAGCACTTGCGATCGCTAATGAAATTGATTTCAGGGTAAAAAATAATGAGATATTAGATGGGGAGGATGTTCGTAAAATGTCGGATCAAGATCTATCACAGGCAGTAAAAAAAATAAAATTATGTGCCAGAATTTCTCCGGAAGACAAATTAAGGATTGTTCAAGCATTGCAAAATAATGGGGAGGTTGTTGCTATGACAGGAGATGGGGTTAATGATGCGCCTGCATTGAAAAGCGCGGACATAGGAATAGCTCTCGGATCGGGGACTGATGTTGCGAAGGAGGCGGCGGATGTGATTTTGTTGAATGATAGTTTCAAAGTCATAATCAATGCGATTGAAGAAGGGAGAACCATCTTTGAAAATATCAGGAAAGTTTTAATTTATCTTGTCGCAGATGATTCCTCGGAATTATTTTTATTTTTAGCATGTTTAGCGTTCGCTTTGCCTCTTCCCTTGCTACCTATACAAATTTTGTGGATCAATCTTGTTGAAGATGGTTTACCAGATGTTGCATTGAGCACAGAACAGAAAGAGAAAGAATTCATGCTTGATAAACCACGAGATCCTAAGGAGGCATTATTAAACAGACAATTGAAGTGGTGGATTGCCATCATTGCCTCTACTACATTTCTTTCTGCATTTTTAATTTTTCTATTATTCTGGAAATTTACAGGAGATATCGTCAGAACCAGAACCATTGTTTTCGCTTTGATGTCATTAGACTCACTCGTCTTTGCTTTCTCTGTGAGATCATTTAGGCAAAGTATGATTAACAAAAAAATGTTTAGCAACCATTGGTTGAACGGAGCCGTTATAGCAAGTTTAGTATTTCTAATATGTGCACTTTATATTCCATTCATTCAAACTATCACACAAACAGTCGCCATCGGTATATTAGAATGGAGTGCGATATTAGGATTTATTGGAGCAGAGATGATAGTGATTGATAAGATGAAAGTAAGGTTGTTGCAACACTCATAACTCATAACT
>CAZEUY010000032.1:5496-6719 GCA_964515525.1 uncultured Candidatus Saccharibacteria bacterium
ACTCATAACTCATAACTCACGACGCATTTATTGTTCGTTATGAGTTTTAAGTTATGAGTTTCAGATTTTGTAAAAACATGTTATAATATCCTTATGCTTCAACAATTAACAATCTTAATAATAGGTGTTCTCGTAGGTTCGGCTGCGGTTTTTGTTGTTGGGTCGGTGGTTTGGAAAAAGATGGCGAAAGATGGTCAGGATGATCAGCAGAAGTTGGAGCAGATGAAGATGGATTTGGAAGGACATTTTGGAAGATTAAGTCAGGAAGCGTTGAAAAATGCAAATGAACAATTTTTAATTTTGGCTAAAGAAAAACTTGGATCACAGGCATTAGAATCTAAAACAGATCTGGAAACAAAAAAACAAAGCATTGAAAAATTAATTTCAGAATTGCGTAGAGAGCTTTCGGAAAATAAAATTGACTTATCAAAAAGTGGTGAAAAAACTGCTGCATCGTTTTTTGCACTGAAACAAGAGTTAGAAACTTATAAAAAAATTACAGGTGAGTTGAAAAATAGCACGGATGATCTAAAAAAGATCTTATCTAATAATCAGTTGCGTGGAAGATTCGGGGAACAAGTAGCCGAAAATCTTTTGAAAATGGCAGGATTTGTTGTTGGGCAAGACTATCAATACAACAAAGAACAGAAAACAGAAGATACTCGTCCAGATTTTACCGTATTTATGCCAGATAAAACTAAAATAAATGTTGATGTAAAATTTCCTTATCAGGCATTGCAGAGAATGATAGAAACAGATAATCAGGATGAGAAGAAACGATATAAAGTTCAGTTTGAGCAAGATGTGAAAAAGAAAATTAAACAAGTGACAACGAGAGACTATATAAATCCAGAGGAAAAAACAGTTGATTTTGTAATTTTGTTTGTGCCGAATGAAATGATTTTTAGTTTCATCTATGATCAGATGAATGACATTTGGGAAGATGCAATGCAAAGAAAAGTTGTATTAGCTGGGCCTTTTAGTTTTACGGCGATTTTAAGGATGGTGAAACAAGCATATTCTAATTTCAGATATCAAGAAAATCTACATCAAGCGATTGCTTTGATCCAAAAATTTGAACAGGAATTCCAAAAATTTGGAGATGAGTTTTATAAAGTAGGAGAGAAAATCAACGCTTGTCAAAAACAATTCAATACTGTCGCAACAACAAGAGCGAATAAGTTGACGAAAATTGTGACGCAGATAAGTAGTGAAGAGATAGG
>CAZEUY010000033.1:0-2520 GCA_964515525.1 uncultured Candidatus Saccharibacteria bacterium
GTTACAAGTTATGAGTTCTAAGATAATATGGTGAAGAAAAAAAAGAGAATGACAAAATCATCAAAGGCGAAATTAGTTCGTAGCGGGTCTTCTATTAAAAAAAAGAAGCCAGTTTTACGTGCGAAAAAAATAGTTGTAAAGAAAGTAAAAAAATCAATTACAATAACTGCGAAAAAAACTGTAATATCTAAAAAGAGTTCTCATGTGACTTCAAAGACAAAAACCTCTCCAAGAAAAACTGTTGCTAAAAAAGATGTTAAAAAAACATCGCAATTTGATGTTTCAAAGAAGACAAGCGTGGGAAAAAAGAGTATAGGTAAAGAATCTTCTGAAATATCAACAATTCAGCAAGATCTTATCAGTCAAGGAAGGCAAAGAGGGTTTATTACAGAATCAGAAATTATGCAGGCATTTCCGAATGCCGAAGAAAATATAGATCGTTTGGAAAATTTCTATGAGATATTGGAAAATGAAGGGATTACAGTTGAAGAAGCACAGGATTGGATAGATTCTGTAGAAAAAGTTGAAACATCTACTTCTCAAAAAAATGCTTCTCTGTCAAATATCTCTAATGATTCCGTTCAAATGTATTTAAGGGAAATTGGAAAAGTTTCTCTGTTGTCTTTCAGTGAAGAAGTTGCTCTTGCGAAAAGAATGGAGAAAGGGGATCAAGCTGCAAAACAGAGATTGACCGAGGCTAATCTTCGTCTTGTCGTAAGCATTGCGAAGAAATACGCTGGGAGGAGTTCCAATCTTACTCTTTTAGATTTAATCCAAGAAGGAAACATCGGTCTTTTCCGTGCGGTGGAAAAATTTGATTATACAAAAGGGTATAAATTTTCAACATACGCAACATGGTGGATTAAACAATCTATATCTCGTGCGATCGCTGATCAATCAAGAACAATTAGAATCCCAGTCCATATGGTGGAGACGATTAATAAATTTACTCAGATAAAGCGAAGGTTGAATCAGGATTTGGGAAGAGAACCAATGCCCGAAGAAATTGCTATTGAAATGGATATAAGTGTTGAGAAGGTCAGACATATTATAGAAATTAGCCAAGATACAATTTCTGTGGATACTCCGATCGGGGAGAGTGAAGACAATAATACTTTGTCAGATTTTATTCCCGCAGCAGATGACATTTTACCAAATCAAGCTGCTGGGAGAAAATTGTTAGAAGATCATGTGAAGGATGTTTTGATTACACTTTCACCAAGGGAACAAAAAATTCTCAAAATGCGTTTTGGCCTTGATGATGGAGTGACGCACACATTGGAAGAAATTGGAAGGGAATTTGGAGTGACCCGTGAAAGAATTAGACAAATTGAAGCGAAGGCGTTAGATAGAATTAGAGATCATCAGTATTTGAAGAAGTTAGAAGACTACTAGTCAATGATCAATTATCAATGAGCAATTGACGACGGTGTTTGAACTAGGATTTAGAAGGATAAAAAGGATGAACATGATGCGACGGTAAAAAGGGGTTTCTACGGAGGCCTCTTTTTAGTCTAAAAGTTCATAAAGTCAAAAGTTGACCCGTCTCGAATCGGCGATCAAGCCGAGGCGGAAAGTCCGACGAGACGGTGGCGGACGTGCTTTTGACTTTATGGACTTTAAAACTTTCAGACTTCGTTGCCATTGACAATTTTGCGTAAACAGTGTAGGGTTCAGGTTATATAAATCATTAAAGGAGACCATTATGGATAAATACATTCAATTTGTGCAACGATATAAGATATCAATTTTAGCAACAATTTTAGGTGGATTGGTTTTTTTTGCTATTTCTCTTCCATTTTTCTGCAAATACAGAGCTGATATGGAAATTTTAGTGATTCAAAAACAGAACAATTGGAAAATAGACGACGCTTATGCGTCCGCAAAATCTGCCGAAAGGGTTTCATACATTCTTACGCATGCAGTGCAAACTACCTCATTTATGGATAGAGTGATGGCATCAGGGTATGATTTAGACACAGAAATACTTAACAATGATCTGCAAGATAAAAAGCAAATTTGGGAATCCATGATTGATGTAGAGACAATAAATAATTCAGGAATAATCAAATTAGGTGTTTTGCATAAGGATAAAAATCAAGCAAAACAATTTGCCAATGCCATCGCTTTTGTGTTGGCAAACAAAGCGGATCAGTATCATGGTGGAGGTAGTCGTATTGTCACCAAGCTGATTGATGGTCCAATTCTTTCATCTGGGTCCATTCGTTCAATTGTCTGGATCAATACTTTATTGGGAATAATCATAGGGCTTGCGATAGGGTTAGTAGTTGATCATGAGAAAAAAAATCTATGGGGAGATGAAGAAAAAGATCATGATGTTCTGCAAAATTTGCAAAAGACAAATCGATTTGATTTCAAAACAAAATATTCCCCAACTCCACCGGATAATTTGCCACGATAATCTCATAACTCATAACTTGTAACGTATAACCTAAAACCTGCAACATATAACGAACGATAAAAATATCGTGGGTTATGAGTTATGGGTTTTAAGTTCTA
>CAZEUY010000033.1:2620-4318 GCA_964515525.1 uncultured Candidatus Saccharibacteria bacterium
GTTACACGTTATGGGTTATAAAATGTCAACAATTAAAGAGGTTGTTTTCTGGATAATCGCTGGTTTGATCTCGGCGATTGCTTTTATTCCATACATCCCAATCGATGGGTTTGGTTTTAGCGCGGATGATGTTTTATTTTTAGCTGTTCTATTGATAGGAAGTCTCTTCCTGTTTTTTAATTGGAAAAATAAAACATACAAAAAACTGCCAAAAGGTTTTGTTTGGTCATTCTTATGTCTGGCGGTAGTTGGGCTTTTTTCGGCACTTTATAATGCAAAAAATGCTAAAGATTTTGTTGCAATGATAGGTAAAGGTTCAGGAAGATTTATTCTGATTCTTCTTTTTCTAACCATAATGTTTAACTTATTAGACTCAAGAAAGAAAATAAAAGATATGCTTATCATGTTAATCAGTTTTAGCGTCATAGAAAGTATTTTCGGAATTTTCTCTTACATTTTCTCATGGCAAGGACCATTCAACATTGGAATTGCCACGCAAAGGGACTATTCAGTTTTAAGTGGATTAGTAAATGGGCGGATTAACGGAACATTTGGATCCGTTATTGAAAATTTTATCGGAAGTAATTTGCTGGGAGCATATCTTGTGATGTTGATCCCGATTGCTGTAGCGTTTATCATTATCTCAAAAAAATTCTGGCAAAAAGTTGTTTTTTCCTTAATTCTCTCTCTTCAATTAATCTGTCTATCTCTCACATACACTAGAACCAGTATTATGTATGCAGTTATCATCTTGTTGGTTTTTGCATGGATGCTTGGCAAGAAAAAACTTATTCTGACTGTTATTTTTTTCTCAATTTTATTCGCCATATTTACGCCAGGGCTTAAGGAAAGATTTTTGATTGATTCGACGAATAGGGTAGCCATCTGGGAATCGGCAGTTTTGGTTGCTAAAGAGAACCCTCTATGGGGAGTTGGTCCGGGCAAATATCTAGAAAAACTATCTGGAAACATGATAGATTATAATGTCTTTGCTTTTGAAACGGAAAATCTTACTCCTCACAATTTCTTTTTATGGACATGGGCTACATTGGGGATATTTGGTGTTGTCGCAATTTTTTGGATTATTTGGGAAATTACAAAAAGTTTTTGGAATATTTTTTATGGTATCAGTGATCCAGATGCAAAAGTGTTGATGACAGGAATTATAGCAAGTTCACTTGGTTTCTTTTTACAGAATCTGACAAATAATTTTCTATTTGTACCCGTTGTTGCGGTGTACTTCTGGACATTAATGGTGATTGCGATACGAATGGACACGAAATAGAACGAATACTCACTAATCACGAATTCGTGATTAGTGAGTATTCGTTCAGCATTAGTGTAAATTTGTATGATAGTAGGGCATTGTAGAACAAAATTTCTTCCCATCTCAGAGGTTTTTATAGAAAATCAGATTTTTGAATTGGAAAATGTTAAGCCGATTGTTTTAACGTGTGAATTAGAAAATGCACATTTAACTCATGAGATAAAAATCTTTTCTTTTTGTGATGATAGAAGAACGTTCCATAGAACGTTCTATGGAACGTTCTTCCGACTGATTAAAAAAATGCCCAAAAGAGAAGGGGAGTATTTCGGTAACGTTATTCGTGAAAATAAAATACAATTGTTGCATGTCCATTTTGGAACAGATGCGTGGTATTTCATGAAGTTAAAAAAACTTGCGAACATTCCGATGGT
>CAZEUY010000033.1:4418-6664 GCA_964515525.1 uncultured Candidatus Saccharibacteria bacterium
TCGGAACTCATAACTCACGACGAACGATACATGAAACGAAATATAGAGCATGAAATACATAGTATACGACATACAGGTTCTGTGAGGTTTATTAGTTTGGGGAGGATGGTTGAGAAGAAGGGGCAGATTTATTTATTGGAAGCGTTTAAGAGGGTTTTGGATAGCGGGGTGAATGCGGAGTTGACGATAATTGGTCAAGGGCCATTAAGGAATAAATTAGTCGGAGCTATTGACAAATTTGGGATTTCTGCTAAAGTGAATCTTATTGACAAATTGTTAAATTCAGAAGTGATGCAAGTTCTCATGTCGCACAATATCTATGTTCAGCCGAGTGTAGTAAGTAGAAATGGAGATCAAGAAGGTATTCCGACTGCAATCATGGAAGCATTCGCATGTGAGTTGCCTATTATCGCCACTAAGCATGCAGGTATTCCAGAAATTGTTGAAAATAACGTTAGTGGAATTTTAGTTCCAGAAAGAGACTCTGAAAAGTTAGCTGAGGCAATGATAAAATTAGCAAAAGACACAGAACTTTGCAAACAGTTCGGCGTAAATGGCAAGAAAATTGTTAATGAGAAATATAACGTTAATAAGCAAAATAAGAAATTATGTGAATTGTATGAAAGAGAAATTGACCGTTTTAATTCCAACATATAACTGTGAAGACATTATCGAAGACTGTCTTGAAAGCATCAAAGATATTGCTGATGAGATTTTAATTGTGGATTCTTTTAGTACAGATAAAACTTTGGACGTTATAACACGAAACACACGAAACGGAGCGCAAAAAACACGAACTGGGGCTACTGATTTTGGTGGTAAAGTAAAAATCATTCAGAGGAAATATGGTTATTCTGCTTCTCAAAAAAATTGGGCAATCCCACAGGCGAAAAATAATTGGATTCTTCTAATTGATTCAGACGAAAGACTTACTCCCCGACTGCGAAGCGAGATCAAAAGTATTTTGAAAAAGCAAAGTATTCTAAAAAAAGTTTCAGGATTTGAAATAGCGCGAAGACACTACTTCCTTGGAAAATGGTTGCGATTTGGCGGGAGATACCCTCTTTACAATGTAAGGCTATTCAAAAAAACTTGTCGTTATGAAGATAGAAATGTCCACGCACACATTCTTTTGCCAAAGCATGAAATGCGGAAATTAAAGAATGATATTATCCATGAGAGTGATAGAAATTTGGAACAGATTTTGGAAAAGTTGAATCGTTATAGTACTTATCAAGCACGTTATATGACGAAAATTGTAAATCGTGGGATTAAAGTTGATTGGAAAGAATTTTTTACCAATTATTTAGCATTCAAAGCAGTCGTGAAAGATGTTTGGTTTTTTATTCCATTTTCACCACTATGGAGATTTCTTTACATGTATTGCTTGCAATTAGGATTTTTAGATGGGCGAGAAGGATTGTTAATAGCGGTTCTTTATGGTTTTGAAGATTTTGTTAGTAAGAATAAGTATAAGAAGTATAGAACGAATCAACACGAATGTAGAACGGATGCTCACGAATCACGAATACGACGACACGACCTCTCCCTCAATCCCTCTCCCCGCCTTGGCTTGGCGAGACAGGCTATTCAGGAAGAGGGAAGCTATTCTGCAAAGTTAGGATAAGTATTCAAGGGATAGCTCCCCTCTCCTGTCTAGGAGTAGGGGCGGGGGGTGAGGTTTAGGATAAAGAAATTATTTTATCATTAGATTGTTTTAATAGATTAGAATGATTTAATGATGGAGGAATTTTCCTACATCAGAAGAATATTATATTCATAGTTTTTTGAAAAACGTCTCAAGAAAAGGTCGCCTTCGTCATCTTGCGGATGACTATGGCAGACCGAGGGAGGATTAAAAATGAGACAATATGTAAAAGTTTTAGTATTTTTGTTGGTAGTAGTTTTTGTTGGCGGGATTTTTGGCTGTGGGAGTAAGACGGAAGAGGAATCGTTCAACACACTTAGGATAACGGAAAATGCTGGCAATCAATTTAGGTTTGCTATTCGGAAAAGTGCTTTCCCAAATCCTGTTGGAACAGTTTATCTTTGGGGTCTTTTTACTAATTGGAAATTAAATATCTCATTAACAGAACAGAGGAAAGAAAGAGGATCGGATATTATCTGGTTAGAGTCTGATTACATCTATATGGCTGGACAGAGACAGCTTAATATTGGATACAAAACTGGTTCAGATATTATATTACCAGTTATTCCAAGTAATGAGCCCGGATACAACTTCAATA
>CAZEUY010000034.1:0-6546 GCA_964515525.1 uncultured Candidatus Saccharibacteria bacterium
ACATTTTTTCTTATCTCAATTTTTCAATTAAAATAATTACTTACAGTATCATCAAACTGCTCAATAAATATCTTCTTGAAATAAAAGATACCGCATCATTAATCACGACATTTTGAAAGCAGAATTGCGACATTTTTTCGAGCCTATTGCGACATTATTGTTTTAGAAAACGTAAAAAAGGCGTAAAACCAGAAAAATCAAAAAATGTACATTAAAATGTACATTTTTTGATTTGGCGGACTGTGTCCGCCGTAGCTCATTGAAACTTTAGCTTCAATGAGCGAAGGCGGAAGAGGAGAGATTCGAACTCTCGATACCTTGCGGTATACCCGCTTTCCAAGCGAGCGCACTCGGCCACTATGCGACTCTTCCAGAATACCACCATTCTACCACAAAACCTGTCCAAAATCAAAGAAAAAGGCTATAATTTGTATATGCCTGATAAATTTACAGCTACATGGGTTTCGCATTCTTCAATCAACGATTTTTTGCAGTGTCCAAGAGCTTACTATTTGAAAAATATCTACAAAGACCCATCAACTGGTCACAAGGTGACATTGGCAAGCCCCAGTCTATCTCTAGGGCAAGCTATTCATAGTGTTTTGGAATTCCTTTCTACTTTACCTAAAGATCGCCGTTTTGAGACTCCTCTGCCTGTGAGATTTGATGAAGAATGGGAAAAAGTATCTGGAAAAAAGGGTGGTTTTTTTGATAAGGATAGCGAATACAAATATAAGAATCGCGGAGTGGAAATGTTAAGAAAAGTTTTTAAAAATCCCGGACCAATCGCAAATCTGTCTGTCAAAATGAATGCAGAACTCCCTCAATACTATCTTTCAGAAGAACAAAACATCATGCTCTGCGGAAGAATTGATTGGTTGGAATACATGGCAGAAACAGATAGTGTCCACATCATTGATTTCAAAACTGGAAAGAAAAAAGAAGACAATGAATCTCTTCAATTACCTATTTATTATTTACTTGTTCATAATTGCCAGAAACGAAAAGTGACAAAGGCAAGTTATTGGTATTTGGAAACTGATAATAATTTAACAGAGGTTGCTTTACCAGATCTTGAAGAAGCCCACAAAAAAGTTTTGGCTATAGCAGAGAAGATAAAACTTGCGAAACAATTAAACAAATTTTCTTGCCCTCACGATGGATGTTTCGCTTGTAAACCGTTTGAGAAAATACTTAAAGGAGAGGCCGAGAAAGTTGGTGTCGGTCAATATGGAAGAGATATTTATGCGTTAAAAACAGACGAGGAGCAACGAGATAGTGTAATTCTATAAATCAACGAAGAATTAAGTATTAGGAATTAAGTATTGAGCATACATACAAAACCGTCCGCCTTGGATCGAGTCGAGACGGATCGTCCCTTAATTCTTAATACTTAATTCTTCATACTTTTTTGTTTCCACCGGTACTGTCACATTAATCGGTTTATTAAAATCAGAAAATTCAGCTTTCATTGTTATCATTCCTTCTGATTCTCCATAATCTAAATCCATATTTACATCTATTCTATAAATAAACCCATCTTTCTTTCCAATCCAACATTCACCTGTCATTTCTTTCATTGCATCAAAAGTCTCTATACTATTTTCTCCACTTTCGTAATTATCATCAAAAAATCTCGCTAATTCATCTTCATTTACAGAAAAAGATAATCGTCTTGTTTCAACGCCGTTAATCTCTTCGCTTTTCACATATTCCGCTTCTAATAAATTATACTCTTTCAATTTACTTATCGCTTCATCAAATAATTGAGAAGATATACTGATATCTATACCGACAGAGTCGTTAGTAAATTCTTTCAGAGACTGCTGATCAAATTCAACCCATTGATTATTTATAATGTTGTCATAAAATGGCAAGAACGATGATATCATTATTGGAATATCTAATTTAACGTATGAGATGTTATTTACCGTTTTGAATGACGCTGTAAATACTGAATTCTGTGTTAATATATCAATACCCTCCTCAGTACTCGTCTCTACATCCATGCCAACATTTGCATTTAAGTCAACGTATTTCTTGATGTCTTCCTTGTCTATTTTATCAAACGCTCCTTGTGCAGTAGCTGAGATATCCCCACTTTCACCGTATTCATCTGTTTTTATAATAATACTACTAATTACATCATATTTTACAGATTCCACATGATCCAAATTCTCTTGAGCTTTTTTAATTGCACGGGTAGGAATCGTTTGATAATAGTAATATCCGCCGAAGGCGGAGGAACCGAATAAAAATACCACAACTGCGATACCGATGAAAATAATAAATTTTTGCTTTTTAGATCCAGCCTCAAAAAATTTAGCCTGATTGGATGCGTTAATAATTTTAAAAGCATCTTTAATATCGTCAATTCTCCATCCAACATTCATTAAAGTATCTCTAATTTCCTCTTTACTATACCCTTGATCTTGAGCGTCTTCAATATATTTTAATAATTCTTGATTTTCCATTGTTTATATGTTATGAATTTTAATTGATCTTGTTTTTTTAGACTCTGAGAATGGCTGCCCTGCAATAATAATGATTTTATCTCCTTTTTCAACTATTTTTTTCTCCTTGATCATATCAATAGATTGTTCAATCATTTGTTCTGTTGAGCGAAGAGTTGGAGCGATAAATGGAAAAACCCCCCAATTCAAAGTCAATTTTCTCATTGCTAATGCATCTTTTGTCGCAGTGATAATAGGAACTTCTGGACGAAATCTGGAAATTATTCTGGCGGTTTGCCCACTTGACGTTATAATTAAGATCGCTTTTGCCCCTATTCCTTCCGCCAAAATACTGATCGCAGTTCCGATGGCCGAATCCCCATAATTGTATTCTCTGTCTAACAAATCATCGTAAACGGATTCTTCAGTTGCCTGAATTATCGCTGACATCGTTTGCACCGTTTTTACAGGATACTCTCCATTTGCAGTCTCCCCCGAAAGCATCACTGCATCCGCATGATCAATGACAGCATTGGCAACATCACTCGCTTCCGCTCTTGTTGGATTAGCGTTTTCTATCATGGATTCCAACATGTGAGTTGCCACTATTACTGGTTTGGCAGAAGCTAAACATCCTGCTGTTAGTTCTTTTTGCAATAATGGAACTTGTTCAGGAGAAATTTCAATCCCCAAATCTCCTCTTGCAATCATAATTGCATCTGTTTCCTGCAATATCCTGTCAAAATCCTTCACAGCGTCTGGGTGCTCAATTTTTGCTATGATCCCAAAATCTTTCGCATTTTCTTTCTCCGCTTTGGATCTAATAATTCTTTTTAACTTTCTTACATCCTCTACCGATCTAGCAAACGACAAAGCTATAAAATCCACTTTATGTGCTATGCCAAAATCAATATCTTGTATATCTTTTTCTGTAATTGCAGGTAAATTTACTTTACTATACGGAAGATTGACGCCCTTGTGAGAATAAATAGTGCCATCACTTTCTGAAACACATTGCAAACAGTTTGACCCAGTATCCTCAACAACTAATTTAATTAGTCCATTATCAATAAATATATTTTTGCCTTTTTTCAATAATTTCTCAAGGTTAGAGTAGACTATTGGGATTATTTTCCTACCGTTTTTTGTAATCTTTTTTATATTACTATCACTCACTACAATAACTCTTTCCCCTCTGGCAACAGAAATCCCCTCTTTTAAAACATCTCCAATTCTAATTCTCGCTCCCTGCAAATCCTGAATAATCGCAATTGGTTTATCTTGCTTTTTTGATGCTTCGCGTATATTACCAATGAGCATCGCATGATGCGAATGGGTACCGTGAGAAAAATTAAGCCGAGCGACATTCATTCCCGCTTCCATCATTTTTTCCAAAACATCAACAGATTGAGATGCTGGACCAATTGTCGCGATTATTTTTGTCCTTTTTATATTAAACCTCTATTTTTATTTTAGCATAAATTTCGATGAAATGCACAAATTGCCATCACTTTTTTAACTTTTTAATTTTCTTGTTTTAATAAGTACGTACTTAAGTATGTACTTAGGTATGTACTTTTTTATTTTAGTTTATTCAATTTCCACCACTGTTTCCAATTAAAATACTTGGAATTTCTTTCATAACATTATTCTCTACGTCGTACTCTAAAGTCTCTTTTAACGGTTCTTTTTCTGAATCAGATTCGCAACTTGAATAAGTAATCTCGAATTCTATTTTATCATTATTTTTCCATTCCAAAGAATTTATATAAGAAGTTTGATAGGATTCATTAAAATCATTAACTTTTACTTTTTCTGAATTTAACAAATATATTACACTGACATATTCACCACTGTTGCAATGCCCTCCATGTACATGTCTTCTTGTGGCAATCTTATTAAAATCAGGACTCAGATATAAACTAATAGAAGCGCCGAATATATCATCATCGACAAGTTTTAAGAAATCGGTTTCAATATCATATTTATATAATAACCATGTACAATTCTGCATACCACACATATAAAAAGTACTTACTAAAAAATAGAAAACATTTCTGGGGTATTCAATAATTTCATCATCCATTATATGAATTGAATCATCGCTCATAACATCTATGGGAATTTGAAACATACTGTCTAATTGCAATCTCCTGCTATCTATGTTTCCTTTTAATGTCCCGTTTTCATCAAAAAAGTTTATAGCTCTATTCTTTCTATCCCAAATTATTTTAGGTTGAGGTGTATCATTAAAATCATTTATTATTTCAATATTTTCTGTAGAAGTCAGATCAGCCTGCATATTTAAATTTTTATTGTCAATTTTTTTTACAGATCCAAGCATCCACCCAAGAGAGCAAAGTGATACCAATAACATTACTGGAAAAAACTCTTTAATTATATTTTTAAAAGTTCCTTTATTAAGATGGTTTAGTACACAATTTACTAATCTTTTTGTTTGCCCTTCATGTAAATTTAAATCTAATGATTTATCTAAGCTCACATTTCCTGGTCCAGAATTGTATGCAGCAATTGTTTTTCTGAGTCGATCTGGATCATCCTTATATTTTCCATTATAGAGATACTCAAAATATTTAATCCCACCTTGTATATTTTTCTCAATATCAAAGATATTTTCAAACGGACTGTAAAAAGATTTTTCTGAACTATTTAAATCTATAAATAATTTTTTCGAAATCTGCATTACACCGAAAGCAATCTCGGGAAGTTTTTCATCATACGAAACAGTGTATGGAAAGAATCGTGATTCACATTGAGCCAAAGCCAACAAAATTTCAGCATCTAAATCTATTTCTTTTGCTTTTTGAACAATTATCTTTTGTATCGTCTTTTGATCTTCGCCATCTATTTCTAATGCTTCAGAATAAATATATCCTTCTTGAATATTGTACTTTACTCTATGCCATCTATTACTGGATAATAGTATGCCTTTTTCATTAATCGGACGATCACCCTTAATAGCTCTTTCTAGCACCTCCGTCTCTTCTCCTTGCTCTATTTCTTCTATTAAAATATTGTCATCTACAAGTTTTGGCTCTTTTCTTAATCTAGTGCTATCCCAGACTACTTTTGCTTTTTCCAATATCGACGATACTCTTTCTTCTAAATCCAATTCCACTCCATGCAAAACCGGCATTTTATCAGCCCAAAATTCTATATAACACACACTCGGCAAAGAATTTACTTTAAAAGATTTTGTTTGTCTTTCTCGTCGTAGTAATTTTTTTAAAATATTAGCTGACCAAAGCCAGTTTCTATGAAATAACGATAAATTATTCTTTTTTATTTTATTGTTAATAACGAGTTTAACATCGTCACTATCCAAGCCACGCCATTTAACTGTTACATCAGCCGTAATACTTTTTAGTACTAAATCAATTAAAACAAAAGTAAACCACGGACGACGATCTCCATCTTCTGCTTGTTCATTAATTACGAGTGTAATCTTCTGAATATCTTCTATCTTTTCTATATCTATATTTTCTATATATGCTGAGCAATCTGGAATCAATAAAATAGTATGAGATCCTTTTTCAAGCCAGATGAAAAATATTACTGTCTTTTTAAGGTTTTTGAGTTTACTGCCATTAAACGCTGGTGGAATATTCTTGTATTGTGGTTTATCTATTGGCAGGATTTCTCTAAATTTCTTGCCATCTATTTCTATTTGTAAATCTTCGTCATCTGATGTATTGATTTGCTTTCCTGATTTTACACGCGCTGATATGGAAATTGCATACAATCCTGTAATATCAATATCAACAGAATAATCAAACTTTTCTTTAATTGTTGTAGGGAAATTTATATTGTTAGGTTTTTCTGGCATGTTTTTGTTCTTTTTTATATCTACTACGCCTTTAACTTTTTACATTTCTTTTTACCCACCAAAAAATTATCTCCACTCACAACTTTCTGCCCAGTCTGTAATTCATAATCCTTTCTCGCACGTTTGGCAACTCCGCCACCTTTTTTTGCAGAAACTGCATTCTTGTCATACCCCACAGCTTTGTTTTTCTTTGCAAAAAGAGCTTCAGTATGAGCACAATCAGTCTCACGCATTTTCCCATCTTGA
>CAZEUY010000035.1:0-2422 GCA_964515525.1 uncultured Candidatus Saccharibacteria bacterium
TAATTCAAATACCAAATAAAATAATTCAGTACACTAGCAAAGCTGACCCAGAAAAAATATGGAACTAGAAGATAACTTGCCCATTTGTTAATCTTCCAAAATTTGAAGATCAAGACAATAATAAATATCCAAATGATAGCAATATTTATGAAAGCCAGCATAGGATTATGTAACCCAAAAAATATCATTGACCATGTAGCATTGAAAAATAAATGTATCCAGAACAGCCAGAAAACTCCTCTTGCATTCTGCTCATCTAATTTATTCCAGATTAGGTAAATGCTAACGCCCATCATTAAATAAAGAGTGATCCATACAGGACCAAAAAGCCAATTGGGTGGACTAAAACTCGATTTTTGCAAAGTTGCATACCAGCTTTGGATAGCTGGAGCAGTAAAAAACGAACCTGCTAATCCTGCCAATTGAGGAATAGCAAGTGAAATAGCTAAACGTTTATACTTCATATGTTTATTTTTTAATTATGATTATAATCTTATTGTATAACAAAAATTAATAATCTACAAATTAAAAAAATTGACATTTTAATAAGTTTGTAGTATAAATAGAGGGTATAAATTAAACTACTTAAAAAACTTTTCCGCCTCCATGGAAAATGGAAAGCGGATTTAATTTTTATGGATATACGAAACATCGCAATCATCGCTCATGTTGATCACGGCAAAACTACTTTGACCGACGCTCTTATGCGCCAAACAGGGATGTCAGAAGTTGGCGACAGTATGGATAGCAATGCACTTGAACAAGAAAGAGGAATAACAATTTATTCAAAAAATACTTCTGTTTACTATTCAGATACGAAGATCAACATCGTTGACACACCAGGACACGCAGATTTTGGATCTGAAGTTGAACGTGTTTTGCGTTCTATTGATTCTGTTCTTCTAGTAGTTGATGCACAAGAGGGACCGATGCCTCAAACAAAATTTGTTTTGAAAAAATCTCTTGATCTTGGATTAAAGCCAATTGTAGTGATTAACAAAATTGACAAACCAGCAGCACAAGCAGATATCGTTCAGGAAATGGTATATGAACTTTTTCTTGACTTGGAAGCAAATGATGAACAACTTGATTTCGTCACACTTTACGCAATTTCTAGAGATGGGATTGCAAAACTACATTCGGATGATGATTCTAAAGATTTGACCCCGCTATTGGAAACCATCTTGAAAGAAGTTCCAGTTGCATCTGGAGAAGAATTGCAGAAGAAACCTTTGCGAATGCAACCATTTAACCTTGCCTATGATAATTTCTTGGGACGACTTGCCATCGGAAGAATTTACGAAGGGACAATAAAAGATGCTTCACGAGTGACTATTAAAGATCCTGATGGCAAAATCCGTGAAGGCAAAATCTCAAAATTATTTACATTTGAAGGGTTAACACGAAAAGAAGTAAGTTCAGCAGACGCTGGAGACATTGTTATGATCGCTGGTTTGCCAGACATCTTTATCGGTGAAACCATTTGTGAAAATGCAGATCAAGAGGCACTTCCTGCCATCAATGTTGATGAACCAACAATCTCTCTAAACCTATTTGTCAACAATTCCCCTTTCGCAGGAAAGGATGGAAAGTTCGTGACGAACAGACAAATCAAAGAAAGACTTGAAAAAGAATTGGAAGTTAATGTTGGACTGAAAATTGATTTTTCTGCAATTGAATTTTACAAAATTTATGGTAGAGGTGAAATGCACATCGCAATCTTACTTGAAAACATGAGAAGAGAAGGATATGAAATGCAAATATCTCAACCGCATGTAATCATCAAGGAGGAAGATGGGCAAAAAGTTGAACCATTTGAAGAAGTGACAATCAATGTTCCCGAAAGCATGTCTGGAAGCATCATCAAAAGACTTTCAAGCAGACGTGGAAATTTAGTTGAGATGACATCAGAAAATGGGCATGCAAAAATTATTTTTGAAATTCCAACAAGAGGATTGCTCGGATACAGAAATGAATTCGTAGTTGATACCAAGGGTGAAGGAATTATTTATTCCAGAGTGATCGGTTTTAGACCATACGCCGGAGATATCAAAAAGCATGATGTTGGATCAATGATTTCAATGGCAACAGGAAAAGCCCTCGGATTCTCTCTATGCAATCTTCAAAACAGAGGTACGCTGTACATCGGAGCTACCACTCAAGTATATGAAGGAATGGTGATTGGAAATGCCGCAAAGGGAGATGATATGACGGTAAATCCAATTAAAGGAAAGCAGTTATCTAATGTTCGCGCATCCGGTTCTGATGATGCTATCGTTTTAACTCCTCCTACAGTGTTAACTCTTGAAAAAGGGATGAGTGTGATGAGCGAAGATGAATATCTTGAAATCACCCCACATAATATCCGTCTAAGAAAACAATTTTTGACTGAAAATGATAGGGTGAGGGCGGGAAGGAAAAA
>CAZEUY010000035.1:2522-6388 GCA_964515525.1 uncultured Candidatus Saccharibacteria bacterium
AAAATCTAAAGCATACTTTGTTGGAGGTGGTATTGCTTCACTCGCAGGAGCAGTCTTTTTAATTAGAGATGGAAAATTTTCTGGAGATCAGATTACTATATTTGAAAAATCTGAAGACTTGGGAGGAAGTTTAGATGGACAAAACTCAAACTTTAAAAAATTTTACAGCACCCGTGGCTTTAGAATACTTGAAGAAAAAATATATTCATGCACGCTTGATTTGTTTTCATCCATCCCCTCTCTGCAAGATCCTCAGAAAACATTACTACATGAATTTAAAAAGTTTAACAAAAAAATTAAAATACATTCTAAAGCACGGCTAATTAAAGAAGGACTCCGAATTAATTCCAGATCATTAAACATCGGACACGAAAACAAATTAGCGCTTCTCCAACTTTTGGCTCTCCCCGAAAAATTACTTGAAGGAAAACGTATTGATGAGCACTTTACCCCGTCATTTTTTGAAACTAATTTCTGGATTGAATTTTGCACTATTTTTTCATTTCAACAATGGCACAGTTTGATTGAATTCAAAAGATATTTACTTAGAGTCTCTCAAGATTTGCCAGTTATTGACACCACGAAAACAATCAGAATCACACCTTATAACCAATATGATTCCATAATTTCACCTACTGTGTCTTGGCTCAAAAAGCAAGGAGTTAATTTCAAAAATAATTGTGAAATTGAAAATGTTAGATTCGGGAAAATTCAAAATGGGAAAAAAATAATCAATCGTATCTATTTTAAGAGCGCGGGACGGATAAAAGAAATCCAATGTGATAAAAACGATTATGTTTTTCTTACGATTGGTTCAATGACAACAGGATCTAGTATTGGATCTATGGATAACCCAGCTAAATTGAAAGAAGAATCTTGGACGCTCT
The DNA here is from genome assembly GCA_964515525.1 of uncultured Candidatus Saccharibacteria bacterium. Lineage (GTDB taxonomy): Bacteria > Patescibacteriota > Minisyncoccia > CAYZDR01 > CAYZDR01 > CAYZDR01. Next base: position 3,410 of record CAZEUY010000035.1, read on the forward strand.
GGGAGAATATCGCAAAGAAAAGTTCTAATTTCGGAAAACCATCTGTTTTTAATGGAAATATAGAAAAATCAAAATGGATTTCTTTCACGATTACCACTCATGATCGTTCTTTTCTAAATATGATTCAACAGATCACTAAACAGAAAACGGGAACAGAAGGACCGATGTCTTTCCCTGATTCTAACTGGCTTATTACTCTTGGAATACCCTATCGGCCATATTTTCTTGATCAGCCTAAAGACACTTATGTCTGCTGGGGATATGGATTGTTCCCAGATAAAAAAGGAAATTTTATCAACAAAAAAATGTCTGAATGTAATGGGAAAGAACTTTTTCTTGAACTTTGTTATCATTTTGGCTTTCAAAATAAAGCACAAAAAATTCTCAAATCCACGACTTGCATTCCGTGTATGATGCCTTATATCACAAGCCAGTTTATGCCAAGAAAAGATGGTGACAGACCGCAAGTCGTTCCAACAGAATCAGAAAATTTCGCATTCCTTGGACAATTCTGTGAGATGCCAGAAGACATTGTTTTTACTATTGAATATTCTGTCCGATCAGCACAGACAGCAGTATATAAACTTCTACAATTAGATAAAGATGTTTGCCCAATTTACAAAGGATATTTCAGCCCAAAAATAATATACGATGTAGTTAAAACAATTTTTAGGTAAATAAATTATGGGGAGATATTAACTTTTTTGTTTGGCTATTTGTTTTATTTTCAATTGTGATATAATTATCCTTGCAACATTAAAATATAATAAATTACGGTGGACTGGAAACAAATTTTTAAGACAAGTTTGACTCAAGCAGAAGTTATCGCGGAGCGTTTTAACCTTGATGCAAACTTAATTAGAACAGTTATAGAACGCTACCCAGCTCGCATCAATTCATACTATTTATCTCTTATCAAAGAGAAAGATGATCCTATTTACAGACAATGTATTCCCACAATCACAGAATTGGAAGATGACTTTGGAGAAGATGATCCATTATTGGAAGATTCCGCACAACGAGCACATCCTAACGTCCCTGATTTGATAACACACCGATACCCAGATCGTGTTTTGTTTCGCATCTCTAACCGATGTGCGATGTATTGTCGGTTTTGCACCCGCAAACGCAAAGTGGGAGATCCCTTAAAACGCCCCACTTGGCCAGCGATTGAACAAGCTTTTACATATATTGAGAATAATAAAATTATTCGGGATGTCATCCTTTCAGGGGGAGATCCTCTGATGCTTGATGATACAGATTTGGAAAGAATACTTCATAGAGTGCATAAAATTATTTGTAATCGCCCACGATCCATCATTCGCATCGGTTCACGCATTCCGTGCGTTTTACCTCAACGAATTACTCCAAAATTATGTACTATATTACAACGCTACCACCCACTTTATCTTAATACACATTTTAATCATCCAACCGAAATCACTCCTGAGAGCAAACATGCTTGCGAATTATTAGCCAACGCGGGCATCCCACTTGGCAATCAAACCGTCCTTTTGAAAAACATTAATGACAACTCAACCGTTATGAAAGAGTTAATGCAAGAGCTTTTATCAATCCGTGTTAGACCTTATTATATTTATCAGGCAGATCCTGTTAAAGGGACCAACCACTTCCGCACCAAGGTCAGCCGTGGAATTGAAATTTACAAAAATCTACGCGGGTATACTTCCGGATTAGCAGTTCCGACATTTGTAATTGACGCTCCCGGCGGAGGAGGGAAAATACCTCTTTTGCCAGAATATTTAAAAGAAAAAAGCCCCGGAAAAATTGTGTTAAAAAATTACGAAGACAAAGAATTTATTTATCCAGATACTGCCATGGATGATTAAAAAAACAAAAAAATCATGAAAAAAATAGATAAAAAAATCTATCTCAAAAAAATAGATCAAATTAATGGGATTGATATTTGGGAGGTAAATGGCAACAAAATTAGGTCAGAATTAGATATTGAATTTGTAAATTTCGGTCATACTTCTATTTTTCCATATATTCCAAAGAAAGCAAGTAAATTAGAATGGCAAGCACGACACGATAAAGATGTTTTGCAAAAGCAATTAAAAGAAGTTGGATGGTGTTAGTCTTTTGGCTTCCAATCTTTAATCAAAACCCCTTTGCCGTACTGCTTATTTTAACATTTTAATAGTTTTATTTCCAATTAAAGATTTCATTTGAATAATCGCTATCTCATTAAGTTTTTGTAGTCTCTCCGGTTGAGATATTTTTTGTTTAATAAATTCTGCGTTCAAACTTTCTAAATTCGCAAGACAAACAAGTTGTCTCACATCGGCATAATCTCGGATATTGCCTTTTTTATTTTTGTTCTTTGCCCGCCAATCTTTTGCAGTCATCCCAAATAATGCCACATTTAATATATCAGCCTCATCGGCATAAATAACATTTTGCTGTTTTTTAGTAAGTATATTCGGAATAATATGTTCTTTTATGGCATCTGTATGAATTCTATAATTCACTTTCGTTAACATTCGTTTTGAGTCCCACCCAAGAGTCAGTCGTTTATTTTCTTCCTCTTTCAATCTTTGAAATTCTTTAATTAAATACAGTTTAAACTCTGCTGAAATCCAAGAAGCAAATTCAAAGGCAATATCCTTATGAGCAAAAGTACCGCCACCATATCGTCCCGCTTTTGAAATGATTCCTACAGCGTTTGTTGTTTTAATCCACTTTTGTGGTGTTAAAACAAAAGCATTACTTCCAGATTCATTTTTAACCGTGTCGAATTCGACACGGTTAAAACCTGAATTATTTATTATCTCCCAAATACCCAAAAATTCAACTGTAAAACGAGTTTTCATCCAATTTTGAACAACAAACCTTGGATCATCTGAATTTTTATATCTCGCGATATCTGTAAGTGAAATAAAATCCTTTTCTTCTTGAGAAAAGAAATTTACATTTATGTTTCTGACGATAAGATCTTTTTTCATAAAATTTGATAAA
>CAZEUY010000036.1:0-6380 GCA_964515525.1 uncultured Candidatus Saccharibacteria bacterium
ATTGAAAATTGGTTATATAATTGGAGATCATGAAAAAAACAAAATCACTTATCTCATTAGATAATAAATGTCTAACTGGGTTTACAATCATAGAGATATTGGTAGCAGTGTCTTTATTTTCTTTAGTCATAGTGACAATTTTGACGACATTTTCAAAAATTACTGCAGTTCAATTTGAAGTGTCTGATATGCAAAATTTACAGGATAATGCGAGATATATTTTTGATTCCATCTCTCGGGAAACTAGAACGGCCGTTTTTGATAGTAGCAGTTCGTGTATTAGTGCTGAACATGTCTTTGAGACTAATGGCGATAATGATTCCCTAAAATTTTTAGATCATTATGGAAGATGTATAGAATACACTTTAACAGAGAATGATAAAATTATTAAAATTATTGATGATGATGTGGCAGGTGCTTTAGATATTATGTCGGAAGATGTTGAAGTTGATGAATTTAAAATTTTTGTCAGAGATGATATTTTGAATGGGCAACATCCTTTTCTTACTTTTCATATTGTGTTGCAAAATCCTAATTATGTTAATTTAAGTGGAGAAGTAGATGAATCAAAAAAAATTCGTTTCCAATCCTCTGTTTCAACAAGAGCAAATCCATAAATATTTTTCTTCAAAGTCGCGGAAGTTAAATGCTGATATCTCAATCTTGTTATCTGTGATAATATTATCGGGTATCCTTGCCGTTGGTCTTGCGATTTCTTCATGGGTGGCGATCGGTTTTAGATTGTCCAGAAATGTCTCTTTTTCCTCAGTGGCATATTATGCTGCGGAAAGTGGGATGGAGCAGTTGCTATATGATGTTGTTGTAAACGAAGCGACTCCTCCTCTTGGAGAATATAATTCTGTCACTTTTGACAACGGAGCATCTTTTACTGTGAGTGTGACATCAACAGATTTTTTCAAAGCTCGTTCCAGAGGGACTTATCAAAAGGCGAATAGGCAGGTTGAAATACAATGGCCGGGGAAAGTGTGGTAAGGTAAAACGGATCAACACAGATGTAAAACATCAGCCCGCTGGCTGATCACCCTGCGGGGTGAGATGCTCACAGATCACGGATACATCATTCGGGCAATTAACACTATGAAAACTAAAGAAGCGAAAAAGAGGATAAATGTTTTGAAAGATCAGTTGAAAGAGGCTGATCATGCTTATTATGTTTTAGATAATCCAGTTATGTCCGATGGGGCTAGAGATACTCTAAAAGATGAATTAGAAAAACTTGAAAAACAATTTCCTCAATTCATAACTTCAGATTCTCCAACTCAGCGCGTGGGAGGAAAGGCATTAGGAAAGTTTGAAAAAGTTAAACATGGTGTGAAAAAATATTCTCTTGATGATGTTTTTTCTTTTGAAGAAGTATTGGAATTTGATAAACGAGTAAAGAAATTTTTGAAATTACCAGAAGATTCTGATGTTGAATACAGCTGTGAACTGAAAATTGATGGACTTAATATGTCCTTAATTTATAAGAACGGAATTCTTGATAAAGCTGTCACACGTGGCGACGGTGTCGTCGGTGAAAATGTGACGCATACGGTGAGGACAATAAAAAGTATTCCACTGGCATTAAGAGAAAAAGTGGATATTGAAGTGGGAGGGGAAGTATATATGCCGGTTAAATCATTTGAAGAATTAAACCAAAGGCAGGAAAAATTGGAAGGACAGATGTTTGCTAATCCACGCAACGCGGCGGCAGGGACAGTTCGTCAACTTGATCCAAAAGTTGCTAGTGAAAGAGATTTAAACATGTTTGTATATTCTGTCAGCAGTGGGATTGATGCGGAAACTCAACAGGAGATACTGAAAATTTTGAAAAAATTAGGTTTGAGGATAAATTCAGAGTATAAACTGTGTAGTAATATTCAGGAAACAAAGAATTTTTTTGATAAAATAGCACATCAAAAAGAGAAATTGCCATATAATATAGATGGGATTGTGATTAAAGTAAACTCTGTTAATTATCAGAAACGACTAGGAACAACCGCAAAACATGTTCGTTGGGCATGCGCGTATAAATTTATGGCAGAACAGGCGGCGACGATCGTTGAAGATATTCAACTTCAAGTAGGGCGAACAGGAGTTTTAACACCAGTAGCTCATTTGCAACCAGTCACTGTCGCAGGTTCGGTCGTGTCTCGAGCAACTCTTCACAATGAAGATGAAATTAAGAAGAAAGATGTGAGAGTTGGAGACACTGTGATTATACAAAAGGCTGGAGATATAATCCCAGAAGTTGTGGAAGTGCTGATGAAAATGAGACCAGAAAAAACTCATCCATTTGTTATGCCAAAAATATGTCCAGTTTGTGGATCAAAATCTGTCAGAGTAAAAGGAGAAGCGGCTACAAGATGTTCTAATAAAAAATGTTTTGCGAAAAAGCGTGAAGAAATAATTCATTTTGTTTCAAGAAAAGGGATGGACATAGTTGGGATGGGGGATAGGATTGTTGAAAATTTAATTGAACGATGTTTGATAAAAGACATCGCGGATATTTATGATTTGAAAAAAGGTGATCTAATGTTGTTAGAAGGATTTGCTGAAAAAGCGACACAGAATTTAATGGAGGCGATAGAGAAAAGCAAGAAAGTAGAATTAAGAAAATTTTTATTCGCACTGGGGATTAGATTTGTGGGAGAAAAAATTGCAGACCTGTTGGCAAAAAAAATAAGCAGAATTTGCTGTAATCAGAGCAACATATCAAATACGATAACCGTTCAAGAACTGGCAATTATGATACAAAAAATGTCAGCGGAAGATGTCAAAGATATTGAAGGAATAGGGGAAAAAGTAAGCGTGAGTATTCAGGAATGGTTTCAGAAAGAGGAAAATATAGATCTACTAAATAAATTTCAGAATAGAGAAATTAGGTTGTCTATTCCCAGAAATGATGATAAACTAAAGAAACTTAATGGGAAAACTTTTGTTTTAACTGGAACATTGAGCGGGATGTCCAGAGAGGAAGCTAAAGAAAAAATTAACGCGTTGGGAGGAAATGTTTCTAATAGTGTAAGCAAGAAAACAGATTTTGTTGTTGCGGGGGAGAAGGCTGGGAGTAAGGTTGGGAAAGCAGAGGGGTTGGGAGTAAGAGTGATTGGAGAAAGTGAATTTGAAAAAATAATTTGATGAGGATAGAGATTGACCAATCAAACAAGATAGAACAAACTAACAAAGACACTGTTATTGGTTTGTCCAACAGCAAAGTTTTTACCGTTATTATAAAAAGACAAACTAAAAGAAAGTTGCAAAAAGATTTTAGAAAACAAAACCAGCCAAGATTATTTGTTTATCTAGTTTTTATTTCAAGTGTAGTTTTACTCTTGAATTATGCAAAAATAAAAAATATTTCAGAAATTGTTATTGATGAAGAATATTCTGGATATGAAAAATTCTTTAAGCAAGCATTTTTAAGAATGTATAGTAAATCCCATAAAAAAATTCCCAATGTTAGAATTGGAAATATTGGGAAAAAGTCCGGAGCTCATTATATTAGTTATTTAACGATGAAAAAGAAGATAAAGGCAAACGTAGAATTAACTTATAGTGAAATTAAAAATTTATGCTTAAAAAAACTGGACGCTTAAACGCCAGTTAAGGCGGTGCAGCGTCCCAAGTCTTTTCTAATTTGTATTATAATGTATAATACAATAAATGTCAAGTTAAATAATTGAGAATAAAATAGTCATCATTAATATTATATATGGATAAAGAATTAGTAAAACATATTGCAGAGCTTGCTAGGATAGAACTCACAGATAAAGAGGAGGAGCTTTTTGCTGGACAACTTCAGTCTGTGCTGGACTACTTCGAGCTATTAAAAGAAATTGATACGTCTGCAATAACAGTGGATGTTACCAAAAGCTGTAACACAGAACAGACCAGATTAGATAATCAGGAATCTTTGGATAGGGATTTTGATAGAGATATTTTATTGGGTGACGTTCCGGAGATGGAGGGCGGGGCGGTTAAGGTGAAAGCAGTTATGTAGGGGTTCAAAATCTTGAACCCGCGTCGTAGCATTATAACAATTTCAAATTTCAAATTTCATCCCAAGTCATGCGACGGGACAAGAATTTCAAAAAAAATCCAAATGACAAATATTTAAATATTAAAAACAAGTGATCAAACAACTACACAATCAACTGGCAAACAAAGAAATAACATGTACTGAAATAGTACATGGGTATTTGGATGTGATAAAAAATACTAATAAAAAATTCAATTCTTTTATCACAATCTGTGAAGAAGAAGCGTTGGAGCAGGCTAAAAAAGTTGACGCGAAAATTGCGAAAGGGGAGAAAATAGGACAATTAGAAGGGATTCCGATTGCTATAAAAGACAATATCGTTGTCAAAGGGGTTAAGTCAACTGCTGGATCAAAAATTCTAGAAAATTACGTCTCTCCTTATGATGCACATGTAATAGAAAAATTGAAAAAAGCAGGAATGATTATTATCGGAAAAACTAATTGTGATTCTTTCGGTCATGGTGGTGGAAATGAAAATTCAGATTTTGGAGCAGTGCATAATCCGTGGGACTTAGAACGTGTCCCGGGGGGATCAAGTGGAGGATCTGCTGTTGCTGTTGCGAGCAAACAATGCCCAATCGCTTTGGGTTCGGACACTGGTGGATCATTAAGACATCCTGCGTGCTGGTGCGGAATCTCTGCGTTGAAACCAACTTACGGGAGAGTAAGTAGAAATGGTCTAATTGCTTTTGCCTCATCAACCGATGTCATCGGACCGATGGCACAATCAGTGGAGGATGTGTCATTGATTTTTGAAAACATCGCTGGATGGGATAAAAATGATGCTTCTTCTGTAAATGTTCCTATTGAAAATTATTCGCAATTAGATAAAAAAGATTTATCTGGAATTAAAATTGGAATTCCCAAAGAATATTTTGCGGAGGGGATGGATCAAAATGTCAGAGATGTAATTGATGTGGCGATTAAAAAAATAAAAGAATTGGGAGCGGAAATTGGTGAAGTAAGTTTACCACATACGAAATATGCTGTTGCTTGTTATTATATAATTGCTCCAAGCGAAACCAGTACAAATCTTTCAAGGATGGATGGGATAAGATTTGGGAAGCGAAGTGAAAACGCTAAAAATCTTTTTGAGACTTATTCAAAAAGTAAAGCAGAAGGATTTCATCAAGAAACGAAACGAAGGATTATTTTGGGAACATTCGCACTATCGCATGGATACTACGATGCATATTATACTAAAGCTCAAAAAATTAGGGAGCTTATTAAAGATGATTTCAAAAAAGCATTTGAAAAATTTGATTGTCTACTTGCACCAATTGCTCCACATGTTGCTTATAAAATTGGAGAGCATGTATCCGACCCAATTAAAGCATATTTAGAAGATATGTATCTTTCTGCTTCTAGCTTAGCAGGAATACCGAGCCTTGCTGTCCCCTGTGGTTTTGTAAAATCTGAAAATTCTGATAAAGAACTCCCAATCGGATTTCAACTTTTAGGAAATTGGTTTGGAGAGAAAAAGATTTTAGAAGTGGGACAAGCATACGAAACCTATAACCTATAACCTATAACTCACAACGTATTTATTGTCGTTACAAGTTATGGGTTACAAGTTATGAGTTTTACGTTATAGGAAAAAGATGAGTGAGCAAGATGTAAAAACAATAATAAAAAATTCTGATCCGCATAAAATTTTAACAGAATCTCCCGGATGGACAGTAGATTTTGTAATAAAATTTTTCCAGTCCCAACTGTATAGAGACATCGTATTTTACACAAAAATTATTTTCGTGTTTCTTTCATGTATTTTATTTTATGCAATAGTTCTCTTATATATAAAATCAGAACCGGTTAAGCGATTCAGAAAATATTATAAAGGAACTGCGATTAAAGATATGCCAAAGGGGAAGACACAGAGAGCATGGAATAAAGTTCAAAAACGGCTTGCGACTATGCATGAGGCGGAATATAAGATGGCGGTGATTGAAGCAGAAAAGATATTTGATAATATTCTGCTGATGATAGGATATAAAGGGAATACATTGGGAGATAGATTAAAAACAATAAAGAAAGAACAATTACAAAGTTTGGATGAAGTTTGGAGCGCTCACAAAGTGAGGAATAGAATTGTCCATAACCCAGATGAAAAAATTAGTCTTTCAGAAGCGCAGGAAGCTGTGGGGAAATTTGAAATGGGAATAGAAGAGTTGATTGAATTTGATTTGTGATAGACACAGATCGACACAAATGTGAAACAGATTAACACAGATCACGGATGCGACGAGACGACGCGGGCAATTCGTGAATATGCCCCTACGTGACATTGTCTTTTGTAGGGGTGGTTCATGAACCACCCGCGTCGTTCGTTCGTTGTGTT
>CAZEUY010000037.1:0-6151 GCA_964515525.1 uncultured Candidatus Saccharibacteria bacterium
TATGAGTTATGAGTTATGAGTTATGAGTTATGAGTTATGAGTTATGAGTTATGATCGTTTCCGTTACCACGACGACTTTTTTATTCCGGGTAGTTCACCTTTATTAGCAAGCTCTCTAAAACAAATTCTACACAGATTAAATTCTCTCATGTAACCTCTCTTTCTCCCACATCTCCAACAACGATTTATTTTCCTTGTTGAAAACTTTGGTTTCTTTTGAGCTTTTACTTCTAATGCTAATCTAGCCATATATTATTTCTTATTTTTCTTAAGTGGAAAACCAAAATGAGTAAGTAACATCTTAGCTTCTTCATCATTTTGAGCAGTCGTCACAATTGTCACTTCCAATGGGAAATTTTCTCCACCTTCTCTGCTATCAAGTTCTGGGAAAACTGAACAATCTTTAATCCCTAGGGAGATGTTTCCGCTCTTATCAAACGCCTTGGTGGAAATTCCAGAAAAATCTCTTGTTCGTGGAAGAACAATACTGATCAATCTATCTATAAATTCATACATCCTATCTTTTCTTAAAGTAACCTTTATTCCAATTGGCATTCCTTCTCTAATCTTAAAACCAGCAACTGATTTTTTCGCTTTCATAATTACAGCTTTCTGACCAGTAATGGCCCCAAATTGACTTTCTATTGCTTTCACTTTTGGAGCTTCTTTGAAGATTCTTCCGATTCCAGCATTCACAACAATCTTTTCAAGTTTCGGAACATTCATGACAGACTTACGTTTAAGATCCTTAGCCAATGCAGGAATAATTTCTTTATTATATTGTTCTTGTAATCTATTCATAATGAGTTAAAAGTTTATAAAGTCGAAAGTCCATAAAGTCCGACGAAATTATTTCACCCCGCAGGGTGATCAGCCTCGGGCTGACTTAATTCTTAATTATTCGTTAATATCCTCTTTACATTTTTTACAAACACGAACACCCTTACCAGCTTCTGTTCGTTTGAATGCCACCCTCGTCGGTTTCCCGCATTTCGGACAAATCAGCTTAACATTGGAAATATGGATAGGCATCGGCTTTTCTATAATTTCACCTTTTTTCCCTTCATACTGTGATTTCACATGCTTCTTTGCTATATTAACCTTGTCAACAACAACTTTTTCATTGCTAATAATTGACTTAATTACTTTGCCCGTCTTTCCCTTGTCTTTCCCAGCAACCACCATTACATTATCATTTTTCTTGATTATCATAATACCTCCGGAGCTAATGAAATTATTTTCTGACATCCTTTAGCACGTAACTCTCTTGCAACAGGTCCAAAAATTCTACCACCTTTAGGTTCATTCTTCCCCTTTTCTACAATTACTGCAGCATTATCATCAAAACGAATATATGAACCATCTGCCCGTCTAAAAGCTTGTCTCTGCCTTACAATGATTGCTCTGTGCACTTCACCCTTTTTAACTTGCTTCCTCGGTTCAGCTTCTTTAACAGAAACAACTACCACATCTCCAATGCTAGCATATCGTCTCTTTGATCCTCCGAGCACCTTAAAACACTTGACCAACTTGGCTCCAGAGTTATCCGCTACATTCAATTTTGTTCCTGCTTGTATCATACAATTAAGTTAAAAAGTCAAAAGTTATAAAGTCTAAAGTCCGTCATTTGTCTCAGCCGTCGTTTCGTTGTCCTTTTGACCTTCGACTTTTGACTTTATGGACTTAATTTCCCAGCATTTACGTTTGGATATCGGCCTTGTCTCTTCTATTTCAACAACATCTCCTATTTTACATTCATTCTTCTCATCATGTGCCATAAATTTCTTAGAAATACTGATTTTCTTACCATATTTTTTATGAGTTTTCAGTCTCTTGGTTTCTACAACAACAGTCTTATCAGTCTTATTGCTGACAACTACTCCTCTGAATTTTCGCTTATAGCTTTTATTCTCCATGATTTTTCCTTGTACTTAACTCTGTTAAAATTTGGGCAATTTCTTTCTTTACTGCTTTAATCTCTTTAACATTCTTCACCTGATTGCTCGCCATGTCAAATCTAATCTTCCTTAGCTGCTCGTGTCTTTTGAACAAATCTTGAGATAGATCCGTTATGTCTTTCTTTCTAAAATTGTCCATTTCAAAACTCATAGTGTCCTTTCTACAAATTTGGTCTTAATCGGGAGTTTGAAAGATGCTAATTCTAATGCTCTCTTCGCTACATCTCTCTGTACTCCAGACATTTCAAATATAACTCTACCAGATTTTACTATAGCAACATAGTGATCAACTGCTCCCTTCCCTTTCCCTAATTTCATTCCTTCTCCATGCTTTGTCACCGGACTGTCAGGAAATACACGAATCCAAAGTTTTCCGCCTCTTTGCACAAATCTTGTAATAGTTCTTCTAGCAGATTCTATTTGAGCAGATGACATCTTGCAAGCTCCTACTGCCTGTAAACCAAAATCCCCAAAGCTCACCTTTGTTCCGCCTTTTGCTTTCCCTGAAACACTGCGTTTCTGAGATTTCCTGTATTTTGTCTTCTTTGGAGTTAACATATGATTTAAAAAATTTCTCCTTTATAAATCCACACTTTCACGCCAATAATCCCATAAGTAGTGTGTGCTTCTTTTAATGTATAATCTATATCTGCTCTTAATGTATGCAAAGGAATTTTACCTTGTAATTGAGTTTCTGTCCTAGACATCTCTGCTCCATTCAATCTACCTGAAATCATCACTTTAATTCCCTTTACTTTATTACTCTGCATAACACTTTCTATCGCTTGTTTCATTACTCTTCTAAAGGCTACTCTCTTTTCAAGCTGAGAAACAATATTATCTGCAACCAATGGAGCACTAATCTGAGGTTCTTTAACTTCCATGATATTGATTTCTACTACTACCTTTCTGTTAATTAGTTTCTTGACTCTGTCTTTCAATTCTTCCGCTCCAGCTCCTCCTCGTCCGATGATCATTCCCGGTCTTCCAGAAAAAATGCTGATTACAATCTTGTTCGCAAATCTTTCAATTATAACCTTTTCTATTGCCATCTTGGCAAATTCCTTCATAATAAATTTTCTGATCTTAGCATCTTCCTCAAGGAATTTCGCATAATCTTTACCAGAAAACCACTTGGAACTCCATTCCTTATTGATACCTAATCTAAATGCAATTGGATTTACTTTCTGTCCCATATTATATTACTTTCCTTCTTTGAAATTTTTTCTTAGAGCCTTCGCTACCTGCTTTAATCTTTGCGTTTCCAGCCTGCACAGCTTGTGCAGTTTTAACAGATATACCCTGTTTATGAGCCTTCACTTTCTTCTTCACATCTTTATTTATCTGTGTTGCGTCTACATCTGTACTAATTTGTGTCGCATCATCTGTGTTGGTCTGTGCTAATACAATCGTAACATGTGATGTTCTTTTTAGAATTTCTGTAGCTCTTCCCATAGCTCTTGGCATCCATCTTTTGAAAGTCGCCCCTTCATCTACAAATATCTCTGAAACAAAAAGATTTGATCCCGTCATCTTAAAATTATTTTCAGCATTTGCAACAGCAGAATTTAATAATTTCAACATTGGGGCCGAAGAACGTTTTACCAAAACTTCCAATTGCTTCCTCGCATCTTGAACAGATAACCCTCTAATAACGCTTGCTACCAAACGAACTTTACGAGGAGATGTTCTTAAACTTTTTAATTGGGCTCTGACTTCCATTATTTCTTTGCTCCTTCCTTAGCCTTCTTACCACCATGATTGATAAACTTTCTTGTTGGAGAAAATTCACCAAGCTTATGCCCAACCATATCTTCTGCAACAAATACAGGGATGTGGTCTTTGCCATTATGAACACCGAAAGTAAAACCTACCATCTCAGGAGAAATCGTTGAACTTCTTGCCCATGTCTTGATAACGGTCTTATCTCCCAATTTCAATCTTCGCACTTTTTCTAAGAGCTTTTCATTAACATATGGACCTTTCTTTAAACTTCTTGACATTCTTATTAACTATTAATTATTATTTCGTTATATCTGTGATTCGTGAGCATCCGTTCTACATCCGTGTTAATTCGTTTTACTTACGCTTTCTACCTTTAATAATATACTTGCTGGACTGCTTTTTCTTCTTTCTCGTCTTCAATCCCATAGCACGCTTACCCCATGGAGTTTTCGGACCGCCTCTCAACCCAATCTTCTGTTTTCCTTCTCCTCCACCGTGTGGATGGTCAACAGGGTTCATAACTGATCCTCTAACTTCTGGGCGCTGATTAAGATATCTTGCTTTTCCAGCTTTTCCTATTACAACATTCTTATGATCAGTATTACTTACTTGTCCTATCGTGGCAGAACATTCATTAAGAACTTTTCTAATTTCACCTGATGCCAATTGAACATTAACATATTTTCCTTCTTTTGCAAGTATTTGTCCTGATGATCCAGCCGATCTAACAATCTGTCCACCTTTTCCTATCTTCAATTCAATGTTTGAAATCACAGCTCCTTGAGGGATATTTTTAAGTGTCCCTCTATTCCCTATCTTGGCTTCAATCTCGCCTAAACTAGAAATAATTGTATCTCCTTCTTTCATTCCTTCCACTGCTAAAACATACCTTTTTTCTCCATCAGCATAATTCAACAATGCGATAAAAGAAGATCTATTTGGATCATATTCAAGAGAATCAACTTTAGCTGGAATATCATATTTATTTATTTTGAAATCAATCACTCTGTATTTCTGCTTTACTCCTCCACCTTGATGTCTTGTTGTAATTTTTCCAGACTGTCTTCCTCGTCCAGCTCGCTTAGATTTACCTTTAATAAGAGCTTTTCCTGCCGGTTTTTTTGCAAGCGAAGTCTTGTCAACTACTGACATTCCTCTTCTTCCCGGACTTGTTGGCTTATATTTCTTTATCATATAAATTCTTAGAACTTAGAACGCATAACTCATAACCTAAAACCTGAAACTTATAACCCACCCAACATCTACGTCGCATGTTATGGGTTATGAGTTACAAGTTTTGAGCTACAAGACGAGGGCTTCTATCTTTTGACCTTTTTCAAGGGTAACTATCGCTTTCTTGTATTTTGATCTATGAGTAATACCATTCTTAGATCGTTTAGGTTTTCCAGCAATGTTAACTACATTTACCTTCACAACATTTAAACCATATAGTGATTGAATCGCATCTTTTACAGCATTCTTGGAAGTCTTCAATGCAACCTTAAAAACATATTTACTTTCTTCATTCATTAAATTAGATTTTTCAGATACCCATGGTCTAATGATGTTTTTTTCAATAAAAATACTTTTAGCAGTTTCTATGTTAACAGCCTTTTTAGCTTTGAGTTGTGCAGAAGGATCCTGACTTTTCACATCAGTTTTCTTCCCCTTCTCATCCTTTTTGTCCTTATTAAAAATTCCCATAATTTTATATTATTGTAGGGGCACACCCTTGTGGTTGCCCTCGTCGTTATATCCGTGATCTGTGAGCATCTGTTTCTCATCTGTGAAAATCTGTCGTATTACAGCAATCGCTTCTTCCATAATAATTAATTTCTTGTATTCTAATAGATCTGCTACATTTAATGAGTTTGCTAAAATGGTTTTCACCTTTGGGATATTCCTGAATGATCTTTGAATTACATCATTGCAAACAGGCTGAACGATAAGAGTCTTCTCTTTTACGGAAAGTTTCCCCATAATATCTTTCGCCAACTTCGTTTTAGCATCTACTAATACAATGTTATCAATAACTGTTAATTCATTTGAACCAACTTTAGAAGATAATGCCATTAAAATAGCTTTTCTCTTCATCTTTTTATTAATTTTCTGAGAAAAATTTCTTTCATTAGTTGGACCAAAAGTGATGCCTCCGCCTCTCCAAAGTGGAGAACGAATTGAACTCACTCGCGCTCGTCCAGTTCCTTTCTGCTTCCATGGTTTCTTCCCGCCCCCTCTTACCTCACTTCGAGTTTTCGTATTTGCAATCGCATCTCTACTATTGTTTTTCTGTGCAAGATAAGTCTGATGTAAAAGATCGTGATTAATTTTCAAACCAAAAAGATCTTCCGGAATATCTATATCCTTAAGCTCTTTCCCTTCTTGATTGTATAATTTAATCTTCATATAAATACTTGGAACTTATAACTTATAACTTGAAACTTGTAACCCACGACAAAACTTGACAA
>CAZEUY010000038.1:0-2651 GCA_964515525.1 uncultured Candidatus Saccharibacteria bacterium
TCGTCGTTCGATCGTCGTTCGATCGTCGTCGCAACCGACGACGTCGTCCGTAAAGACGTGCCTACATAAACGATGATAAATTTATACGATACGCCCTTTTTATTTAAATATTTCTCAAAATGAAAAGAGCCGATGGATAATACTTTATAATCCAACGACTCAACTACTCTGTTTCTCACGATAGAATTAACTATAAAGAGAAAAATTTGGTCCTGTATTAAGATTTTTCTCTCGGATAAATTTTTTTATAAATCTCGAAAAATCTTGTTTCGTAGAATTTTCATCGACGGTTATCCTAATTATCCATCCAAAAAATTCATTTCCTTTTTTATAACTATCAACTTGCCTAAAAGTTTCTTTATTCTCTAATCCTATCTTAGGAAATTTCTCACCAAATTCCCTTATAAAGTCCCATACACATGACTCGGGCATTGCAAAAGTAAAACTTAGATCTCTTTTCAAGACTATAAAATCTTGTTCGTTTATTTTTTGTGACATTTCTTTCCGTATCATTTTTTGACTCATTCTTATATCCTCCTTATTTATAAAAGTACAGTTTACAAACCTTTGTAACTTAAATAATACTCAAATGTATTATTCACATAGTATCGCGGAAAAGAGGTTGATTGTCAAGCCAATTCCCGTCAGCCTCATTTATGAGGCTTTAACTATGTAGGGGTTCAATATCTTGAACCCGCGTCGTCGTTCGTCGCAACCAACGAGGGCGGCCGCAAGGGCGCGCCCCTACACGACGCGGGTGAAACACCGCAAAATAAAAATACAGAGTTAACTCTGTATTTTTATAATCACTAAATTTTGTCGTATCCGTGATCCGCCGTGCCTCGCCGTAGCCTTTGGCGTAGGCGGGCGAACATCCGTTTCACATCCGTGAAAATCCGTTTATTTCAAATTTACTGTCGCCCCTGCTTCTTCAAGCTTTTTCTTCATTTCTTCAGCATCTGCCTTTGCAACTTTTTCTTTGATAACTTTAGGAGCGCCTTCAACGATGTCTTTCGCATCTTTAAGACCAACTCCAGTGATTTCCTTAACTGCCTTAATTACGGCAATTTTGGATTCACCCGTAGCAGCAAGTTCTACATCAAATTCAGATTTCTCTTCTGCAGCGCTTTCTCCCGCACCTGCAGCAGGAGCTGCAACGGCAACAGCAGCTGGCTGAGCAGAAACACCAAATTTTTCTTCAAGAACTTTTACAAGTTCTGATAGATCTAGAACACTTAATTCCTCAATTTTTTTAACTAAATCTTGGAATTTTTCAGGAACTTGAACTTCCTTTTTTTCGTCTTGCTTCTTTTCTTCTGACATATATTTTTCCTTATTATTAAATTAATTAGTTTATAAAATATGATATAGATAATAACTAAGAAATTTCAAAATCCAAATAACAAATTAAAAAGGAATTAAAAATATCAAATGCTAAATATTTTTCATTTAGTTTTGACGTTCCTTTGAACTTTGGATTTTTTAATTTTTAATTTACTCGTTAATTATTGTTTACTATCTTTAACTGCATCTAAAACCCTAACAAATCTCCCTGCCACATCTTGCAATCCCCATACCAAATTATTCACTGGTGCTGCAATTGTTCCAACAAACATTCCAAGTAATTGTTCTCTTGTAGGTAGTATTGATAATGCTATCACTTCTTGAACGCTAAGAAATTTATCTTCCATCAATCCGCCTAGAATCTTCATTGTCTTTTTGCTTTTTACAGCATTTCCAATTACTTTTGGAGCATCAATTTCACTTTCTTTTCCAAAAGCCATCGCAATTTCACCTTCCAAAACTGGCATATTTTCAACATTCATCCCTGCATTCTGTAAAGCTAACTTAATAAGCGTTTTCTTTATAACTTTCATACTTGCCTGTGACTGTCTTAATTCGTTTCTAACATCTTCCAAATCGCTAACTGTAGTTCCCTTAAAATCAAGTAAAACTGCTGATTTAGCGTCTTTTATCTGCTCCGCAAGAGCATCTACTACCTGTTGCTTTTTTTCTTTTGTAATAGCCATGTTTATATATAAATTAAAAATCTGCATTACTGCAGAATTATAAAACCAAAAACTGGTTTAATTACTTCGGTAGGTCTTATTGATCGCCTACTGTCTACAGTGTTTGCATTGTATCACATCACTTAAAAATGTCAAATAAAAAAACTTACTTATTACTCTTTTGATCTTTTAATCTCAAGATAGCCTTAAGATATTCTTTACATTTTTCTTTAAGTTGAGTCAAAAGATCTGAACCATGTAAATCAAACTTATTGAATATTTCTTTTTCACTAAATCTGTGGACAGCGTTATTCCTTACCCCATTTATTTCTTCAGCAAATTTAAACCATTTATCATCTAAACTATTTACTGTTTCTAGCCAATCCTCGCCCACATTCCTATATTTAGTAAAGTCAACAGGTTCATAAAAATATTGTCCTTTATATTCAGGATAATATTTTTCATAATATTTTTGTTCATATTCATAAAACTTCTTAAAAAAGTTTTTGTCTTTATATATCATCATGCCAAACTTTCCAGGAAGGTTAACCCTAAAGCATTCATTTGTTGATTTTTTATTGTTCTGATCTTTTTTTAATTGCTTCAACAAATTTAAACATCTTGCAAAACTATCTGGCAAAA
>CAZEUY010000038.1:2751-5965 GCA_964515525.1 uncultured Candidatus Saccharibacteria bacterium
TCAGTCACACTCATAAGAAAAGAAATTGGTTGTTCTCCATTGTCATCCCATATTTTTTTCATTAGTTTCTGATTACTTTCTGAGAATATTTCGTGATCAATCATTTATTTATACTCTTTAAATTTTATTCGTATAACACAAAATTTTATTTGTATCACACATTATTTTTGCATAGTTACGAGTTTGCTTCACTGCGGTTCGCAATGACAGGGAAAAAGAAATCCCGTAATCCTGAATCCTGTAAATCTTTCAAATCCTACTTAATCCAGTCCGCCTTGGCTCGTCGAGACAGGGTTCAGACACCGTCACATTCGTGATTAGTGTATATTCGTTCTACATTCGTGTCCATTCGTTTTTACTATCTTAACCATTTCCGCGCACTCGCCTCATGCTCCGCCAAAGTCCTTGAAAACACTGTCGGACGATCTACTGGAGTTAAAAAATACAAATAATCTGTATCTATTGGATTCAATACTGCCTCAATAGCATTAAACCCAGGATTACAAATCGGTCCCGGCGGCAAGCCGCCATATTTATAGGTGTTGTATGGAGAATCTACTTCTAGATCACTGTATAGAGGAGATGGATTCCCTTTTTGAGTCACAAAATTAATTGTAGCATCTGACTGCAAAAGCATTTTAATTCTCAATCTATGCAAAAACAATCCAGCAACGATTTTCATGTCTTCTTGAGATGCGACCTCTTTTTCAACGATAGAAGCCAGAGTAACAATTTTATGCAATGTCATTTCACTCCCAAGAATCTGGCTTTTTAATGGCTCTATTTTATTCTCAAAATTATCCAACATTTTACCGATTACATCTTCCGCATCTGCATCCTCATGAAACTTGTAAGTATCTGGAAACAAATACCCCTCCAAACTCTTCGGCTCTCCATCCTTATCCTTCTCCAAAAACCAGTATTTACTCCTCAAAACAGTATTCGGAATATTGATTATATTCAACAGATCTTTATTTGAAATTTGAAATTTGAAATTTGAAATTCTCTCAACGATTAGTTGAGAGCTGTATCCTTCCGGAATCGTAATCTGCACACTATTGTCTTTAACTTTCCCCTCTGTAAGTAAGTCCACCACATATGGGATGTTTTCTCCTAAAGGAATCTCATATTCACCTGCCTGAATTTTTGTCCCAGCATTTTTTAGCCATACATAGGATTGAAAAGCAAAGGAGCTTGAAATAATTTTCTCATCTTTAAGTTGCTCACTGATGTTTTTTACATTTTCTCCGCTTGCAACCACAAATTCTTTTACAGTTCCTGTCGCACCAAAATCATTGTATATTGCATTTCTGACATGCAAAAAAGATCCGAATACCACTATTCCAAATCCACAGAGAATGATGCCGGTGCTAATCAAAAATATCTTTAGTTTATTCATATTCACATTATATCATATAGTCATTATCCGTATAGTGTTTTCTGATTGCCAATAAAAAATTGCTAAAAACGATGTTTCGTGTTATACTAAATTTATTGTTTTAACAGTTCTTTTTATAAACATTTTGTTAAGCTACAACAGATCAGGGGAAATAGTATGCATAATATGTTTAGTAATATTTTTTTATTTTGGCAAAGAGAAAATATCAACTGTTCCGAATTAGAAGGGAGCGTTACCATCCTCCAAAACTATTCTGATATAGGATTACCTGGAAAAATTACGCCAAGAGACTTTTCTTTTTTTCTGAGTTATAAGATAGCTGGGAAAACTCAGCAAGTTGCCTTCATAGAAGGCATCCCGCAAAAAATTTCGCTACATTAGATGTAGCGGTTAGATAGCCCCCAGCAAAAAGCCCTCCAGAATTTTGGAAGGCTTTTTAATTTCTAAATTTTTATTTCTTTATGTGGAGTATGTTTCCTGCATTTCTTACAGAATTTGTTTAATTCTAATTTTTCTTTAATAGTCTTTTTATTCTTGCGTGAATAATAATTCCTGCTATTGCAAACAGAACATTTTAACCCTATCAAATTTTCTTGTGTTTTTGCCATATTTTTTTCTTCTACATTTAATCCGCGTTTCAGCGTTTAATCTGCGTAGATATCCGCGTTAGATCAGCGCTTAATAGTTAGTTTTTCTTAACCCATTGTTCACTGCCCGGATCTTTTTCATATAAATAAACTTCTTTACCAACTTCTAAATCTTCTCCATCAACTAAATTCCAATCCGATTCCCCCGGTTCAAAGACTGCTTTCACTTCGTGCGAGATTGAAAATTCATCTATAAAAATATCCACCAATATCTTACTCATGATGTGCCCATCCTCATATTCTACATAAAATCTTTGAGCATCATCATCTTCATCAACACTTGCATCTTCTACTGTCCAAAATCTTGTCACATACCATGTCCCGCCCAAGACAGCTTCTACTGGAGAAATTTCTGTGATATTTTCTTGAACATACCCAAACGCAATTTCTAAAGGAGCGTCTGCTATTGTTAAATCTTCGCCGTTATTTACATCTTCTTCAAAATTATCAATCGTTCCTCCATCTAAAACTGCATCATCATTGATCTGTCTTCCCTTGAGCCCATAGTATCCAATCACCAATAAAACTACTAAAATAAATCCTACTGTTAATTGTTTTTTGTTCATACTCATAGTTATTTTACTATATCACATTCAATATACAATGTCCAATTGATTTTGAGCCGTTGCGCGGGGTTGAACCGCGGACCTCATCCTTACCATGGATGCGCTCTGCCAACTGAGCTACAACGGCCCTCCTTCGCTGAAGCTACGGAGGGCAGGCCATCTCGTATGACGATTGCGTGACGACTAACGTGGCGGGCTTGCCCGCCGAAGTTGCCCCTAAGGGCAACGTAGGCGGGGACGACCGGGCTCGAACCGGCGACCTTCTGCGTGACAGGCAGACGCTCTAACCAACTGAGCTACGCCCCCAGATTCAATGAACAATGTACAATTATCAATGATCAATTACGACGTAACTATTCACTAATACCTAATTACTATATTATCATAAATATCCAAAAACACAACAAAAATGTCTTTTAGTGGCGTATTGCATACGCCCGTCGTTGTAGGGGCGCGGTCTTGCGCCCGCCCTCGTCGTCGTTCGTCGGTGTTTTGCACGCAAACCATCATTACCTAATAATCTGCTACATTTTTACGCGGGCGGCCATGAAGGCACGCCCCTACACGACGACACCGTCATATAAACAAAATAAAACTGCATC
>CAZEUY010000039.1:0-5512 GCA_964515525.1 uncultured Candidatus Saccharibacteria bacterium
TAGATTATTTGTAATAAATTTGTTATACTATTAAATATGAAAAACACAATTAAAAATTTCATAAAATCGTATTTTATATTCATGATTGCATTAGTAACATTTGCTACTGGGTTTTGGCTTGGTAGAAGTGAAGTAATTGATGCATTCGGGAGCGTTTCATCTGTGATAAACCAAGAAGCGGAAAAGCCAGATGGGGTAGATTTCAGTCTGTTTTGGGATACATGGAAGATGGTTGAAAAGAAATTTGCGGGGAAAGAATCTTTGAATGTTCAGGATATGGTCTATGGAGCAACAGCAGGGATGGTGGGCGCTTTAGATGATCCATATACTGTGTTTATGGATCCACACGAAACAGAGAAATTTACGACGGATATTTCGGGGAGTTTTGAGGGTATAGGGGCAGAAATAGGGGTAAGAGACAATTTCCCTGTCATCATAGCTCCGCTTGCTGGAATGCCTGCTGAAGGGGCAGGAGTGATGTCTGGGGATAGGATATTAAAGGTGGATGATGAGGTAGTTATTGATTTGCCATTGGATGACATTATTGATCGTATTAGAGGACCAAAAAATACAGATGTGACACTTACAGTTATTCACAAGGGGGTTGATCATTCTGAGGAAATTACCATTACAAGGGGGACTATAGATGTTCCAAGTTTGAGATGGGAGATGTTGGAAAATAAAATAGCTTTAATTCATTTTTATCAGTTTAGTGCGGATGCAGATAGGGAGTTTAAGGAAGCGATTAGTGAGGCGATTCAGCAGGAGATGGTTGGATTGATTTTGGACATGCGAAATAATCCTGGAGGGTATCTTGAAGTGGCGACAGAAATTAGCAGTCAATTTGTTAATAAAGATGAAGTTGTTTTGATTGAAGAATTTGCGGATGGGGAGAGAAAAGAACATAAGGCTTCAGGGGGAAACATCCTCAAAAACTATCCATCTGTAATTTTGGTGAATGAGGGGAGTGCAAGTGCGTCTGAAATTGTCGCGGGAGCATTGAGAGATCACAATAAAATTTTGTTAATTGGGCAAAAAACATACGGCAAGGGATCTGTCCAAGAATTGGAACATCTCAAGGGTGGAAGCAGTTTGAAAGTGACCGTTGCGAAATGGCTGACTCCATCAGGGGTATGTATCAATAAAGAAGGTTTGGAGCCGGATATAGATGTGGAATTAACTTTTGAACAGTATGAAGCAGGGGAAGACCCACAATTATCTGTTGCAGAAAATGCCATAAAAGAGCTGATGCAGGAAGACTTGCAGGGAGCAAAATAATCAAGTATAGTGAAATTATGAAAATAATACTAACAAAAAATGTTCCGAAAATAGGGAAGGCGGGAGATATAAAAAATGTTGCCGATGGGTATGCGCGCAATATGCTTTTCCCAAAACAGTTGGCTGTTCTTGCGACCCCAGAAGCTGAGAGAGCTTTAGAATTTCAGAAAGAATTGCGGGCAAAAAAGACAGATAAGGCGTTGGAAAATATTGAAGGAGCTGTTGATGATTTAGATGGGATGGAATTTACAATTAAGGCAAAAGCTAATGATGAGAGTGAAAAACTTTTTGGATCCATCTCTGAAAAGGATATTATTGATGCCATGAAACGAAGTGGAGTAAAAGTTAATAAAAAGCAAATTAGGATTGAAAATCCAATTAAAACAGTTGGGGAGCATGAAGTGACGATAACGTTTGAACACGGTTTGGAGGCGCGAATAAAAATTATAGTGGAGAAAAAAGAAGAGTGACCAAATACATATTTGTGAGTGGCGGAGTGATGTCTGGAGTGGGAAAGGGGGTGGCAGTTGCTTCCATCGCTAAAATTTTACAGAGCAAAGGCTATAGGGTGACAGCGATAAAAATAGATCCCTATATCAATGTTGATGCTGGCACGATGAATCCCGTAGAACACGGAGAGGTTTTTGTCACCCATGATGGGAAAGAGTGTGATCAGGATTTGGGAAATTACGAAAGATTTCTGAATCAGAACATTCTTTCTGCAAATTACATGACTACAGGGTCTGTTTACAAAGAAGTGATTGATAGAGAGAGAAATTTAGAATACAAAGGAAAATGTGTTGAAGTTGTCCCTCATATTCCAGAAGAAGTTATCCGGCGAATAGAAAAAGCGGGGCAAAATGATAAAGCGGATATTGTGATTGTTGAAATTGGTGGGACTGTTGGAGAATATCAGAACGTTCTTTTCCTTGAAGCAGCAAGGATGTTACATCTTAAAAGACCGAAAGCGGTTCTTTTTGTTTTGGTAAGTTTTTTGCCGATTCCTAATAAGATCGGAGAAATGAAAACCAAACCGACTCAATATGCGGTGCGAACTTTGAACTCCGCGGGTATTCAACCAGATTTTGTTTTGTGCAGATCTAAATGTCCGTTAGATTCAAGAAGAAGAGAAAAAATATCAACTTTCTGTAATATAGATGAAAGCAGTGTTATATCTGCTCCAGATGTGGAATCCATTTATGATATTCCTGTTAATTTTGAGAAAGACGATTTAGGTAAAAAAATATTAAATAAACTTGGGTTAAGGGTTAAAAAGACTAATATGCAGGACTGGAGGAAAATGGCACATGGGATGAAAAATTGTAGTGCAAGTAAAGAAATTAAAATAGGAATTATTGGGAAGTATTTTCAAACAGGAGATTTCGTTCTAACTGATTCGTATGTTTCGGTCATAGAAGCTGTAAAACATGCTGCATGGGCAAATAAGAGGAGGGCGAAAATAGAATGGATCAACGCGGATGACTTTGAAAAAAATGTTAAATCTGTAGAAAATTTGAAAAATTATGATGGCATTATTATCCCGGGGGGATTTGGAAAAAGGGGGACAGAAGGAAAAATTTTAGCTATCCAATATGCCAGAGAAAATAGTATTCCATTTTTGGGATTATGTTTGGGAATGCAGATGGCTGTTATAGAATTTGCGAGAAATGTTTGTGGGATGGAAGGGGCAAATTCAACAGAGATTAATTCAAAGACAAAATATCCAGTTATTGATTTTATCCCACAACAGAAAGAACAAATCAAGAACAAAAATTATGGTGGGACGATGCGTTTGGGAGCATATCCATGTAAATTAAACAAAGGAACTATCTCAAGAAAAGCATATAAACAAGGAATGATTGAAGAGCGACATAGACATCGTTATGAATTTAACAACGATTTCAAAGATGTTTTGGAAGAGCATGGATTGACCATAGCTGGAATCAATCCGAAACAAGATCTCGTTGAAATTATTGAAATAAAAAACCACCCATTTTTCGTGGGGGTTCAATTTCATCCAGAATTCCTGTCTCGACCACTAGATGCTCATCCATTATTCAAAGCGTTTGTTAAAGCAAGTATTAAAAGATAGTATTTATCGCATTGATTAAAAAAAGTCTGAAAGTTAAAAGTTTATAAAGTCAAAAGTACGCCGAACACGTACTTTATAAACTTTTAACTTTCAGACTTTTGACTAGATGACATTAACAAATTTTTTCAAAATCTTCTTCCCTGTAAACGCTGTTACTTTTTTGGTTGAGAATTTTACTATTCCTGCTTTCATTGCGAATAGGGTATCGTCTTTACCGATTTTGGTATTTTCTCCAGCTCTGAATTTTGTCCCTCTTTGTTTAATTATAATACCGCCAGCTTTTACGGGCTGACCTTCAAATAATTTTACGCCTAATCTTTTTGATTCGGAGTCTCGTCCATTTCTAGTCGAACCTCCAGCTAGTTTATGTGCCATACGTAATAGTCAAAAGTTAAAAAGTTAAAAGTCCATAAAGTCCGACGGATTTATAGCTTTTTACTTACAAAAAGCATTATAACAAAAATATAAACAGGTGTCAATGAAATATATATGAAAGAGCTTTGGGGAAAATGGGGAGATCATGTAGTAGTGTTTTTGACGGTTTTATTGGCTATTGGAGCCTCTTTTTTTGCTGGTAGAATGAGTATAGCGGAAAATGGGAAATTACCTATAAATATACGATCTGGAGCGGGGAGTTTGATTATGGAAAAGATACAGGAGAGCCAAAATAGTGACAGTAATTTTAATAATTCAGTTTATGCTAGTGCAGAAAATGATGTGGCAACCACTGTAAATACTCCGCGATATGGGATGTTCGTTGCAAGTAAAAATAGCGATATATACCATATTTGGACATGTTCAAGTGTTGATAGGATTAAAGATGATAACAAAATTTGGTTTGATACAAGAGAAGAAGCGGAGGAGACGGGACGGGTGATGGCAGGGGACTGTAAAGAATAGTTAGAAAGTTTGAAAGTTCATAAAGTCAAAAGTTCGCCGTTGCCGTCGTCTCGTTGAACTTTATAAACTTTTAACTTTGGACTTTAAGAACTGTGTATTCGCTTTCTATCTTTTTAGTCTTTTCTATTCTCTCAAAATCGGCGGATGGTAATGTTGGCATGATTTCTTTTAATTTGGTTTTATCTGGAGAATAGACTTTTTCCCATTGATTATTTTTTTTCAAAATTCCTTCAACAACATCCCAATCGTAGCCAAATCGTTGTTGGGCTGAACGAGTGATTGAAGAACCATCATCTGCAAAAATTCTTTCAACTTTTTCAGTATCACAATATTTATTAATTTTATCTTTCAGCTCTGCAAGCTGTTTTTTGTTTTCTGATTCTTGCCCTTTCAGTTCAAAGAAATCTTTCATAACAGCTTGAATATCAATGTCTTCCTTTGTTTCTTCCGTCTTGAATTTATGTGCAAACATTGGACACATCTTTTGATGTCCGCACCATCCACAAAGGATTCCTGGCAATGGTTTGAACTCTTTCGTCTCCTGAATAGTTTTAATCATGTTTGAGACTTTTTCTTTGGTGGAATTTGTATCTGGCGATTTAGTACTTGATAGTTTCATTCCATGTAAAAGAAAATACAAACTTACTTTAATAGGAGTATCAATGTTTGGCCAGCGATTTAAGAGCCCCATTTGATAAATTGCTAATTGCAAATTTTCGTCCACGGTATCCTGAGAGGGGAGCCACTTGGTGGTCTTGTAATCTATAATTTCAAAACTGCCATCCTCAAGTTTATCAACCCTATCAATTTTTCCTGCCAGCGTGTGAGTCTCGTTATTAGTTTCTACGTGGGTCTCAAAAAACATTTCAGTGGCAATGGGGGTGGAGGCTGTAATATCATTATCATGATAGTATTTTTCAATGATGTTTTTGCCTTGATTAAAAAACGAATCTCTTTTGTATTCATCTTCAACTTGTGCAACAGTCCATTTATCTTCAAAAAACTTTAGAGCATTTTGCAAATCTGGGAATTCGTTTTGCTGGCGGGTGTGGACGAACTTGAGGACGCCGTGAATTATAGATCCAAAAATCGCCTCAGGTGATTTAGGTGTTCTTATTTTATCAATCTCCTGAAACTTGTATTTCAGTGGACATTGAGTGTATGTTTCTAAAGCTGAGAATGATGTTCGCATGAGATGTATTATAGCACATATTGACATAAAGGTAAAAAAGTAGTAGGGTT
>CAZEUY010000040.1:0-3256 GCA_964515525.1 uncultured Candidatus Saccharibacteria bacterium
TATTCTATATCTTCAGCTATTTCTAATAATTTTTTCGAAATATTTGCTAATATTTTGTCATTATTTGAATTTACTCCTTTCAACATGTTATCCATTTCTTCAGATTCAGCCACTTCGTTTAATTCTTCATTATTACGAATGGTATAAATAAAAATCTCTAACATACTCTTCACAGATGGTAAATTGTTTTCATCCACTCTCATTTCTTCTTCCTCCTTAAAAGTTTTGTCGCAAATTTATTTGCGATGTTGGGTTTATTTTTCTACGGATTCAAACCCGCAGAAAATTAACATATGCCGTAGATCTTCTAATAATGGTTTTGGCAGTTTTACGCAAGACTTAAATTCAAATTTTTTCTTCTCCCCTTTTTTAACAATGGTCAAGAAAAGACTTTCCCCAACAAAATATCCTGCGCAATGTTCATCGTCAACATCTGTTCCAGAAAAGAGACCTTCTCTATAATAATTTTGATTTAAGAAAGCGATTATCATTTTTGTAAAAATGTTAAGCCCTCTTTTTACATTATATTCCATTTTTATCCCCTTAAACTTGTAAAAGAACCGTCCCCCATCTATAGCGAGAAACTGCTCTTTTTAGATTAAAAAACAATTACTCTCAATTAAATTCAATACTCCACCATATCATCTATCTTTATTTCTGTCAAGACCGACATGTCAAAAAAACAAGGCCAGCAATCTGTATGCTGACCTTTTTATTTCTTCAAACACAAACCTTCTTTTTTAATAACCTCCACGGTTGTATCAACAGCTTTTTAGCCATATCATAAATAACATCATCATCTACACCTTGTACTTTCTCGACAATAAACCCTTGGACAGCAAGTCCAACAGTTAGATCAAACCTAACTGTTGGATATTTATTTTCAACTATTATAATAAAAATACCTCTCGGTAATGGCTCGCTTCTACCATTGAAATAGGCTCTTCCCTTGTAAATATATCCCTGTAATGTATATACATCAGGAAAATTAAAACGAAAACTATATACTTGAAAGATAATAATCTTCTCATAGTATGTAATACCGTTTTTCTTTTTCATCCCTATATTTATATCAGCTAATATATCTTCTTTTATTTTTCTCCACTTTCCCTTTAACTCACGCTCTTCTATTCCTTTAATTTCTTTTATTTGGAATGTTCTTCTTAGCCCTTTTTCTTTATCTATTTCTATTTGCATTTTCTATCCCTCTCTCAAAATTTTCAAACAACTGTGGATAACCTGTTTATAACTTTTATCAACAGCTCTCCTGTCCCCTCAAGAAAACTTGACAATTGATTATTATGGGTATATACTCATAATAGATATTTTCAATAAAAAGAAAGGGGGTGAAAAAATATGCCACAATTAGATCAAACTGGTCCAAGAGGACAAGGTCCAATGACAGGAAGAGGATTTGGTTCTTGCGGAGGTGGAATGCGACAAGGATGGGGTTGCCGAGGAGGTTACGGTTTTGGAAGGAGATTTATATCTCCAAAGAACGAACTTGCTTCTCTAGAAAATGACGAAAAAATGCTTGAAGAAGAATTGGCTGCAATTCGTGAAGAAAAAGCCGCTCTAAAGGATCAGGAAAAGTAGAAGAAGGCGCTGGAACAGGCCCCCTTTGGGGGCCTTGCGACCTTCTTTCAACAATAATCTATCCCAAAATAATTAAACTATTAACATCATGCCAAGACCAAGACTTTGTAGAAAAATCAATTTTCGCCCAAATACAACATATTTTAAGCCTCAAGGGATACCTATGAGGAATCTTGAAATTGTAGAACTTACCACCGAAGAACTAGAAACCTACCGTTTACGTCATATTAACGATATGGATCAGCAAGAAGCAGCAGAAAAAATGAATACATCTCAAAGTACCTATCAAAGAATCCTCTATTCAGCGTATAAAAAAATTGCTGATGCCCTAATAAACGGCAAAGCAATTAAAATTATAAAGTAAAATCGTCGTATCGTCGCAACTGAAAACTGTTAACTGAAGACTGATTAGTGTGGGGGCGGGGAGATTCGAACTCCCACGTCATAAGACACATGCTCCTAAGGCAAGCGCGTCTGCCAGTTCCGCCACGCCCCCGATGTTTTTCCATCTCAATACATATTTATTTTACATCATTTTTTCAAAACAATCAATCTTTTTTACAAACACTTTTTTTCAAGGTGTTCTTTTATAAAAAAGTCTATTTTATGTCAAAAAGGACAGACCAGCCCCCTTTTTGATAGCCTACAGTGACAGCCCTTTTCGTAAAACAAGGTCGCATTTATGGCTTTTTTAAGCCATTTTTTAGTGTCTTTCCTGACAGCCACCAACTGTCATAGGCAGTTGGTGGCTGTCATTGTTTTTTAGTGACATGTCAGTAAAAATTTCTGTCATACATTAGGAATATGTTTCAATTGCGCTATTCTTTTTACCCAATTTATCTTAATTGCAACAATATCAATTCTCCAATTTATATTTTCTAACATATTATTTTTTTCTAGAAACACTCCTGCGGATGTTCTGATATTAGATAGTTTCTTTTCATTTACAGCATCCTCTGGATTGCCATATGGCTCCCCCATCGCTTTCTTCCTTGTTTTAACTTCAATAAACACTATTTCATTCTTATATTTAGCTATTATATCTATTTCTCCCCAATAACACTTGAAATTTCTACCAATTATATCAAACTTATGCTTTTTAAGATACTGAACAGCTATATTTTCTCCCATGTCTCCAATTTTTTGCTTTGAAGTTTTCATTTATTTTTTATAAATTTATATTTTTTAACTCTATATTTTTAAAAGTAACGTTGCTATCTTCGTAAAATTTTTCAGAATTAACGTTATTTTTGATTTATTTTACTTGTTCCATGCCTGCAAAACTCGTGTAATACCTATACGGAGCAAACTTTGCCTTGCCTTAATGTAATTTCTATCAGGAACAAAGATTTTTGTCTTGTCTTGCCGTAGTCTTTTTAACCGCCATAGTTTTTAACGAAAGGGATCAGCGAAGGCAGATTCCTTACAGTGATGTAAACCATACAATATACCCTTTCTGTCAATACTCAAATTTTCCACCCCTAAAATACAGTATTTTAAGCGCAAAATAGGGGATTATCCGATATTTTATCCACCCCAAATTGATGTTATCCACCAGTTATCCACAGATATCTCGCATAACTTGTAACCCATAACTCGTAACTCATGGCGCATTTATCGTTCGTTGCAGGTTATGAGTTATGAGTTATGAGTTATGAGT
>CAZEUY010000040.1:3356-5445 GCA_964515525.1 uncultured Candidatus Saccharibacteria bacterium
GTTATGAGTTATGAGTTATGAGTTATGAGTGTAGACTTTTTGTTCAATATACTGTAAACTAATAATATCTAAATGAAGAGGGGATTTACAATATCATCTTCTAAAAATAGCGGGATGGAGCAGTTTGGTAGCTCGTTGGGCTCATAACCCAGAGGTCGTCGGTTCAAATCCGACTCCCGCCACTAATAAAACGACAAATCAACACTTATATAGAACGAATGTTTACAAATCACGAATTCGTTATTGGTGTTTATTTGTTGTTGGTGTTTATTTGTTCTATTTCGTGTCAATTCGTTTTTCCCCCATGAAATTGTTTGTGAATATCTTTTAATCGCTTGTTAGTAACATGTGTATAAATCTGCGTCGTGGCGATATTAGAGTGTCCCAACATCGTTTGAACAGAACGAATATCAGCCCCGTTAAAGAGTAAATTAGTGGCAAATGAATGCCTAATAGTATGTGGCGTCACATGTTTTACAATTCCTGCTATCTTAGCATAGTGGGTGACTAATCTTTGAATACTTCTTACTGTTAATCTTTTAGATGTATCAGTTTGATTCGTGTTAGATAACTTATTTAATCTAATAAAAAGAGCTTTTTCTATATCTTTCCTTGCTTTAATATAATGTTTTAATGCATCTTTTGCATCTTCAGATAAAAAGGCCACCCTGGTCTTTTTCCCTTTTCCCATCACACTAAATTCTCCGCGATCAAAATTCACATCTTCTGTATTTAACGAAACTAGCTCCGAAACACGCAATCCAGACGAAAAAAGAAGCTCTAGAATAGCTTTGTCTCTCAATGCAATCAATATTTCGTTGTCATCTTTGGCTGTTTCCAAAGAAAGAATAGGGGATTCTAATAACCTTTTCAGCTCATCTTCTAATAGAAATTCTACCTGCGCCCTATTTTGCTGACCTAATTCTACTTGCTCTGCTGGCAAGGATTTGATGTTCTTCTTTGATAGATATTTCAAAAAGCCCCTTAAGGCAATTATATGATAGTTCTGTGTAATTTGCTTTAGTTCTTCATCTTTACGATCTTTAATTCTATTGAGGTATAGACGATATTGCCAAACTTTATCTGCTGTAATTTGAGAAGGGGAGTCGGTTTTTGCCCATTTAAAAAATCTTTCTAAATAATGTTTATAATTTTCTAACGTTTTTTGAGATCTATTTTTCTCTATTTCCAGATATTCCAAATATTCCGTTAAAAGTTTTTTTATTTCCATACGTTCATATTAGCATATTAACATTCTAACATACAAACATTGGAACAAATACAAATAAATCTCAAATTTCAAAATCCAAATTTCAAGGCAATTAAAAATATCAAATTATAAATATTTTTTTATTTTTTCTTTAATATTTCTTTGATATTTTTAATTTGAGCTTTGAAATTTTTCTGCTATATTATTTGGTTAATCTAAAACAGCCCTCGGTGGGCTGTTTTAATCAGATAATACCATTACTTTCAACGTTCGTTTTCCAAACTGGAGAGCTTCGCTTCTTGTTTCAAACCATATATCCATACGATTTGAAAATCTTTTAGCCATTCTATCCTCAACTATAAAGACTCTGTTGCCAAAATAGTCTGGGAACATAATTTCTGTTCCGAACGATAGGGAATTGGCTGCAAGCGTTCCTCTATGAACGGTCGTCATTGACGCTGTGGTAAAGGGATCTGCGTCACATTGGTCTACAGTACTTGAATATCCTGTGACGACAACCGTATAAGTCTTACAAACTCTGTTTTCTGGACAGATTACTGGCATTAGCTGTTTTGATTCTATAACAGGAAGTCGTGTTTCCTGCTTTAAGAAACCATTTTGAATTTTAATATTCTCATTTAGACTAAATGCTAAACTGTCTCCATTAAGACCTGAGTAAGAGGCTAAAGCCTGTTTCGGAAAAACAAATACTATTATTAGGCCGAAAATCGGTAAAATAGCTAGTTTTTTACACATTTAGTGGTATTAATAATTATCCCTCCACTGCATAGATATCATTTCTAATATCGCTATTATTATAGCATACTTTTAATAAAAAGTCAAGGCTACGCTCTTCGAGCTACGCCTTGCAGGCAAGCT
>CAZEUY010000041.1:0-5056 GCA_964515525.1 uncultured Candidatus Saccharibacteria bacterium
TGGAAAAAGGGACGAGAAAAGTTTTGGCAGGTTATTGGATTGGATATTATGATTGCAATTGCAGAATTTGTAGTTATATTTGCAGTGAAAACTCCATTAAACATGCTATATAAAAATGGCGCATTAACAGTGGCTATCCCATTAACTATTTTTGCTGTCTTAATTTTAGTTCCATTTATATTAATGTTTCTTTCCATTCAAATTTTGGGAGCGAGGAAAATTATTTTAGATGATAGAAAGATATTTCAAGCAATTTCAGAATCGTATGATATATTTACTATGTATTGGAAGAAAATCGTGGCAACCCTACTTTTATTTATATTAGCTATTACTGTATCAGGTTTTTTGTATACCATTCTCTGTGCAATTTTATTATTGCCAGTGGCTGTGATAGCTCTTGTAATGGTAATTTTAATGGGGATGGGAAGTGGAGGATTATCTATAGGATTATTAATTTTTGCAATCCCAGCAATTCCATTTAGTATCTTCTTTGCCATGTTAACATTAGTTTTACAAGAATCTGTATGGTCTGTGTTGTATCAAAAGATTAAATAAAATTACGTATTTAATACATGGATGAGTTTAAAAAACGTTTAGATAAAATTGTTCAAAAAAAATACCCTGAATTATCTAGAGCCAGTATAAAAAAGGCAATAGAAAATGAGGGTGTTTTTGTTAATGGTAAAGTGGAATGTGATGCTGGGAAGAAGATTACTAAAAATACAGAAATAGCTTTCAATGAGGATGTATTTAATAAAATTGCAGAATTTGGAACTGACAAAGTTGTTTTGCATGCAGATCATGAAATTGCCAAACAGATAAATGTTCTTTATGAAGATGATAATGTTGCTGTCATAGAAAAACCAGCCGGGTTGGTTGTCCATTCCTGCCCATCGTATAAAACAGAAATACCAATCTGCCAGACGAAGCTTCAGCGTAGTCTGGTGGATGGACTAATAGCAAAATGGCCAGAGATTGTGTCTGTTGGAGACGATCCTTCACGTCCTGGGATTGTTCACAGGCTTGATAAAGATGTTTCGGGTGTATTGGCTGTTGCAAAAACGCAGAAAGGGTTTGACCACCTAAAAAATCAGTTTAAGAACAGAACAGTGACAAAAAAATATATAGCATTGGTTTATGGTAGTCCCCCATCTGAAGTCGGAAGAATTGATAGGAGAATCAAAAGATCAAAATATAATCCCATAAAACAGATGGTTTCTGATGATGAAACTGGCAAAGAAGCGATTACTAAATATAAAGTTTTAGAAAAGAAAATTGTGGATGGCAAAGAGATGTCATTGTTAGAAGTCCAAACTTTCACAGGCAGGATGCACCAAATAAGAGTCCATCTCGCCAGCATCGGCTGTCCAATTGTTGGAGACAAAAAGTACCTGCCATCGCAAATGGCGAAAAACGATAATTCTAATAGAATCATGTTGCATGCAAAGTTGTTGAGGATTAAGTTGTTGGATGGTGAGGAGAGGGAGTTTGTTGTGCAAAACGAATGGACACTAATGTAGGACAAATATTCACTAATCACGAATCCTTCACGAATCTTTTATCTACATAGATATCTACGTAGATTTTTTGTTGTTGTATCGATTCTGTAGGGGCGCGCCCTTGTGGCCGCCCTCGTCGGTCGTTGAATAACTGGGGTAACCAAGCAGAATAACATGCAATTGTCTTGAACTGTGATTAAAACTGATTAAATGACTAACTATGATTACGACGACGTCGTTTCATAGTCTATTATTCAAATCATTCAATTAAAACGACAATAATAAACAAAAACAAATAAAAAAAGACCACCCCAGAACTTGCAAGGTGGCCCGACTACTAAACCGACTATTTGAACTCTTCTCTCATAATCTCCCACCAATCCCCACTAATTGGTATTTGTTGTCGTAATCTCAAGATCTTACACTATTGTGGAATACAGTATAAAACAGGTCTTGAGATGTTTTTTAAAAAACTAACGAGTAAAACGTTTCTTTGCTTGAAAAGCTCTACTTAAAACATTTTGATACTGATTATTTTTATCAGTATCAGTTTTGGAATTACCTAAATCCATATTCATCAATATGGATAAGTTTACAATATCCTCTTTTGAGGCATGAGCCCACAAAAAAGTTAATTGTTGTTTTGCTTCCTGAATTTTTTTACCTCTTTTTTCTAATAAAAGTCTCCCTATTTCCATTAGTTGTACCGCAATATCTCTACTTTCTTCAGCTTTTTGTAACACGATAACACTCCCCCCTGTCGTATCTCTACGACAAGATGTTATAAAGTTAATAAAATTGTCAAAGAATCCAAACTATTAAAACAGTATAGCATGTTTCTAATAAAATGTCAAGACTTCTGTAAAGGTGGTTTTAATGGTAAAATTAGAATATAGGAATAACATGATTAAACTAAATAAAAAGCTATTTTGGGATGTGAAATTTGAAGACTTAGATTATAAAAAGCATGCCGATTTTCTTATTAGTCGTGTCCTAATTTATGGTGACAAAGATGATTATCAAGAGATAAAAAAGCAGTATAGTCTAGAAAAAATCAAAGATGTTGCCCAGAAAACGAGTTATCCAGATAAAAAAAGTCCTAATTTTTGGAGTTTAATTTTTAATATCCCATTGGAATCATTCAAATGCATCAAGAAGTCATCAACAAAAAAACAGAGCATCTTCTCTCAACGTTAGTAGAAAAGAAGATAGTGCAAAATTTCTATCTTGCAGGCGGAACTGCTTTAGCTTTGCAATTTGGGCACAGAAAGTCCATTGATTTAGATTGGTTTAGCCAAAAAGATTTTAACACTGAAATATTAAAAAATCAGATAAAAGAAATCAATCAGCCAGTAATTGAATCAGAAGAGAAAAATACACTTGATTTAATTCTCAATGAAGTAAAATTAAGTTTCTTTAGCTATAAATACAAATTGCTTTATCCCTTAATAGAATGGAATGGGGCTAAACTTGCTGATTATCGTGATATTGCTTGTATGAAAATTGATGCAATTTCCTCAAGAGGAAGTAAAAAAGATTTTATTGATCTGTATTTTATCCTAAAAAAACTTTCTTTATCTGAATTATTAGAGATATTTAATCAGAAGTATGCCGATGTAGAATACAATAAGTTGCACATCTTAAAAAGCTTGGATTATTTTGACGATGCTGATAATGAGCCGATGCCGAGAATGTTGAAAGATGTTACATGGGAGGAAATTAAAAAGTTTATTAAAAAAACGATTCAAACAGAATTGTAATAAAGACAAATTAATATGAATAACGCAAAAACACAATTAAAAGAGTCTATTACTCTTTCTAAACAAGAGTACCTAAACCTAAAAAAACAGGCGAGGGCTTATCGTTCCATGGCGACTAAGATATATAAAGAACCATTAAGGGGATCAGTTGAAAATGTTGTAGAAGATTTTAAAGCAACGGGTAAATATTCGGCGAAATTTATTACAGATTTAGAAGATGGGTTAAAAAAGTCTTCTTATTCTAAGTAATATGCAGATTAAACCGCTTAGGAAAGATCTTGAGGAATATTTAAATAAACACAGTTTAAGGCGTAAATGGAATAAAACCAAACAGTTATTTGAATACGATATTAGATATCCATCTTTACATACAGAACTCTTAGAACCTCATTGGCGTGGAATATATTCTTTTCGTTTAGATAAACAGTATAGAACACTGTTTTTTATTGAAAAATATAAAGCTGAAATTGTTGCGATTACTAAGCACTATCAATAGACGACAGTATTTGACGGATAACAACTTTTCAGCTAATATAAGGACATTAAATAGTAGAGGAAAAATATGCAAGGAATTATAGATAAATTTAGTATATCTAGGGCAAAGACTGACGTTCCAGAGATTAAAACTGGGCAAACAGTCAAAGTTTATCAAAAAATCAAAGAAGGTGACAAAGAACGAGTCCAGATCTTTCAAGGGCTTGTAATTGCTATGCACAGAAAGCAAGGGACATCAGCAACTATTACTGTGAGAAAAGATTCATTTGGAGTAGGTGTAGAAAGAATATTCCCTTTATCGGCTCCATTTATAGAAAAAATTGAAGTGTTAAAACAAGCAAGAATCAGAAGGTCTAAACTTTTCTATATGCGAGCATTAAAGGGTAAAAAAGCAAGACTTAAAAATGTGCATGAGTCAGAAAGTCAAAAGTCAAAAGTTGAAAGTCCGACGGAGACTGGAAACCAGGAAAATACAGAAATAGATAAAAATACAATAAAAACAGTAGAAAAAGAAGTACCTAAAGAAGAAAATCTTTAAAGTTAGGAGATATAAGGTTAGAAGATTGCAACTATGCCGAAAGCGAACTTTATAAACTTTTAACTTTATGGACTTTTGACTTCGTCTGCGGATGTGGCGGAATTGGTAGACGCGCAAGCTTGAGGGGCTTGTGGGAATTTTCCCGTGAGGGTTCAAGTCCCTCTGTTCGCACAGATAATCAGTTCTCAGTTAATAGTCTTCAGTTAACAGTTACGTCCGACGACGCAACTGAAAACTGTTAACTGAAAATTGAAGACTGAATATAGGGCGATTAGCTCAGTTGGCTAGAGCGCTTCGTTTACACCGAAGATGTCGAGGGTTCGAGTCCTTCATCGCCCACAACAATCAGTTAACAATTAACAGTTTTCAGTTGCGACGTCGTCCGAACTGATAACTGTTAATTGAAAACTGAAGACTGATTTTTGCGGGTATCGTATAGTGGCTATTACACCACCTTGCCAAGGTAGAAACACGGGTTCGATCCCCGTTACCCGCTCAATAATCAGTTATGAGTTAATAGTCTTCAGTTAACAGTTGCGACGGACAACAATAATTAAAACGCCTGAATGGCGGTTTTTTTGTGTTTAAAAAGATTGATTTTTATTTGATAAAATGATATAAACAAGAGTGCTAAAGAGGGGGTCTCCTTCGCTTGCGAGCTATGGCGACCGAAGGAAGTTTTTTGAAATTTTAATAATTTTATGTAATTGCAGATGTAATTGCATAGCGAAACGGTCGCTTTATGAGTGACAGGGAGGAAGAAA
>CAZEUY010000042.1:0-4860 GCA_964515525.1 uncultured Candidatus Saccharibacteria bacterium
AAGTATTAAGTATTAAGTATTAAGTATTAAGTATTAAGTATATCGTAATTATCGTTCCGTCGTTTCTGTTAATTCTTAATTCTTAATTCTTAATTCTACTGTCTTTAACAAAACAAATAATTTTTAATCACTATTAATTAATCATTTAATTCAACATTAATACTAAGCGACTTCAATTCATTTACTAAAACATTGAATGTTTCTGGGATGTTTGGATTTTGGATTGGGATTCCTTCAATGATTGAAGTGTAGGCTTTTGATCTTCCAAGAACATCATCCGATTTAATAGTAAGCATTTCCTGCAAAGAGTGTGCAGCTCCATATCCTTCTAATGCCCATACTTCCATTTCTCCAAATCTCTGTCCTCCAAGCTGTGCTTTCCCTCCAAGTGGTTGCTGAGTGATGAAAGAATATCTACCAATAGATCTCATGTGGATTTTATCTTCAACAAGGTGACAAAGTTTCATCATGTATGTAACACCGACAGTCACTCTCTGTTCAAATTTTTCTCCTGTTCGTCCATCAAACAAAGTTGTCTTCCCATCAGTATCAAATCCAGCTAATGCCAACTGTTCCTTAATAATTTTTTCTGGAACACCATCCAAAGGAGGGCTTGCCACTGTTTGTCCAAGTTTTTTCATCGCCCATCCTAAATGAGCTTCAAGTGTCTGTCCGATGTTCAATCGGCTGATAATACCTAATGGGTTCAAGATAATATCTACAGGAGTTCCATCTTCAAGGTATGGCATATCTTCCTCTCGTAATATCTTTGAGATCACTCCCTTGTTTCCATGACGACCAGAAAGTTTATCTCCAACAGATATTTTCCTCAATTGAGCAATACTTACTTGAATGGTTTTAATAATCCCACTTGAAAGTTTATCTCCCTTGTCTCTGGAAAATATTTTAACATCAACCACAACACCGTGTTCACCATAACGCAAACATAGAGATGTATCTTTGATATCCCTTGCTTTTTCTCCAAAAAGAGCTCTCAACAATCTTTCTTCGGCAGTTAGATTTCCTTCTCCCTTTGGAGTAATTTTTCCAACCAAAATATCTAAAGCTCCTACTTTTGCCCCTACTCTGATAATTCCCTCTTCATCCAAATTCTTCAACCTATCTTCACCCACATTTGGGATGTCTCTTGTGATTACTTCTGGCCCAAGTTTTGTGTCTCGGACATCAACTGTAAAGTCTTCAATGTGTATTGAGCTAAACCTATCTTCTTTCACAAGTTTTTCAGAAATGATCACAGCATCTTCAAAATTTGATCCTCCCCATGACATGAAAGCAACTACCAAATTCTGCCCAAGCGCCAATTCTCCCTTATCTGTCGCCGCCCCGTCTGCCAAAACATCTCCCTTTTTCACGGTATCACCTTTTTTCACAATAGGGTGCTGACTGATACTTGTGTCCATGTTTGATCTCTGAAAACTTGCCAATTTGTAATTATGTAAAGATTTCTTTGCTTCTGGACCAGTCTTCACAGCTCCTTTTTCTTTAACAACAACATGATCAGAATCAACTTCAACGATTTCCCCGTCTACATCTGAAATAATAACTTGACCAGAACCTTGAGCAGCTTTCGCCTCAACTCCTGTCCCAACGATTGGAGCTTGTGGTTTAATACAAGCGACAGCCTGTCTCTGCATATTAGAGCCCATGAGAGCTCTGTGACCTTCATCATTTTCCAAAAATGGAATCAATGCGGCTGCCATACTGATACATTGCTTTGGGGAAACATCCATATAGTCAACATTTTCTGGGCTAACAATTCCTGATTGTCCTTTTACTCTTGCTTCAATATCATCTGATGCAAAATAGTTTTCTTCAGTAAGCTCCACCCCACCGTGAGCAATAATGAGCCCACTTTCGTCATATGCATCTAGATATTCTATTTCTTTCGTGACAATAGGTCTGATTTTAATTTTTTCTTTTCCTAATTCTGCAATTTCTTTACTAATTTCATCTGTAATAAATTCACCTTTTTTGAATAATAATTTCTCTGAATCACTAAAAATATCTTCTCCCAAAATTTTTCCAGCAGTCTCTTTCGCATCATTAGCAACTTCTTTTCTAACTTTTCTGTATGGAGTAATCAAAAAACCAAACTTGTCTAATTTCGCATAGCAAGCAAGATGTCCTACCAATCCAACATTTGGACCTTCAGGAGTTTCAATTGGGCAGATTCTTCCATAATGACTCGAGTGAACATCTCTTACTTCAAACCCTGCTCTTTCTCTTGAAAGCCCACCCTGTCCCATCGCATTAAGTAATCTCTTGTGTTCCAACTCTGAAAGAGGATTGTATTGATCCATGAATTGTGATAGCTGGCTTGATGAGAAAAATTCCTTGATCACACCAACGATCGGCCTTGGGTTGATAACGTTAAGAGGAGTTGCTGTTGATGTATCCATCGTTGAAAGCCTGTCATTGATGTTTCTTACCATTCTGGATAAACCTAAACGGAACTTAGTCTGCACCAATTCTCCCAATGCCTTCACTCTTCTGTTTGATAATTGATCAATATCATCTGGCTGTGATCCCGGAGTATTGTTTAATGTAATAATTTTCTTAATCGTTAGAACGACATCTTCTGCTCTTAAAACTCTGAATTTCTTATCAAATGGATGATTCAATCTAAATCTTTTGTTCATCTTGTATCGTCCGACTCTTCCTGTATCATATCTTTCAAAGTCAAAAAACATAGATTCAATCATCTGTTTAGCATTATCCGCTGTCGCTAAATCTCCCGGACGAATTCGCTTGTAAACTTCTTCGTATCCTTGCAATTGATTTTTAGATGTGTCTTTCAAGATTGTCGCCTGAATATATTTCTTGTCTTTATGTGTATCAACATCTTGAAAAAGTTCTAACAGTTCTTTGTCTGACCCATAACCAAGTGCTCTCAAAAGAGATGTGACAGCAACTTTTCTTTTTCTGTCCACACGAACAAAAATTGCCCCATCTGATTCTGTTTCAAATTCCAACCATGCTCCGCGATCTGGAATTAATTTTGCTCCAAACAATTTTTCACCTTTTGCTTCATTGCATGTAAAAAATACTCCCGGAGATCTGATAATCTGAGAGACAACAACTCTTTCAACTCCATTAACGATAAAAGTTCCTCTCTTAGTCAGAAAAGGCAACTCCCCCATGTAAACTTCTTGTTCTCGTGTTTCTTTTGTATTTTTATTCGTCAATCTAACATTAACTCGCAAAGATGCTTCGTAAGATGTGTTTCTTTCTTTTGATTTTTCCTCATCATATTTCGGCTCATCTAAATAGTAATCCAAAAATTCTAAAGCTATTTCCTTTGAACGATCTTCAATCGGTGAGATCTCATCAAATAATTCTCTAAGTCCTTCTTCTAAAAACCAATAATAAGAACTTCTCTGTATCTCCACCAAATCTTCTGGCAAAGGAAGCGCATCTTTAATTTTTGAAAAATATTTTCGAGCCATATTCATTTAAACATCTAAACATTTTAACAACGCCATCTCGCCGTAATTGTCTTGAACTCTGATATAAATGATTAAATGATGGACTATGATACGACGGTAACGTCATCGTAATCATAGTAGTCAGTCAAATCATTCTAATCACAGTTCAAGACAACAAAAACGAAAAACCGACCTTAAAATCGTTTCGTAAGTTTCGTAAAATACTAGGTTATTAAATTGTAGCACTTTCTCTTCAAGAGGTTTCCTTACTTGCCAAGAGAAGGCTTAAAAATAAATCTTTGTGTTTATACTGTTTACTGATATTAGTATAGACGAGGGGGGATTTTCTGTCAAGCGTTATAAGAACGAATCAACACTAATGTAGAACGAATGTTCACTAATCACTAATACGCATTCGTAATTCGTGTTAATTAGTGATTAGTGTTGATTCGTTCTGCATTGGTGACAATTCGTCTATTTTACTTTTAACATCTCCACTCCCCGGATTCAATTCCAACACTCTTTCAAACGTATTGATCGCTTCTTGCTTCTGACCATTTTTTGTATAGCATAGTGCCAAACTGTAAAGTGCGTTGGAATATTCTGGAAATATTTGGATGGACTTCTTGAAATTTTCTATCGCTTTTTCAATGTTGTCACTATTAAAATATATCCTCCCTGTCTCAAAAAAGATTCTCGCATCATCCGGCTTGCGACTAGAGATCGCTTCCAATTCTCCAATTGCTTCATCAGACATCCCTGTCTTATCTTTCACGATCGCTAATTGAATTTTCGCCTCCTCATATCCGCTCTTCAATTCCAAAGCTTTGTTTAATACCTCTTGAGCAGATGCATTATCGCCAGTTAAAATATATGCTTTTCCCAATTCAGTTAAAAGAATTGGATTTAATGGTTCCAGTTTAATTGCAATCTCAAACGATGACAACATAGCACTTTCTGCCTCATCTACTACTGAATAAATATCTCTATAAACAGACCCTCTTAATTCCCACGCGCTCACACTATTTGGAGAAAGTTTAGTCGCCATCACTGCGCTGTTCACAACTGCCTCTGCAAGATCTCTCATCAAATTCGCGCTCTGCTGAGATGGAGCCTTTTTAATTTCCTCCTTGATTTGTGTAAGATACACTCTGGTCAATGCAATAGGATAAAGAGAATTTTTCTTATCCAACTTTGTCGCATTGATAATTATCGCCTGTTTATCATTCGCTGAATACTCCGTTTCACT
This sequence comes from uncultured Candidatus Saccharibacteria bacterium, assembly GCA_964515525.1. Lineage (GTDB taxonomy): Bacteria > Patescibacteriota > Minisyncoccia > CAYZDR01 > CAYZDR01 > CAYZDR01. Next base: position 4,696 of record CAZEUY010000042.1, read on the forward strand.
ATTAGCAATTTTAGCAAAAGCAACATTTGCTCTGTACTTCCCTGAAACATTTATCAAAAACGCTACAAACAAAATCGCAATAACGCCAAGAAGAACATTAACCGCAAGCAAAGTTTCTGGAACATCCTCAAATATTTTTTTAACATAAATCTCTTGCGCATTCTG
>CAZEUY010000043.1:0-4832 GCA_964515525.1 uncultured Candidatus Saccharibacteria bacterium
ATGTTTGGTAATTTGTCAAAGCTGGCAAGTTATCAACATCTCGTTTTTATTTCCATTTCCAACCGTTACGCAATCGTTATATTTGCATCCGTCTCAACATCCCACGGAGCATTTGTTGCTTTATCTTTTTCAAAATATCCTGCAACAGCAATCATAGAAGCATTATCTGTACAAAGTTTCATAGAGGGCATTAAATATTTTGTTTCTGGCATATTTTGTTGGATTGCCGTGCCTAATTGTTCGCGCAATTCTTTGTTTGCAGCAACACCGCCGGCTAGAACAATTGTTTTTGGATTATATTTTTCTGAGGCCTTAACTGTTTTAGAAATCAAGACATCAATTGTGGCTTGTTGAAATTCTTTTGCGATGTCTGCTCGCACGGAATCTGTCATATCTTTTTGAGACAAAACTAATTCACGCACAGCGGTTTTTAATCCACTAAAACTGAAATCAAAATTTTTATCATGAATCATCGGTCTGGGTAAATTAAATTTTCCAGATGTTCCATTTTCTGCAATCTTTGATATTATAGGACCTCCAGGATATCCTAATCCCAATAATCTTGCAGCTTTATCAAAGGCTTCTCCGACTGCGTCGTCGCGAGTTTTCCCAACCAATTCAAACTTTCCATAATCTTTCATTAAAACAAGCTCCGTATGTCCGCCAGAAACAACTAAACATAAAACAGGGAATTCAATGTTATGATTTTCTATCCAGTTTGCATAAATGTGTCCAGCGATATGATCAACACCAACGATTGGTTTCTGCCAAGCGTAAGCCAAAGATTTTGCAGCACTTGTTCCAACTAGTAGGGCAGAGATAAGTCCGGGTCCTCGTGTAACAGCAATTAAATCAATCTGTTCAGGCTGTAATTTTGCAGTTTCTATTGCTTCTTGGAGGCATGGAATCATATTTTTAGCATGTTCTCGCGCAGCGAGGTTAGGAACGACTCCACCGAATTCTGCATGCAATTCTACTTGGCTAGAAACTATGTTTGAGAGAACATGAAAAACAGGCGATTTTTGGCTATTTTGAGCACTTATTATCGCAACAGCTGTCTCGTCACAAGATGTCTCAATTCCTAAAATATTCATAATTGCTTGCATTATTAATTAATATTTGATAGTATATGTGCATATAGAGAACACATAGATAGACGTTCTTTTAGCCACAAGGAGCTAAGAGAATAGGGAGGGTATGCCTATGATTGTCTAGAAGACAAAGATAAGATAAAAGAAGAGATCCAACAGTGGGGGGCTTTCAGATGGAGTCCCCCTTGTTTTTTACCGATATGTTTATTGTGAAGTTCTTTGAGGTTGTCCATGACATAGAAAATCTGAAAGGATGGAACAAAGGAGGGAAGTGTATGGTTCTTTTATTATAATTCTGTAATTTTTATCCACTTTTTCTTATTCATTAAATCTATTAAGGGAGCTTTCAAACCGAAGCTCCCTATTAATTTTGATTTTTTACAGGATTAAACCTTTTAATATTAGCTCCCAATTTTTTCAATTTCTTCTCCATAGATTCATACCCTCTATCAATATGATAAACACGATCTATAGTTGTTTTTCCCTCTGCTACAAGACCAGCCAAAACTAAAGATGCTCCACCCTGTAAATCACTCGCCATCACATTAGCTCCCACCAATTTATTTACTCCCACTACAATTGCTTGATCATAGGTGGCGTGAATATCTGCATTCATTCTGTTCAGTTCGCTGACATGCATAAATCTGTTTTCAAAAACAGTTTCCTTAATAATAGATGTTCCTTTTGCAGTTGATAGTAGTGCCATCATCTGTGCTTGGAAATCAGTCATAAATCCTGGGTATGGCCAAGTTGTGAAATCTACAGAGTTAACTCTGTATTTGCATTTTACTCTAATTGTAGAAGAATCTATTATTTGAATATTTATTCCAATTTGTGACATTTTGTTTTGGACAATCCCAATATTTTTAGTGTTGGCATTTTTTATTAAAATTTCTCCTCTTGTGATTGCAGCTGAGGCAATAAAAAAGCATGTTTCAATTCTTGATGGGGGAGCTGTCCATTCTGTTCCATGAAGTTTTTTAACTCCCTCAATTTTGATAACAGATGTTCCTGCTCCGGAAATTTTTGCTCCCATTGAGTTTAACATATCCGCAATTGCCGTCACTTCAGGTTCACGAGCTGCGTTCACTAATGTTGTCACTCCATCCGCCATGCAAGCAGCCATCATAATATTTTCTGTTCCAGTGTGTGTCGGGATGTTGAAATAGAATTCGTTGCCTTTTAGTTTCTTTGTTTTTGCGGAAATATATCCATCCCCATCGCTAATTTCTGCTCCAAGTTTTTTTAAGGCATTCAAGTGCATATCTACTCCGCGTACTCCAATCGCGCATCCTCCCGGAAGTGAAACATGGGCATTTTTGAATCTTGCCAATAATGGTCCAAGAACTAAAAAAGATGCTCTTATTTTTTTTACAATGTCATAAGGCGCGGTCGTAGAGGAAACTTTTTGAGCATCTATCGTAATAGTTTTTTTGTTAACATCAAACCCTGTTTTAATTCCTAGCGAATTCAATAATTGCAACATAACTCTGATGTCGCTTAAATTAGGAACATTTTTGATAACAGTAATACCATCGCTCGCTAAAATAGACGTAGCAATTGCAGGTAAAATAGCGTTTTTAGCTCCCGATATGTTAATTGTCCCTTTAAGTGGTTTCCCACCCTGAATGATGAATTGATCCATGATATTATATTATTATTTCTCTATTATTCCATAGATGGTACTATAATTCAATAGCATTACATGGCATTATGGACAAAGTCTTAAGACCGTGCTATCTTGATAGGGTGCAGTAGAGGAATCAAAAGCGCGCATAGCTCAGTCGGTAGAGCAGCAGCCTTTTAAGCTGATGGTCGGGGGTTCGAATCCCTCTGCGCGCACCATTCTTCGCTCTTCGAGCTACGAATGGCACAGCCACGTTCTCTATATTATGAATGACTACTATATATAGAAGAAGCTAAAAGAAGAATGCCCTGCGTAGTCCTGCGGAGCTCGAAGAGCGGAGCAAGGACGAAGCATGGGACACGCATTTAGTTAATACAATTAACAATGAGCAATGGACGGTCGTCGTAATCGATCATTGTTTATTGGGTATATGGGCCAGTAGCTCACCTGGTAGAGCGCCTCGCTTGCACCGAGGAGGTAGCGGGTTCGACCCCTGTCTGGTCCACAGTCTGTTTCAACTATCAATGCACAATGATCAATATCGTCTAACGGCATAATTGATAATTGGACATTGATAATTGTTAATTGAATATGGCCCCATCGTCTAGTGGTTAGGACATCAGGTTTTCATCCTGGGAACAGGAGTTCAATTCTCCTTGGGGCTACGAGAATCAATTTGCAATGATCAATTAGTAATTATTAATTGCGAATTATCGCGGTTACGTAAAATGCAACAAAGTTAAACATTAAAAATAACAATATGGATAAATGTAAATGTTCGTGTGATGTAAAATGTAAATTGTGCAAAATCAGTTTTTTGTTATCTTGTGGGGTGACATTATATATTTTGGGAATTTCATGGTTATTGATGAACGCTGAAAATTTATTTGGAACAGCCAATAAAATTTGGGGACCAGCCATAATGTTGCTATTATTTGTATTTTCGGCTTTGGTGACGGGACTACTTGTGCTGGGATATCCGGTTTGGCTTTATTTAGAACAGCGGAAAAAAGATGCTGTGCGATTACTATTATGTAATGTAGGATGGCTGTTCGGGTTTATATTTTTGTTTTTTGCTATTATGATCATAGCGCAATAAAAATAGTCCTTTCTATAGAAAGGACTAAAGTAAGTACTAATATGAAATGTCTTTGTCTTTCATCAAGGGGGTTGGATAGTCTATTAGCTGTTGAGATAATGAAACAACAGGGGATAGACACCAAAATTGTGGAGTTTAAGACTCCTTTTTTTGGATATGAAGACGGGATAGATATTTCCAAAGATTTTATAACTATGCTTAAAAATCCGAAATTTGGATATGGGAAAAATCTTAATCCATGTATTGATTGTAAAATCTTGATGCTAAAAAAAGCGAGAGAGATATTAGAGAAAGAACAGGCATATTTTTTAGCAACAGGCGAGGTGGTAGGACAACGTCCGATGTCTCAAAACAAACAGACACTTTTGAAAATGGATAAGGAGGCGAAAATAGAAGGGCTCGTTGTCCGTCCGCTTTCAGCTAAATTATTGCCAGAAACAATTCCTGAAAAAGAAAAGTGGATTGATAGAAATAAATTATATGAGATTTCGGGTAGATCTCGAAAAGATCAAATGGATTTAGCAAATAAATTTGGCATTCAGGAATATCCAACTCCAGCGGGAGGATGCCTTTTGACAGATGCGGGATTTTCCATGCGCATGGTGCAGTTAATGAAAATCCATTCTGAATTTTCCGCGAATGATGTTGAATTTATAAAACATGGCAGGATGTTTGCCGTGGGAGACGGGGTTTTAATTGTTGGGAGAAATAAAGAAGAAAATTATCGGTTAATGGATTCTCAGAGTGAGCATGATGTCATTTTTGATTATACCAGTTCACCTGGTCCATTCGCCTTATTAAGGTTTGACGATAGTTTTTCCGCGAGGTTAGAAGCAGATAAAATTGTGAGAAAATATATAAAATAGTTAGAAAGTTCATAAAGGCAAAAGTCCATAAAGTTCGACTGGCGTTGTGGCGTCGGACTTTTGACTTTATAACTTTATGAACTTTTAACTTCAAAGTATTCCAACCCTTCAACAATTCCATCTCCAAAATTTTCTTTTGCGAAGTATGT
>CAZEUY010000044.1:0-4300 GCA_964515525.1 uncultured Candidatus Saccharibacteria bacterium
CGGACAAAACACAAAATCGTTTATTTTGGAAATCTGAATATAATCCTCCATCAATTCTCTTTAACAAACTTATCCCAATCACTTGCTGCTTCATCCCAGTCCTTGTTATTTAAAAATAGATTTGGATTCTTGGGATTCTTTCTGATTCGCGTCAATAATATAAATCCTTTTCTTGCTATATTATATGCTCCGTTCGCATCACCATTTACAATTTCTTTTAAATCGCTACTCATTGTATCTCTCGAATCAAACATGCAAGGTTTCCCATTTTTTTTCGCAGGACATTGAATATAATCAGCATCGCCCCCTTGTTTTTCCCTATCATAGTTCCTTATCTGTACAATTAAGTTAAAATAGAAAATTATGCTACGAAAAAACTCAAGGCTCAATTCCTCTCGTCTCTTAATAAGTTGCTGATTAATATCTTTTTCAATAACTATTTGATTGTCCTTAAATAACTTCTTCAACAAACCTGTAATTGATCTTTCTGTCCCATCAATAAATTCGACATTCGCTTTCCGAGAATTTTCCCATCTAGTCCTCGATACGCTAGAAAAAACTTTGTCTATTCCGTTATACTTCTCTTTCTCTCCATTCCTATTACATTCTTGCTCCCATTTATACTCAAAAATAAATACATCATTTTCTTTTTGGTAAAATATTTTCATTGCTTCTTCAAGCAATCCTTTCGTTTTTTTTGTACCAGCAATCTTCTCTTTTGTTTCTGAATTTTTTATGTTCAATCTTTTTCTCCAACCACATCTAGGACAAATCTTTGACGTAAATCCTGCCGGAATATAAACAAGCGTTCCCACTTGTTTACTTTTTTCCATTTCGCCGACAGTAGGAACAATTGGAGTAAATTGATATGCATTTCTGTAATTACTTCTATCTTTATCTACTACATAGTTAAGTTTTTCAATCAATTCTTTCTCGAAATTTTGATACACCTGCCTTTCGCGAAAAAATCTAGATCTTTTAAATCCGCCATTCAAATCTTCCAACACATTCAAGGTTGCATATCCATCGTCCAAATTGTAAAAAATTTCTTTCACTATCCAGTTTTTTACATTTCCCAAATAACCTTCCTTAATATTTTTAATTGGCGTCATTCTTTGCCAATTTTTTCGCTCCCAGTCTCTACGTTCTTCACGCTCTACGAGCAACTTATAATAGTCAACCTGTTCCATTCTCGTTGTCCCATCTTCCAACTTTTTAATTCGTTTGCCAATCTTATTTAGACTCCCGCATTTTTCTATCTCGCCTTTTTCATTTAATACGCAGTAATAAATCAGATTGTTTTCTCCTCTGTCCATCCCCAATATTTTGACCGAAACATTGTTCAACAACTCTGTATTTATCTGTTCATTAAACTCGCGAAAATTAATCTGTTTCCCAAAATTTAATCTTGTTTTCAAATGTAAGGTCAATGTATTTTTTAAGTAACGCCGATGCTGCAATACCTCTTTTTCTCGATTCCCGCCCCATCTATCAATATAAGTAACAACCTTACCATCTTTTTTATACGTCTTCTGTTTCACCTTGTCGGTTGCTCGTCTATATCTAATCTCGGCTTTCCCATCCAACTCAAAAATAGATCCATTCTTATCTTTCTTTTTTATATTCTCAATATTTTCCGGGCTAAAAAGTTCTAAAAAATATTGCGTGAATAGATTTACCTTTGAAGATTGGCCATCCTCTTTGTAGGGATTGTTATTGCTTACCTTTTTTCTAAAATCATAAAAATCTTTTGTGTGTATCCTGAAGAGAAATAGCTTACCTTCTCCCACTTTTCTGTTCACATAATCTTCATTGACTTTTTTAGGATTAATCCAATATGTTTGTCGTTGAATATTGCTTTTAAAATCATCCACGCTCTGATAATTTTCAAAATTTTTAAAAACAAGATTAAAACGCCTCCATTCGTTTCTTGTTTGTAAACAAGTAATATAATACTTTATAAGTTCCCTCTCTTTACTAACATCAAACTCTCTGTCCCATGCTTTATCTTTAGATCGTTTCTCTTTAAACTCTTTAAATTCTTTTCTAATATCTATAAAATATTTAAGCTTCTCAATATCTCCTCCAAGAAATTCATCCGCCCGATTCCTCAAGGCCTTTTCATAACTTTTCTTTGATTCCGTTTTTTTAGGAAAAGCAATGCCCTCAAACTTACCAATATCAAGCTGTTTGTAATCTATCTTTTCATAAAAACCGCTACCATCAATTTGGTAAGCTGCGTCAATTTCTTGCCCATTATTATCATGAAAAAGCAGGGCATCCTTTTCTCCGATACCCAAATAATAATTATTATCTTTTCGGAACAAGAAACCGCAATAAGCATTTTCCTTACTAAGATCCCATCCGTCCAATAAATGTTCGTTGCCAAAGTAAAATTTAATTCCCTTGGCAGTATTGCGCGATCTTTTGTTGAGATAGTTGCGAAATTTATCAAAGTAAAAAAAAGGAACAAAGTCATCTTCGACAAAATTAGCAAAAAGCGAGTAAAATTTCTGATTCTTGCCACTCTCGCTCATCTTGGTAGTTTGTTTATCGTTTAGCCAAAATATTTCTGCTCTTTTCGTAATGGATAGAATTGTCTGCGCGTAATCCAAAACGGCAAAACACCATAATCCTTCATCTTCATCTGTCATTTTTTCCTGTTTTTCAACTTTGCCCTCAAACCATTTAAACCATTTTTCTAGCTCAATTTGTTTCGTTGAAATGTTTTCGATTTTCTCTTCTTTGCCTCCCTTGACAACCGTCTCTCCTCCATCTATTAGAATATCAAATTCATGTTTCCAAACATAAAAGAATGCATTAATTCCTTTTCTATCATTCACCAATGCTTTGAAAAAATCTTTATATTCAAACTGGCCTTCATCGAGAAATTGCTCAACTTTTTTAAAATCTACAAATTCCAAGGATGATGTTTTGTTCCTGAATATAGACAAAAAAGCCTGCGGTTCTTTAAAAATTTTATACGCAAAAGAATTTATTTTTTTCTTAGGAAGGTAGATTTTTGACAAATCAAGACCATTGGTTTCATAGTTATAAAAAAAATTAATAATCTCCTGCGCTTTCTGATTTTTCTCCTTACTTTTTTCAATAAAAAACCTTAACTCCCGAATAAAGTCGTCGTCACTTTCAATTAGAATCTCTTTCCTGAAAATTTGAGATAAAATTTGCTTCTGTAAAGATTCAAAAAAAGGATAATCTTTTTTATTAAATTTAGTTTTCTTTTTTCCTAATGTTTTCTGTTTCTCTTTGTGTTCATTTTCCTTTTTTTGCCGGTATAAATTGATAATCTGATTTAAACCTTCAATACTTGCCTTTTTTTCTTGTTTTCGTGATTCTCCGCCCAAAAGCCTATTGTATTCGTCTATACCTACTTGAGAGATGCAATTATTATAATATTCGTATGCGAAGAAATCATCAATTTTAACATCAAACGCTTTTTCAATTGGTGAAAAATCTATTTGTGAATTTTTATACTTTTCTTCAAAAATCCTCCTATTTTTACAAAATATCTTAATAAAATTATCGACAATGCGCCGCGCAAGAGATCCATTTTTGTTGCCAATAGAATAAAGAAATTCACGATTTTTATGAAATTCATCCAAATAACCCGCCTTCATTTCAAAAACGCTTTTTTCTTCTTTGCCATCCATGTATACAATATCAGGATAAATTATTTCTTTGTGTTTATTTTCCCTCCTTAATTCCTCAACTTTCTCCTTTGTAAATCTTTCTTTTAAAATATTCAAACATTTTTCAGTTATAAGAATATTTTTTTCATTATTTTTACCAATTAAAACATTCTTAATTCCGCTTAAAAGTAATTCTTTTACTCGATTGAACTCTTTTTCTAATTCTATAATTTGATTTTTTTTCTGTGCTTTCTGGTCATCTGTTACTACTTTACCCCTTTTTACTTTTTTAATTTTATCCAAAATTTGTTCAATTTTTTTTAGGTTTTCAACACTAAACCTCAACTTTCCAAGCGCATCATTAATGAATTCTCTATGTAAAATATCAAGGTAAAATTTAGTGGTCTTAATATTTTCAGATATTTGCACGTCTTTTTGAATCGCCTTACTAAGAATGCTCTCTACTACATTTTCATTAAATTCCCTTTCTTCGATTATTTTGTTGTTAATTTTATCCAATTTAAGCGGAACCAAACTAAATTGAAGTGTCTTCGAAAATTCGTAAAGATTAATAAATTCATCAAAATTTCTATTCGTTTTTTCTTTTGCCATATTTTTGATTATGTATTTTTTGCGATAGCAAAATTTAC
>CAZEUY010000045.1:0-4238 GCA_964515525.1 uncultured Candidatus Saccharibacteria bacterium
TTTATAGTAAAAATTAGATTGTCAAGTTTTGTCGTGGGTTACAAGTTACAAGTTACAAGTTGCAAGTTATAAGTTTTAAGTTCCAAATTTTAAGTTTTAATAATTCGTAATTGAGAATTGACCATATGCATACAGATCCAATCGCAGACATGTTAACAAGAATAAGAAATGCCCAAGCTGTAAAAATGCTTGAGGTAGTAATCCCTTCTTCAAGGATCAAGGTTTTAATTGCCAAAACACTTAAAGACAACGGATACATCGGTAAGATCCAAGAATATGCTGATAGAGAGAAGAAATTTATTAAGTTGACATTAAAGTATATAAATGGTAAATCTAGAATTACAGAGATCAATAGGGTAAGTAAGCCTGGAAATAGAGTGTATGTTAAGAGCAAAAATCTACATAGCTATCTAAATGGATACGGTGCCTATATTGTTTCAACATCCAAGGGAGTGATGATAGATAAAGAAGCTCGCAAGAATAATTTAGGCGGGGAAATAATTTGTAGTATTAGATAAATTTATGAGCAGAATAGGAAAACAACCAATAAATGTTCCAAGTGGAGTTCAGATAAACATTGAGAACAGAAAGATTACGGTTAAAGGTCCAAAAGGAGAGCTTTCTCTTGATATCCCTAATGCTATCCAAATAACTCACGAAGATTCTCTTCTGCAAGTAAATCCAGACGATAAAGGAGTGAAACAGCAAAGAATGAAATGGGGATTGATTAGAGCATTAGTTGCAAATATGGTTCAAGGCGTCACCGAAGGATTTGAAAAGAAATTGGAAGTTAATGGAGTTGGATATAAAGTTGCTGTGCAGGGAAAAAAGATTGTTATGCAGTTAGGGTATTCTCATCCAGTTGAAATTGACATTCCTGATGGTATTGAAGTTTCTGTAGAAAAGAATATCATTACAGTTAAAGGTATTGATAAGTATTTAGTAGGTGAAATATCAGCAAACATCAGAAGCAAAAGAAAACCCGAACCATATAAGGGAAAGGGCATCAAATATTCTGATGAAATAATTAGAAGAAAAGCCGGTAAAAAGGCTGCGGGTAAATAAAGAACTATGAACAATAATCTAAGAAGAAAAAGACGGCATAACAAGGTAAGATCAAAAATTTCTGGAAGCAGTGAGATCCCTAGGTTGTGCGTTTCAAGAAGTTTGAATGGAGTTTATCTTCAGCTTATTGATGATGAAAACAGTAAAACTTTAGCAAGTTGTTCAGATAAAGAAATTAAAGGTACGAAAACTGAAAAAGCTAAAAAAGCAGGAGAACAGATTGCTGAAAAAGGGTTAGCAATAGGAATTAGTAAAATAGTTTTTGATAGAAGTGGACATCTATATCACGGCAGAATCAAAGCGGTTGCTGAAGGAGCACGTGAAAAAGGGCTATCATTTTAACTCATAACTCATAACTCATAACCTGTAACGAATGACAAATGCGTCGTAGGTTATGAGTTATAGATTTATAAGGTTGTACGTGCTACTTGCGATAAATCGATATACATACTATAAAAGAACTATATAAAGGGAAAATTATGAAAGGTAAATTTGGAAAAAAGAAAGAAGTTAGTGAATTTGAGCAAAAACTCATAGATGTTGCTCGTGTTGCTCGTGTGATGGAAGGTGGAAGGCGGTTTAGCTTTAGAGCAACTGTTGCAATTGGGAACAGAAAGGGTAAAGTAGGAGTAGGGGTTGCAAAAGCCTTGAATGTTGCCAGCGCTGTTGAAAAGGCGGTTGCGGTCGCTAAAAAGGATATGATTCTTGTTCCATTAACAGGTAGATCTATCAATCACAAAGTTTCCAGTAAATTTGGAGCAGCGAGAATTAATCTTATACCAGCAAGAGAAGGACGAGGGATTATAGCGGGTGGATCAGTGCGAATAATCCTAGAATTAGCAGGCATCCGAGATGTTTCCAGTAAAATTATGGGATCTAATAATAAGATCAATAATGCGAAGGCGGCGATAGTGGCGCTCGGAAAGCTATCTGTAAAAAATGTCCCTGTCGTTAAAGAAAAACCAGTTGATAAAAGTTAAAGTATTAAGAATATAGAATTAAGTATTAAGAATACGGTTAATATAACGTCGATCGTCAAAATTCTTAATTCTTAATTCTTAATTCATAATTCTGTTATATGATTATAAATGATTTAGTTGTAAAACCTAAGAAGAAAAAGAAGCGTATTGGACGTGGAGGTGTTCATGGTACCTATTCCACAAGAGGAATGAAGGGACAGAAAGCTAGATCGGGAGTATCTTTCCCTGCAGGATTTGAAGGTGGACGATCTGGATTGAAAAAGCAATTGCCTAAAAGGGGTGGGTTTAAGTCTATCCATGGGAAAAATAGTATTGTTACTCTTACGGATTTAGAAAATAATTTTAAAGATGGAGATGTTATTACCCCACGAGCATTGGTTGCCAAAGGGATTATTAAAGATGCAAATGAAAAGTTCAAGATTCTAAATTCTGGGGAATTAACAAAAAAGCTGACGATAAAGAAATGTGTTATGTCTAAGACAGTTGAGAATAAATTAAAAAGCTCAAATTAAAAAATCCAAAGGAATGTCAAATTAAAAATTAAAAAGATAAATCGTCGTATTTGATATTTGACATTTTTAATTCCTTTTTAATTTTTCGTTTGGATTTTGAAATTTCTACTTTAGCTAATGATTAAAGTATTTGGTTAGCCATTATTATAAAAATTATATGCAAAGGTTTTGGGAAAAATTAAAGAGAGTATTTCTCACTAAAGAATTAAGGAATAAGATATTCTTTGTTTTGGCGTTGGTGGTAGTTTTCAGAATTGCCGCTTCAATTCCTGTCCCGGGGGTGGATGCTGAACAATTAAGAAAATTTTTAGGTGGCAACCAGATTTTAGGGTTGTTTAATCTTTTTTCAGGAGGTGGATTAAGCCATCTTTCAGTCGCGATGCTTGGGATAGGACCGTTCATAACATCAGAAATTATCTTACAACTTTTAACGATGGTTTTCCCAAGATTGGAAGCTATGTATAAATCTGAAGGAGAAGCAGGAAAACAGAAGTTTGATCAGCTTGTCCGATATTTTACAGTTCCTTTGGCAGCATTGCATGGTTTTGGGATGCTTGTTCTATTGCGACATCAGAAAGTTATTTTAGATCAATCTGTTTTCATGACCGTTGTGACGATAGCTACCGTTGTTGCAGGGACAATGTTGTTGGTATGGCTTGGAGAATTGATTACGGAAAAGAATGTTGGACATGGAATTTCAATAATCATTTTTGCTGGGATCTTAGCGGGTGTTCCGTCTGCCATCCAACAAACATGGATAACGAGATCTGCCGAAAAGATGCCGATCATCGCTGGATTTTTAGTACTTAGTATTTTGGTAATTGCTGGTATAGTTGTAATTACAGAAGGGCAAAGAAACGTCCCTGTTTTTTATGCCAGACGAACAGTGGGGAATAAATCTTATGGTGGAGCAGAAAGCCATGTTCCTTTGAGAGTAAACCAAGCCGGGATGATTCCAATTATCTTTGCAATGTCCATAATGCTTTTGCCGGGGATGTTTGCTCAATTTTTTGCTCAATCTAAAGTGATATGGTTGCAATCAACTGCGATAATGGTTGGGAAAATATCTGGGAACAGACTGATCTATGGAATAATATATTTCTTAATGGTAGTTGGATTTACATATTTTTATACTGCAATTACATTTGATCCAAAACAAATTTCAGAGAGTTTGCAGAAACAAGGTGGTTTTGTTCCCGGAATAAGACCCGGAAATCCAACAACTGATTTTTTGAATTTTGTAATGAACAGGATTACTCTTTCGGGTGCTGTCTTTTTAGGGCTTATCGCTGTGATGCCTTTCATCGGTGAAGCTGCAACTGGAATTAAGACATTGACACTTGGTGGAGCAGGAGTTCTAATCGTTGTCGGTGTTGCATTGGAAATTATGCATCAGATTGATGGGCAGTTGATTATGAGGGACTACGAGGGATTCTAATCAATTATCAATGTTCCAGCCCAAGGCTGATCCGCCTCGTGTGGACAATGAACAATGATCAATGGTGGACGGTGGTGACCAGCTTTTTTGAGGGAAAGGTGGTTTTTTTGTAGTGTCCCCTATAGGGGACACTAAGAGGGCTTCGTAGGGGTTTCTTCGAAACCCCTACGAAGGAGCATAGGATGTAAAAATATACATTTTATTGTGTTCCAGATTGATTATTGAGTTGAAGGGGGGTATAAT
>CAZEUY010000046.1:0-4113 GCA_964515525.1 uncultured Candidatus Saccharibacteria bacterium
GCATTAACTGTAAAATCCCTTCTCGCCAAATCTTCCTCTATAGTCTTCACAAACTGAACACCGTCCGGATGACGTTGGTCTGAATATCCACTTTCAACTCTATAAGTTGTCACTTGAATTTCAAAACGAGTTTCTTTATCTTCACCAATTCTTACTGTCACCATCCCATACTGGTTTTCATATAAGGAATCTGGAAAAATCTCCTGTATTTCTTCTGGCTTCGCATTCGTGGTGATGTCCCAATCATTAGGAATTCTACCCATAATAAAATCACGGACACATCCGCCAACAATAAAAGCCTCAAATCCAGCATCTTCCAGCTTTTTCAGTGTAAATTGTACTTCTTCAGGGATATTCATAATACTCTTAATCTATCAGAAAACGGCTAAACTTTCAATGGACAAGGATGATAAATTAAGATAAGATAGAGAAAGATGAAATATTAATAAATTAAAAAATCCAAAGTTCAAATGCCAAAGGAATTAAAAATATCAAATATCAAATCGACACTGTTTTTTTAATTTAGTTTTTGACATTCCTTTTTAATTTTTAATTTGGATTTTTTAATTTTAATTATTATGAACTTATTAATCACAATTTCTCGAACAAACGCTCAAGTATCTCTCATTAAAGATGGTGAGATTACCGATTCCGTTTCTTGGCAAAACAACTGGGATCTTTCCCGGCTTCTTTTATTAAACATTGATAAAATTCTTGAGAAACATAGTCTAAAAATATCTGAAATTAAAAAGTTTGACTTCAAGAATGAAGAAGATACTGGATTTACCACTTCTCGCATTGGAGAAATTACGATAAAAACTCTGGAATTCGCAAATAAATACAAATAAATTATGACAAAAACATCAAAAAGACTTTTCTTAGGACTATTGGTGGTTATTGTTGCAATAACATTATTCCTAAAATTCGCAGAATTAACAAAAATCTTAAAACTTATTTTGAGTGCAAATTACTTTTTCATTCTTGTAGCACTTTTATGCCAAGCTATCGTTTTCTTTTTTGTAGCAAAAACATACAAAATCATCGTTGATGGGTTTAATCATACGCACATCAAATTGAAAACTCTCTATAAAACAGCAATTGTCATGCTGTTTTTGAATCAAGCCCTTCCATCAATGGGCATCAGTGGAAATGCCTATTTGTTTTCTACCCTCAAAAAGCATGATGTGAAATCTGGCAAAAACATCTTTATGGTAATCTTCAACCTAATTGTCCTTTATACTTCTTACTTAACATTGATCACTTTAGCTATATTGTATTTACTTTTTAGAGGAAACTTAACGACTTTACAGTTGAGCGCAGCGATAATAATGGGAGTTGGAACTATTCTTCTGATTTTTATTGTCCTCTTTTTACTTGAAAAAGCCAGTAGAATCCGTAAACTTTTGAAATTTATAAGTTTCTTTCTGCCCATAAACGCTTTGGATTCTAAAGAAATTACAGCAGAACTTTTGGCAGGGAAAGAGCAAATTAAGAAAGAACAGAAGATATTTTTCAAAGCAGTTGCAGCAAGAACAACATCATTCGTCGTGGAATGTTTAATGATTGCAATGATCTTTTTCGCGTTCAGGGTCACTCCTAATTTAATTGCAATTACTGTCGCCTATTTGATGGCAACTCTTTTCTCCCTTATTTCTTTTATCCCATGCGGAATGGGGGTATTTGAAGCTACGATGATTCTAACTTTCAAAAGTTTTGGCGTTCCATATGAGGCCGCCATCATCACAACTCTCGTTTTCCGTGGCTTCGCTTTCTGGCTCCCAATGCCGATAGGGTTGTATTTGTATAAACATTTAGGGAACAATAATTTGGAGAGATGACAGAGTGGCCGAATGTGGCGGTCTCGAAAACCGTTGTCCCGCAAGGGACCGGAGGTTCGAATCCTCCTCTCTCCGCCTTCGCACGCCGAAGCTAAAGCTTTGGCGAGCTTCGGCGGACAATGTCCGCCAAGTAATACTTAAAATAACTACAATGCAAAAATATCTAATAGATAATTCTGTTTTACATGGCTATGCAAATACAGAAGACTGTCACCATAAAGCTTGTACAGATTTTGTCCAAAAACACGATAATGAGTTGGTTTTTCTAGTTCACACACTTTTTGAATTTAAGGCTTCTAGAGAACATAGGCTCTTACAAGGAACTTTTACTGGATTGCTTGGTGGACATCAATGGAAGAATATTCCACTCGTCGAAACTAGTCAAAAACTTTTTAACGATCTCCAAAATCAAAATATCTTCATAAAATTCAAAAAGTTAAAGGGGGCTGATCTTTTATATGCTTGTGTAACAGATATATCAAACTATACACTAGTAACATGTGACTCACACTTTAACGCCTATAAGGATGTTATTGGTTTAATTCAGTTAAATAAAACATGCATAAAACAAATCTAAAATCCAAAATATACAAAGAGGGAAACTATTACATCTCTCAATACTTAGATGTGGATATTTCCAGTTTTGGGAAAACGAAGAAAGAAGCGCTTAATAATCTTAAAGATGCATTAAAGTTATATTATGACAAACAATAAATACAATTTAGCGGTTATCGGTGGTGGACCGGCAGGGATGATTGCGGCGGGACGAGCGGGAGAACTTGGAGCCCGTGTTATTTTAGTTGAGAAAAACCAAAAGTTGGGACGCAAACTTTTAATGACAGGTAAAGGTAGGTGCAACATCACAAACGCCGAGGAAGATGTGAAAAAATTTGTTAGTGTTTATGGTAGGAATGGAAAGTTTTTACACTCTGCATTTAATAAATTTTCCAATAGAAACATCGTGGAATTTTTTGAAAGTAACGGAATCAAAACAAAAGTTGAAAGAGGAAATCGGGTTTTTCCAGTTTCAGACAGTGCTAAAGATGTTCTGGACTGCTTAAAAAATTACATGGCAGATGGTGATGTTGAATTAAAATTAGACAGTCCTGTTAGAAAAATTGTTATCGGCGACAAAGCCAAAAATCACCTCAATAATCCCACCGATAACTTCTGCATGCTACAAAATGGAGAGAAAATCTTCGCCGATAAATTCGTGATTGCAACTGGTGGTATGTCTTATCCCATAACAGGATCTACTGGAGATGGATACGGATGGTTGAAAAAATTAGGGCACACAACAGTAGAACCAACGCCATCTCTTACCCCGATCATCGTCAAAGAGGGATTTGTTAAACAACTTGAGGGCTTGAGCTTGAAAAATGTGGAAATCAGCTTATGGGATCAGAATCACAAGGTTGATTCCCGCTTTGGAGAAGCACTTTTCACTGGACATGGTTTAAGTGGACCAATTATATTGGATCTGAGTCGAACGATAAGTGGTAATGCAAATCCGCCTTCGCTACCTCCTTCGCCAAGGCTACGGCGGTTAAAAAAGCTATGGCGGACAAGAATTGATTTCAAACCAGCGCTTGATTATCCAACCTTAGACAAACGAATACAGAGAGATTTTGATGAGCAAAAAAATAAGCAATTCAAAAACAGCTTAGATAAGCTGTTACCTCAAACACTCATCCCCGTCATCATTGAATTATCTGGAATCAATCCAGAAAAACAAGTTAACGAAGTGACCAAAGTTGAACGAAAAAAGATCGTAAAATTATTAAAAGAATTTGAATTCCACTTCAAACGTCTCGCTGGATTTGAAAAAGCGATCATAACTTCGGGCGGAGTGAATCTAAAAGAAGTTGACCCAAAAACGATGCAGTCAAAAATTATAGATAATCTCTATTTCGCTGGAGAAATTCTAGATGTTGATGGCCCAACTGGTGGCTACAACCTGCAGGTTGCGTGGAGCACTGGGTATCTGGCGGGTGAAAGTGTAAAGTAAAAGCGAAGTCTGTTTTATTTCTACAAATATAAAAGCCAGCGATCTTATCTGCTGACTTTTAGGATTTCTATCAATTCTATATTTCGCCCTTTCCCTCTTTTTCGTTATCTTGTTGAATATAGCAAGCTTCTAAAAGTACTTTTCCGGAAAGATATGTTGCTATTTCTATTACACCATTAATAAAGTCTCCTTTCTCATCTTCGTCAAAAGCATATTCTATATCTTCAGCTATTTCTAATAATTTTTTCGAAATATTTGCTAATATTT
>CAZEUY010000047.1:0-4023 GCA_964515525.1 uncultured Candidatus Saccharibacteria bacterium
TATGACAAAAATGTATAGAAAAATATCAATAATCTTAATTACTGTCATGTTTCTACTAGGCACCAGTGGATACATTTTTTACTATGCTCATGGGTGGCTTGCAAATGTTGTGACTGATAAAATTGATGATGTGGTTCTCCTTGTTGAGTATGGAAAAATTGAACAGGCAGGATCTTTGATAGAGACTTTAGATTTTATTCCTACAAGTAAAATTAATGCGGAAAAGATTAATTTACAGAAAGCAATTATACAATCAAAATTGGGGAATGTTGTTAGCGCTAATGAATATTTTCAGGAGGTTAGTGATGCTATTATTATGGAATCAAAAACTGGGAGATATTATCAGCACATCATCCAGCTTGTAAAAAATCCAGATATTGATGTGAGTCGGAATTTGATTGTGGATCGTTCTGGATTTATTGAGAGCTACAATAATCTTACATTAGAACAAAGAAGAACTGCATATAGAGAATTAATTTTAGCACAGGTATTGATAGATATTTCAGAGAAAAATTTAGCGGTTTTCACATTAAAACAAGCAATAAAAAA
Organism: uncultured Candidatus Saccharibacteria bacterium; assembly: GCA_964515525.1. Taxonomy (GTDB): domain Bacteria; phylum Patescibacteriota; class Minisyncoccia; order CAYZDR01; family CAYZDR01; genus CAYZDR01. The sequence goes on from CAZEUY010000047.1 coordinate 550, forward strand.
ATCCCCGAATTACAGAGACTTATATGTTTTGTTGTATAGTATTACGGGGGATGAAGGGTTGTTAAATAAAATAAATATTATAGATCCGGGATATCGATATCAAAATTAAAAAATCAAAATTAAAAATTAAAAAGGAATATCAAAACTAAATTAAAAAAGATATTTTAGGTTTGATATTTTCACCTCGCAGGGTGATCAGCCCGCGGGCTGAGATGTTTGGTATTTTTTTGAAATTCTTGTCCCGTCGCATGACTTGGGATGAAATTTGTGAATTTGAAATTAATCACGTTCCCACGCGGATGAAAATATGATTTCATCCCTACACGGTATTTGAATTAATATCTTCTAGCATCTCTGTAATATAGTCTTCCTCCCCAGTCACTCTATAAACTTCTTCTAGCGTTGTTTGACCTTGAAGTGCTTTAAGGATCCCATCTTGCAACATCGTCACCATCCCGTCTTTTATGGCGGATTTTTTAATTTCTGAAATTGCTACATGTTCTTGTGTCGCTAATTTTTCTATCTCTGGTGTCACTTGAAAAACTTCAAATATCCCAATTCGTCCTTTGTATCCAGTCTGATTGCAATTAGGACATCCAGAGCTTTTAAATAATGATGTGATGCTTTCTGGAATAGAAATTTTTGCTGAAGGGGATATGATGGAAAGAATTTTGTTTATTTTTTCAAGAGTTTCTTTTGCGGGAGTGTATTCTTGTTTGCATTTTAGACATAATTTTCGGACAAGTCGTTGAGCGATGAATGCGTTAACGGCTGGACCAATCAATGTGGGATCAATCTTCATGTTGAGGAGGCGGGGGATCGCGCCCGGAGCATCATTGGTATGTAAAGTTGAGAATACCATGTGGCCAGTAAGTGCTGCTTGCACGGCTATGTTGGCAGTTTCTTCGTCTCGTGTTTCTCCGACGAGAATAACATCGGGGTCTTGTCGGAGAATAGCGCGAAGTCCAGATGCGAATGTGTATCCGGCTTTTTTATTAATTTGAGTTTGCTCAACTCCTTCTAAACGGTATTCAATAGGGTCTTCCAAGGTGATGATCTTTTTTTCAGGGGTATTCAATTTATTTAGAAAAGAGTAAAGTGTTGTGGTTTTTCCAGAGCCAGTTGGTCCTGTTGTCAAAATCATTCCATTAGGTCTTTCTATCTCATGTTTCAAAATTTCTAACGCGTGTCCTTGAATCCCCAGATCTTCAAACTGCAGAGAGATGGATTGTTGTTTTAATAATCTCATCACAAAACTTTCACCATAATCTCCCGGGATTGAAGAAACACGGACATCCATCGCCCCATCTTCCAATTGAACGCTTAATCGTCCATCTTGTGGAACGTTGGAAACATTTAATTTCATTTCGGCTAACATCTTAATGCGTGATACAGCGTATGGATAAAATTCTAATGGAAGTTCTGCAATTATATGAAGGACTCCATCCATACGGTATCGTAATCTCACCGATGATTTTGATGGTTCCAAATGAACATCACTTGCCCCCATTTTTAATGCTCCTGCAAAGATAATGTTTAGTGCTTCTGTGACAGGGACTTTTGCAACATTGTCTTTTAATTCCCCAATAGATTTAATTGCTTTTTCAAAATCAGAAAGATCTTCTTCGTCAACTGAAATTTTATCTGAATCCATAACTTTCGCAATAATGCTTTCATATTCTTTCCATGCTTTTTCTAGACTGGCGTGACTAACGAGGAATAGGGAAATTTTATAATCTTTCTTTCTCAATCTATTGAGAATTGCTAATGCTTTTTGAGACTCAGGATTTTCTATTGCTATTTTTATTGATTCTCTTTTTTTAGCGATGACGGCCATGCCAGAAGAAATAGCTTCTTCTTTCTTTACCAAAGCAAGCGCTTGAGGATTAATTGGGATAACATTGAGGTCAGCATAAGCGAATCCTATTTCATTTGCTTTTTTTGCAACTTTTTCCTCCCGATCTTGTTTTGCGATCTCTTGCAATTTATCTTTTTGCTCTTCTTCTTTCTGTGAAAACCGTTGAGATCCCTCTAAAACATTTTTTCTTTCTTTATTCAACTTACGTTGAGGCATTGGAGGAGAAAGAATCATTTTTTGGTCAGAATTTTTATTCTGTTGATTTTTAGTGTCATTCATAATATAATTGTAGCATACGAAGTTAAAAGTTAAAAGTTAAAAAGTTGAAAGTTCGTTCGTCGAACTTTATGAACTTTTGACTTTATGAACTTTTTAACTTAATCGTTCAATGTAAGATTAAATAGATGAAACTAAGTAAAATTATAAAAACAGTTCTTGTATTAGCTATTGGGATGTTACTTTTGCCTTCTTTTTCATTTGCTCAAAATACTGAAAATATAGATATCCAACCAGAGAAAGTAATTGCCAATGTATTCTTTAGCCCTACTTGTCCACATTGTGCTCAGATGGAAGATGCTTTAGAGAAAATTTCTCAAGAGGATAATAATTTGGAAATTCATCGTTTTTCTATCACAGATAAAAATAATAGAGAGACACTGAAAGATTTTTATAAACAATACGATTTTCCAGATCAATACAAAGGGGGAGTGCCAGTTGTTTTTATTAAAGATAGATATTTTGTTGGGTTTAATAGTGATGTTGAATTAAGCATCAGAGAGTATATCAAAGAACAGGAAAATGATCATCAGAGCGATGTGCAAGGAGTAATTTCCGCGAGTTTAGTAGAAAAAATTAAAATTCCATTTTTGGGAGAGGTAGATGTTTCTAAGTATTCTCCGCTTGCACTGTCTGTAATTTTGGGGATTTTGGATGGTTTCAACGCTTGTGCGATGGTGGCTCTCCTTTTCTTACTTTCAACGCTTATAGTGATTGGTGATAGGAAAAAAGTTTTCTGGATAGGGGGAACATTCATATTTGTTTCAGGTCTTGTCTACTTCTTTTTTATTGCTGTATGGATGAATTTGTTTTTGATTTTAGAACAGGTAAGATTGATCACATATTTAGTTGGAGCAATTGTTATAATTTTTTCATTATTTCTTCTCAAGGATTATTTTTCTGGAGTTGTTTGTAAATTATGCCAAGTCCAGCCGGGGAATAAAAATATATTTGTCCGTATTCAAGAGTTTTTTTTCAAGAAGATGCAATTTTTTATGAATGCGCAGTTGTCTCTCCCGCTGATGCTTTTAGGTGTTGCTGGCGTTGCGATGGGGATTAACATGGTTGAATTGGTCTGTTCCTTCGGTTTTCCTTTAGCTTTTACAAAATATCTATCTGGGCTTTCTCTTTCTCCATTGTCATATTATTCGTATCTACTAATTTACATCTTTTTCTACATGTTAGACGATCTCATTGTTTTTCTGATTGCTGTTTTTACATTGAAAGCAGTCAAAGCGTCTGATAAATATCTGCAGTTGATAAAATTAATTTCCGCGATTATATTGTTAGTTTTAGGATTGCTAATGATATTCGCGCCACAGATCTTGTTTTTTGGTTGA
>CAZEUY010000048.1:0-3684 GCA_964515525.1 uncultured Candidatus Saccharibacteria bacterium
AAAAACGATAAAAAAAGAAATCCTTATCTCGGTTTTTGAAATAAGGATTTTCTTAATAGAATTTGCTAAACACGTTATTATTTCTCGTTAAATTCTTCTTCGCAATCAACAATTTCATATCCATTTTCTTTTAACGCCAACAAAAATTCATCCCTAACTTCATGAAATTTTTGAATATTTGATTCTTTTTTGTTTAATTCTATAATAATATTTAATTTTTTACAATTCCAATCCGCCTCCATATAGTGAATGCATTCTCTGTATCTATCAATCTTAATGCCTTCTATCTTTTCTTTTTCGCTTTTATCCTTCCAGTTAGATAGTTGGATAGTTAAAGAGTGCATGGTTGTCCTTCCCCCGAAAAGAACTGCTATAATCAAGATTAAAAGTATTATCGGAGATGCTAAGATCAAACCAACCACTATCCAAATTCTTTTTAGCGGTTCTGGTACCATAGATTTCATTTTTGAAAATAATTTTTTATTCATACAATGATTATCTTTTTTAATGGTTTATAAACACAACTCTATTTAGTATATTTTATCAGACATGGATACTAAAAGTCAACTTAATAAATCTAGTAAAATAAAAGTGTCCCTTACTGCTTTGCCATAATAAAATTTCAAAGCAAGTAAGGGACATTTACTAAAGAGCTATTAAGAGAGGATACAACAAACAAGACAAAGTGTACGCTGACACATAAATAACATATGCACTTACATAAATTCCCACTGCCGCAAGAGCTGACTTGATAGAATGTTCTATTAATTTTTGTAAATCATACCTACTGGGTGTACATATTTTTTTACAAAACCCGGAAATATTATCAAAAGCCACCAGACAAAGTCTTCCAGAACTTATCCATGCTCCTAAATGAATATTAGCCCACGCATCACTATCCGAAGCATGCAAATCCTGCTTAATAGTGATATTGAAATGACTAACATTATTGTAAACACATGGTCTCAGTGGATGACTATCAATACCTCGAATACGAACATAAAATTTCCCAAAAACAGAAAACCCTCCTCCCAAATTTCGTATATTCTTCCCTTCTAAATCCGGATCATAGAAATTCGATTGATCAATCTCTTCGCACATGTCATTATCAATAGAGGCGCTGTCATCTAAACTATCGTTCTCTGCATTCTCTGCGAAACTCAATGATTCGCCAAATATTTCTTTTAATTCTTCTATTGAGATCTGATTCATTCCAGAATCTACAATACTGTCTTCGCCATCAACTAAATAATCACTTTCTGCTAATTCGTTTTCAGTAGCAGTTTTCTGTCTAGAATTTCCATGATAATTGGGATCTACAAATAAAATTCCTATTCCAGATTTTTCAATATTATCTGATTGGATACTATCTACCTTATTATCTGTAAGATAATCCGATGACGTTCCTCCACAAGCCAAAAACCCTGTAATCATTACTACTGAAATCAAAACTGCTAACCATACAAATATTCTTTCTCTCATTACTGCTAATTCCTTCCATAAAAACATTCATTAACTTCATTCAAGAATACTCTATAATTAATCCTGCTCACTATATATTTTTCACCTCCCCTACCCTTCTAAAGAACATTAATTTTCAAAGAAACTACTATACAAATTGTTAGTATTATATCACCCAAAAAAAGAATGTCAACCTTGACATCTCATTTGTTTATTATTTCGTTGTCGTTCCGTCATTGATAATTGCTCATTGTTAATTGAAAATTGATTATTTTCTCCTTTCTTTTAATGAATAATCTTTCCCTCCAACCCCCACTTAAACACTACTAATCTCTATATAATCTTATTCTACTCCCATTATAGCACAAAAACGATAAAAAAAGAATGGGGTCAATCTTTTGACCCCATTATAATACTCTTTACAGACCAAACTGAGCTGGTAGTGTATTTAACATAAATTCACTTGGAATTTCTGTAAATATAATTTTCTTTCTCAACGCATGGGCATAACCAATTTCAATCAATGCAGACGCTCCAACATATCCTTTTGGATCCACTACTATTAAAGCATCTATTTGCTCTATCGAACTAATATGATGTCGTTCAGATATTAATGGAGCTTCCCCTTCCTCACCTTCAAAAACTACGAACCTTTCACCAGGATTCTTGGGCTTAATGAAACGAGGACTTAATATCTCAACATTTTTCTTTGTAAGCTCATCTCTAATTTTCGATATTTCATCCAAAAATTTTCTAAAGCTTCCGCTTATTACTACTCGTTTGAACGGTCTTTGTGCAATTCCATCAACCATATTTGAATCAGAAGGTATAATATCCTCAATTAAATACTTCTCACATATAGCCTGTGCTATTGCACTACAACCTCTTGCGCCATGCATCCATTTTGGATTTTCTGGCATTAACTCTTCAAGCTCATTCAATGTTATTCTTTCAAAAATATCATTGTTTCTTCTTGCAAAATCTATAACAGAGATTAACTTTGGGTGAGAATCGTCTTTGAATAGATTATTTTTAGTTAGATGATAACCTGCTAACTTCATATAAGTTAACTCCCCTCCGGAATAAAAGATTGTTTTCAATCTTTTATCAATGTCGGGGAGAATTCTTTTGATATTCTCTACTAAATCAATTAGTTTAATTCCTGACAATGGTTTATTTATTTCAGGATGTTCTGTAATTAAAGTTCCCACTCCTATGTTCTCCAACTCGTGAGTTTCTATTACATTTTTCCCCTTCATCACAATCAATTCCGTTGATCCTCCACCTATATTCATGATAAGAGAAAAATCATCATTGTATTTCCCAACCAAGGCTTGTTGCATATAGAAGCTTTCGATATCATGTGAAATAATGTTGAAATATAGACCAGTAGATTCAAAAATTTCATCGATAAGTTGTTGCTGAACTTGTGCGTCCATCTTTCTGAATATGGACGTAGCATATATTTCAACGAGAAAATTTTGGTTATTTGTTTTCACTTGCTCAATAAAGCTTATCAACAATCTCTTGTTTTTTTTACTTATGCCTAGATCATGAGTAAAATTATCCTTGAAAGATATAGATGCATTTTGCAGATGTATCAATTCATTATTAAAAACTTTATAAACTTTGATCGTAGATGAACCAACATCTAATATTATTTTTTCTTTTGTCATAGTTTTACCAATCAATTAAAAGATTAATAATGATTAATCCTCCATCTGTGTAAAGAACAAGATAAATGAAATGAAAAGAACTCTCTACGAAAACTATATCACCCAAAAAAAGAATGTCAACCTTGACACATTACTTGTTCGTTATTTATTTGTCGTCGTTCCGTAACATCTGTTTCGCCGTTATAGGACACCTGATAATAATTCCTGTTATTTCTTCACCTATTATTTGCGATTTTAATCCTGTAATTTTTGAAAGGATAAGAGGTTTTTTGTATTTACAAAAGAGTTCTAAAAGGAAATTTGGTATTATTTTTGCAATCTTATATTTCCTTGATATATCAGACGCATCTCTTGAATGGACTATAAAAGCAAACTGAGGTTGTTTACCCATCTTCTCCTTTCTTTTATAAATACTCGTTTACTTTCCGTATTACACCGTTAATTAGTGATTAGTGTTGATTCGTTCTACATTAGTGTCTATTAGTATTTTATCACAAAAACGATAAAAAAAGAATAGAAACGTTGGGGGTTGGTTCTATTGTAGGCT
>CAZEUY010000049.1:0-3537 GCA_964515525.1 uncultured Candidatus Saccharibacteria bacterium
AATCCTGAATCCTGTTTAATCTGAGAAATCCTACTTAATCCAGGTTCAGACTTTCGTCGGATTCGTGATTCGCCGTGCCACGATGAATATCTGTGGTGATTATTTGTTCTACATTAGTGTCAATTCGTTCCTCCTCATCTCTATTAATCAGTTTTTTAAGCGCCTCTTTCGTCTCCGCATTTACATCAACCCCGCCCTCAGAAGCTGGAATTAATTCCAGCGCATCCAACGTCCTCTGATAATACTGTTTCCCCATCTCAACGCTTCCAGAATTTTCAAATAGTCGTCCTAATTGATACAGGAACGTCGGATCTTCTGGCTTTAGAATTAACGCTTTCTGAAAGTTCTCCATCGCCTTATCAATCTCACTCATCCTCTCCTGCGTCAATGCTAAATTGCTATAAAAATCTGCAACATCTCCACGCAATGCGATCGCTTTTTTGTAATTATCTTTAGCCGAATTATACAAGCCAGCTTTTTCTACCTCGCCCGCCGTAGCTCCCGCAGGCTTGTCCGCCATAGCTTCAGCGGAGGAGGGAGCGGAGGCTGGGTCGGGCGTTTGGATGTAGTCGCCCCGCGTCACCTGCATCTTTGCTAATCTCGTATATAACAATGGGTTAAGAGGATTTAATTCAACCGCATTCATATAAACTGCAATCGCCTCATCAAGCATCGTTGGATCATAATTAGACATCGTCTCTGCTGCAACAGCGTAAGATTCCCATCTATCAGGATCATTCTTCGCCAACATCGCCGCCCGCCTATGCGCATTCAAACTGTTCACGAATAAATCTCTAGCCTCTTCCTTATCATTTGCATCGTCGTATTCGTGATTCGTGTTAATTCGTTCTGCATTCGTGTTCATTCGTTCTATTCCGCTCGCCAAATACAGATTCCCAAGTCTTGATAAATACTCATCCTGAAAAGTCGTCAATTGAGATGCTTGTTCCATTAGAACAATCGCCTGATCAAAATTTTCAGCATTCGTAGCTTTTTTGGCATACACATCTGCGATGAACATTTTTCCCAAAAGAGCAAAAATTACAATCACTCCGCTGGCAATACACATAAATGCAAATGAAAGAGCTAACGCGTATTGAGGAGATGTGTGATAAGAAAATTTGTATTCTTTGAACATGTCCGGACGCGCCTGCGCGACCATCGCCACCGTTAGTGTCCCAATCATTATACCAAATAAAACGACCGCTGTGGAGGACAGGTTTAATAATATATAGAGAATTATTAGAATTGATGCACAAAACAACGACAACAGCGTTCTCGCCGTTGCCGACGCAAACGCCGACGTATCCGATGTAGGGGCACACCCTTGTGGTTGCCCGGATTGCAATTCCATGTTTTGCCCCGCGTTGCGGGTACCCACAAGGGGCACCCCTACATTATCGCCGTCCGCCGTCCCGTCGTTATCTTTGGTTATTGAATTTTGGTCATTGGAATTTGTTTGTATCTTGTTTCTTGTATCTTGGTTATTGCCTAACATCACTACAACAACCAATCCAACATAAGCCAACACCAACACTACGAACGTCAACGTCCCCAACAATCCCCCAGTAGCAGGCAATTCGGAGAACAACCCTGCTCCCGAAAACTTTGTCTGCCATAAAATACTATTATTCAATCCCTTTGGTCTATATTTTGAAAACCCATATTTGAATGTTGATAGCCCAGTCCCCACAACCCAATTTTCCTTAATCGCTTCAGTAGAAACACTCCACGCTGCCCGCTTTGATAGTCCTACCTCCGTAGGCAAATCCACATGAACTAATTGAAATGTGTTACCAACAATCATAGATAATAAAATACTTGCAAACATAAACACCGCAATCACCTGTGATATTTTACCAGCTGGAACGACTTTTGAAATAGTGAAAATTATGTAAACCGCGAATGCAATTAATAGAATAATCATGCCTGTGTAATTGAGGAGAGCAAATGTTAAGTATGCCAGCAATAAAGTTAGGAACGAATAAACACTAATATAGAACAAATTTTCACGAATCACGAATCTGTTATCCTGCCCTTTATTGCTTCCTCCCACAGATTTATCGTTGGATTCGTGATTAGTGTTTATTCGTTCTACATTCGTGTCAATTTGTGATACTCTATCCACGCCTCCATTCTTTGAATTAAAGTTAGCCATTATTAGAAGCAATCCCGAGCTGAAAAAGATTCCCAGATTCCCCATCAGCCCAATCGTATTAAACCCTCTTTCAAACAAAAACCCCAAATTCTCCGGAACAGCAACCCCTATTAAACTAATCACCCAATTAACTAATCCACTAAATTTCAACCCCATAAAAACAGCCAGGATCGCTAGAGCCCCTATAAGGGCTCTATATGCCAATTTCAGTCTTCGCTCATTCATATTAGACATAAAAAACCAGTAGAAAGCTGCCATGGAAAAGATGGCTAAAAATCCCTTTGATGGAATTGAAAATCCACCCAAAAAGCTGTCCCATCGATTGACCGAAAAAACCATACTTAAGAATGCTGTAAGTAAAAACAACAAAATTGGAACATCCAACGGCGTCCGCCGAATAGAGATCTCCCCAGACGAAATTCCCTTGAATATCCATGCAACTAAACCAATCAACAACGCCCCATAAAAGAATATCTGTTTCTCAAATCCGATGCCCTGTAATGTCATTCCTGTGAAGAATAATGGGGTTCCGAAGAAGATTAGAAAAATTGATAGGGATATTAAAAAATCAAAAATATTCCCCCTGTTTTTCAATTTCTTCTTGTCGTCTGATTCGTGATTCGTATGCATTCGTTCTACATTAGCGTCAATTCGTTTTACCTCTTTCCTCATTTTTATTTGCATTGGTTTGTTGTTATTGGTTAATTAAACGACCGCCCTCACCCCCAACCCCTCTCCCTACTCATATAACAAGTTTGGGTGATTATGTTTTATTAATTTGTGATTAATTTAATTTGTGGTTTTTAACGTCTGGGCGAGGGGAGGCGACGGTATAGATTTAGAAAACTTTTTAATTTTTTCTAAAACATCTTCTATTGAATTTATAATTTCTTCATTTTTGAATCTTATTATTCTATATCCTCTTTCTCTTAAAATATTTTCTCTTATTTTATCATCTTTTTTATTTTCTTCATTATCGTGTATATCTCCATCTACTTCTATTATTAATTTTTCTTTTATACAACAAAAGTCTGGTATATAGTTATATTCTCCTGTATCTATGGGCACTTGTCTTCTAATCTTTATATCTAATTTCTTGTTTCTTATTTCATTCCATAATATGTCTTCTGCTCTTGTTGCGTTCTTTCTTAAATATTTGGCATTTTCTATTAACATTATTTTTCTTTTAACGACGACGCCTCCCCTCGCCCAGACGAGTATTAGGATAAATTATTAAAAGTATGTATAATATTCTGTTCAATTTAAATTTGTTCAGCAAGTAGGGAGAGGGGTTGGGGGTGAGGGCGTCGACATTATTTGATATTTTATTTAAAATTGTAAATTTAAAATTATTCTATGTATCCCCTCTTCTGACTATT
>CAZEUY010000050.1:0-3213 GCA_964515525.1 uncultured Candidatus Saccharibacteria bacterium
TTCCACTGTCAGTGATTAAAGCTCCTTCTGGATAAGAAGAAACATCACCTTCAACTAGATTACCCCAAGCATATCCATAAGCTTCAAGAGCTGCAGGGGTAGTTATACCCATTTTAGTTCCATCGCTGATTACATATGCAGTCGGAGTTCCTGATGTGCTATCTACAACAATAGTACCATCGGCAAACTTCATGTTTGCTCCAACAGTCAAAGCTTTGTCAGTTGCGTTAGACATAACAACATTGCTTAAACTTAGACCATGTGAAGATAAAATCGCTTGAGATGGAATTCCAACTAATGTTCCATTACTAATTTGGAAAGCAGTTCCGTTAATATCAACCAAAGCTCCATTTGGATGAGCTTCTGTTGCAGAACTTACAGGGCTACCTGCTGTATATGTTGCAAATGTCCCTGCATATGTGCTTTCAGGAACAACAACTGAACTTCCAGTGAAAGAATATCCCAAGCCGGTGAAAACATCAGCTGAAGAAAATCCTCTCTTCTGTCCGTTACCAATCAAAAACATTGTTCCATTATCGTTGACAATAGTACCATCAGCATACTTAATCACATCTCCTTCTGGAAGAGCCTGATCATAAGAGTTAGCGGCAACAACTTTGCCAAAACTATATCCGTAAGAAGCAAAAACTGTTGGAGAAGGAATCCCCTGTCTTTGTCCTCCGGTAATCAAATATATTGTGTGATTCGCATCACCAATATCTACTAACACTCCGTTTGGGTGAGCCGTTGTAGCGGCAGCTTCAGCAGTGTTCATCATCACTGGAGCGAACATTGCAAAGCTAATTCCCCAACAAAGAGTAGCGGTCGCAAGAACAACGGCGAAAGTTTTTTTGCCGAAGTTACTAGCTGAACCTTTATGGCGTTTATCCATATTGTTACTTTCTCCTTTCATTTTGGAAGAATAATTAATTTTTTAATCAATTGCTTTATAACATTTATATAATAGTCAATTGTTTGTTTTCTTTTAAGATTTTGATTTTTTCTTTTCTAAGATTCTAAAGTGGGAGATCTTAAAAACCCCTATAGAAACTTTAAATAATAACACAACACAATTGCGAAATAGAAAGTGTCTTTATCACACATTTATTCTTATTCGCTATTCAATTGTCAATGAACTATCCACATTACTTAGAACTCATAATTTAGAACCCGAAACTCACGAATTATACCGTGTGTCGTAGGTTATGAGTTATGAGTTACAAGTTATGGTTTACAAAGAAATTGTATCATAACCCGATTAAAAACACAATACACCCAAACTTCCACTCATGAAACAATCACAAAAGCCCAATTTTAAGCGACTTTTACAAATGCGGGAAACTATATTTTCTTTTGTTATTTATTCCTATTTTTACTACGATTTTCAAAAGCCTTTTCTGTAAAATATTCTTAAAATCATTATATCATTTGCCCTTTTTATTGACAATCCTTGCCTAAAGGTCAAGATTGTGGATAACTTTAATCAGTTTTCAATTATCAGTTAACCTGTCTTCGCTGAAGCTACGACAAGGCAAAGCAGTTTTCAGTTGCGACGGGATCCGTGATCTGTGTGTATCTGTTTCTCATCTGTGTTGATCTGTCTTATTACAACAGCAACACTATTCCCTAATCCACAAGTAATAAATCCTGTAGGCAATACAGCTATTTTTTTAATATCAAAATGCTCTCTTATTTTTTTAATCATCTCTCTACTATCAAAGCCGATGTGCGAATAGATATAGTTGCAATCGCTTAATGGTCTTTGTTGTTCGCGTGGGACATTTAGCCCCAAAAACTGTCGTAAAATGTGCTTAATTGAAACATACGGATCACGTCTGGAAAGCATACGGTAGAGATTTTTAATCAATGAAATACAGCCATGTTCAATCGGAAAAGTAATTAAAAATAATCCATCTTCTCTTAGAACAGATTTGATATTATTAAAGAGTTCTGCCAATTCTTTTTCCGGTAGATGTTCCACTGTTTCTAAACAAGCAATTCTATCAAATTTATCTATGCCAGATTTATCTATATTCGGTATGTCAGATTTGAAGTTTTGAATCACAGAAATTCCAGCAAGCCCACCTAATTTTTTAACAGCTTGTTCATTTAATTCTTGAGCAGGTTCAAAAGCGACTACTTCAATTTCAGGACAATAATTTTTCGCTTGCAGAACCAACTCGCCATCACCACATCCATAGTCTAAAAAATGCTGACCCGATTCCAATTGTAACAACTTTAATGAAGCATCAAAACGTTGGCGATGGAGCCATCTCTTGATCGGATTTCTACTTGCAATTGTATGTTTCTCGTAATTCATTTATATTATCTTTTTACTTTTTCATACTATACCACAAGCAGATTTTTGTATATCATTTTATCCACATAAGACTCTCAAAATTTGTAAAATTATAGTCATTTTTTACTGACATGTCACTAAAAAACAATGACAGCCATCAACTGCCTATGACAACTTGTGACATGTCAGTAAAGTTCCTCAATATTTTGATAATAAGTGCTTTTTCCACGCCCTATTTTATAAATAAGGTTGCCACTGTAGAGTTTGCTAATATACCTCCTAAGTGTCCTTTCGTGCACTTTTAGTCTTTTCTCTTTTAGAACATCTCTGATCTCTGCAAAAGTTATCCCTCCCTTTTTGTTTTTGATTATTTCAGTCACTTCTTTCAAATAACTGTTCATCTTTGTTTCAGTAGCAGACCTAACTCCCGGGATCTTTAATTGAAATTGTCTATTGATTTCTTTCTTGATATCATCAAACTTTTTTGAAATTTTTTCCGCCTCTGCTTTATCTACCGAGCCACTCTCAACAGAGATACGCAAATAACATTTTATCCTTTCAATTCGCCCATGTGCATTAACAAGAATTTTTTTCTTAGCATCATAAAAAGCGCACGCATCTGCCTCTGCTAAATCTGCTAAAATTGTAGCCATTGAACTCTTAATCTGAACACCTAAAACATTCCTCTCCGAGGAAGGAAATTTTTCTATAAATTTATTTAATTCAGAAAAAAATTTCACCCCATTTTTCCACAAACTAGATGTATAAAAGTCTTTTTTTGCCATGGCTTTATTATACCCGCAAATGTGTCTTCGTCAACTGATAACTGTTAATTGGGAACTGATAACTGAATTAAAATATGCCCTCCGCAAAATCAGTGTTTTCACCAATTCTACGAAGGGCATCTACTCTCC
>CAZEUY010000051.1:0-2960 GCA_964515525.1 uncultured Candidatus Saccharibacteria bacterium
AGATAAGCGCCGTTCACAATAGTGTGAGGCGCTTATTTTTTTTGCTTTATGTTCCATGTCTCACGTTTATGCTATAATAAAACCATGAATAAAGAAAAAAATAATTTTCTTAATGTTAAAATTTGGAGTATTTTATTATTGCCACTTATTGTAGTGGCTTTTTTAATTGCTGGAACAAAAAATAACAGCGTTAACGCTGCGGATACTGTAAATACTGTAAATACTGTAAATACAAACAACATAGTTGAAATCCCAACAATTCTTCCACGTTCAACTTGGATGACTACAGATCTACAAAAATTGTCAGATTGGGTGCCGGATAGAGAAGCATTTCCACCAGACTATAGACCAGTAAATAGAATAATTCTTCATCATTCCGCTGGGAGCAATGGAAACCCAAACCCGATTGCCACAATTCAAGGCATTTACAGATACCATGCTGTTTCTCAAGGATGGCAGGACATCGGCTACAATTATATTATAGACTATGACGGAAATATCTATGAAGGAAGATTGGGGGGAAATGGTGTTCGCGGGGCACATGTCTATACTCGTAGTGACTGCTTAAATTTTAATCACGGTAGTATTGGCATCGTTCTCTTAGGAGATTATTCAACAGCGGAACCATCTGAAAAAATGTATGAAAGTGTGGCAAAATTAGTTGGTTGGTTGGCATCCGTTAATGATCTTGACCCTGCACAATCTGCTCGACGTTCAATAGTTTGGCAGGATAAAAAAGATGGGTATTCATGTGACAGCACTGATGGTGGGTTTTTGTATAATTATTATGGACCAGTAGTTGTTGGACATAGTGATGTAGGTAGCACTAGATGTCCGGGCATTACAGATCTCGTGAGAATTAGAACAGAAGCAAAAGTTTATGCAGATAGTTTTGACGAAATTTTTTACAGAACAAAAGAAAGTAGCGGAATTTATGAAATCAAAAATGGTCTGGCGGAAATTGTTTCAAGCAATTCTCCAGATGCGAATAAAATAATAGAAATTGCGCAGACGCAATTGGATTTATTCTCTGGGAAAAACTTTACCAAATATCCAGAAGGATCCTTATTAAGTTTGTCAGGATCAATTTATTTAGTTGTGCAAGATGTTTTGAGAAGATTTGAGACAGACAGTATTATGGCAAAATTAGGATTTAACCCAAAAGATGTCATGATTCTTCCTGCGGGAGACAAAGAATTATATACCACTGGAAGTGCAATCCAATATGGTCCTGATGGAAAGTTGTTATCCTCAGGCAAAGTTATCTATTATATTGAAGGAGGGAAAAAACGAGGAGTGACATCTCCACAGCTTTTTGAATCATATGGTTTCAAATGGGCTAATGTTGAATTAACTGGTCAACCAATTTTGGACTCATATCTTGATGGGGAGATTTTGAAATACAAAGAAAATACTCTTTTATCATTTGAGAATACGATTTTTGTTTTAGAAAACGGAAAACGATCTGGAATTACATCTCCACAACTTTTTTCAATGCTGGGATATCAATGGGAGGATGTGGTTGAAATGTCTCCATGTGAAAAGGAATTCTATCAGCTCGGAGAAATAAAGCGTTATCCCACAGATACTATTGTAGTCGCAACAGGTTTTCCGACAGCTTATCGCATCAGCGGTAATGAGCGTCAACCATTCACAAGTGGGGAGCTTTTTCTTAATCTGGGTTATAAATTTGAGAATTTAGTTGAAATAAATGAAATTGAAATAAAACTTTATAATGAAAGAGAAACGGTGAAATATCCAGATGGAACTTTATTACAACCTGCTTTCAGTTCGGGAATCTTTGTTATTGAAAATGGAAAAAAGAAAGGGTTTAGTTCTCCTGAAGAGTTTCTTAGTGGTGGGCATAAGTGGAAGGATGTAATTATTTTAGAACATGATGATCTTAGTACGTACGCTGATATGGTCGCTGATGTTTACGCTGATAATGTCGCTGATACAGATAATACCACACAACATGCAACACATAACATGGAACAAACGACAGATGAAATGGACGAGGCAGTAGATAACCAGGAAGATTTAGGCGTAGACAGTATCGTTATAGACAGTACTATCGAGGGGTCTCTCCCTACGCAAGAGTTTCGGGAGACAGGTACAGAGTATTCTATACCGAATAATCAAGAAATTCGGGTGGCGTTAAAGTCTTTTACAAAATCAGTGGGGATTTCATCTGTTGGGGGTGGGTTTAACGTAAAAGATACGACTGGGAATGAAATATATTCTGGGTTAGAAAATGATGTTTATATTTTAGATTACAGTGAGACATCAGAAATTTTGGTTGAACCGTATATGGAATCATGCGTTCAATGCGGTTTGGTGAATACTCTTAAAATAGTATCAATAGATGGGGTGACAGTTGATAAAAATAATCCATTTCATTCAGGCTATGGTGGAGAGACGGATAATGTATTTTTGGGGGACATTAGAATAAAATACTCGCCAGTGTCTAAAAAATGTTGGGTTATCAATGAACTTAAAATTGATGACTATGTTGCTGGGGTAGCGGAAGTGAGCGAAGATTTATCGGCAGAATATTTGGACATGATGGCAGTTGTAATTAGAACTTATGCGATGTTTTATATAGAATCAGGTGGGAAACATGTTGGCGAACCTTTTAATTTGAAAAACAGTTTGGACGGGAACGGCGGAGATCAAGTTTATAAAGGATATGGTTTTACATCTCGCGCTAGAAACTTTTTAATTTCTGTCCAGAGAACATCAGATCAAATAATTCTTTATGAAAATAAACCAATTCTTGCAGCATATTCTTCGGATAGTGGAGGAGTATCAAAAGATGCTAGAGAAATCTGGACAGCTAGTTATTATGCAGATAAACCGTATCTATGGGGTGGAGTTTCTGATCCCGTGACGACAGTTCACAATCCAACATTAGTTTCTGCAAGTCATGGAGTAGGAATTTCAAATATCGGGGCGAGGGA
>CAZEUY010000052.1:0-2737 GCA_964515525.1 uncultured Candidatus Saccharibacteria bacterium
TTATGAATTATGAATTATGAATTATGAATTATGAATTATGAATTATGAATTATGATAACAACGATAGTTGTTCCTTAATTTTTTTAATTTTATTTTTAGTTTCTGTTAGTTTTTCTTTTCTTTCTTCTATGACTTTTTCAGGTGCGTTAGAAACAAAATTTTCATTTGATAGTTCTTTCTCTAATTTCCCTACATAATCTTCAAAAGATTCTAATTCAGATGAGAGGCGAGCTTTCTCTTTGTCAGTGTTAATCCACGATCCCTTGTCAATAATAATTTCTATATGACCATTAATGATTCTCGCAATAGAATTTTCAGGTGTAGGACAAAACTCGATTTTTTTAAGTTTAGTTTTCGTCATTTTTTCAATAACGCTAATATAATTAGTAATTTCGGGAAGAATTGCTATAGATCCCTCTATTACTTTGCCTGCTTCTATTTTATATGAAGCACGAATATTCCTGATCCATTTAATTGTTTCTTGGATGGATCTAAATTTTGACATTTTGGGATCTTCTTTTTTATATTGATTATCGACAGGCCAATCTGCAATCATCAATAAATCATCATGTCCCATTTCTTTCCATATAGTCTCTGTGACGAAAGGGGTGAGCGGATGCCAAAGTTTCAAGAGAGTTGAAAGAATATATCCCAGCATATGATTTTTATTATCAGAAGAATCTGATTTGGAAATTTCTAAATACCAGTCAGCTAATTTATCGCGAGTAAATTCATAAAGAGTTTCTCCTGCTTTTGAAAGCTGATACTCGTCAAGATATTTTGTTGTGCATTCAATGGTTTTATTTAATTCTCCAAGTATCCATTTGTCTGCTAATTTGTCAGGTACTGGCATGCTGTCAGACAGTTTATCACAGTTGCTCATAATAAATCTTGAAACATTCCATAGTTTGTTTACAAAGTTTCTAAAACTGGCAATTTTTTCTTCATAAAGTTTGAAATCATTTCCAGCAGTTGTTCCGATGAGCATGCTTAATCTCAAAGCATCCGCTCCAAATTTTTCTATCATTTCAATAGGGTCTATCCCATTATCAAGCGACTTGCTCATTTTTCTACCATCTTTATCCTTAATCAGTCCATGCAAATAAACTTTTTCAAATGGGATATCATCAATGGCGTAAGCGCTCATCAATATCATTCGTGCTACCCAGAAAAATAAAATGTCATAGCCAGTCTCCATAAGTGAAGTTGGATGATAAGTTTTCATATCATCTGTTTCTTCTGGCCACCCAAGTGTGGAAAATGTCCAAAGTCCAGAAGAAAACCATGTATCTAATGTATCTGGATCTTGTTGGAAATTACTCTTCCCACATTTCCAGCATGTGGATGGGGGAGTAAGGCTTACAACAACTTGTCCGCATTCGCAGTAGTAGGCGGGGATTCTGTGCCCAAACCAAATTTGTCGTGAGATGCACCAATCATGTAAATTTTCCATCCAATGGAAATAAATCTTCTTAAATCTTTCAGGTATAATTTCTATTTTTCCAGACTTAACGTTTTCTATGGATGTTTCTTTGAGAGATTTTTCTTGTCCGGGAATTTTTTTATCAACATCAATAAACCATTGCAATGAAACCATCGGTTCAATTGTTGCATCACATCTATAGCAATGTCCAACTGAATGTTTGTAGTCTTCTATTTTTTCAAGTAATTTCAACTTTTCAAGGTCTGCTACTATTTTTTCTCTTGCTTTATTTATATCTAAACCTTTATATTCCTCTGTAATTTCGTTAAGTTTTCCATTGTTATTAAATATATTTATTACTTCTAACCCATGTCTTTTCCCAATTTCAAAATCATCTTTGTCATGCGCGGGAGTTATTTTTAATGCTCCCGTTCCAAATTTTACATCAACATGATCGTCAGCGATTACAGGAATTTGTCTGTCAGTTAAAGGGAGAAGAACATTTTTTCCAACAAAGTTTTTAAATCGTGCATCGTCTGGATTAACAGCAATAGCAGTATCACCGAGCATTGTTTCTGGTCTGGTCGTGGCAATTATAATAAAATTTTCTGGATCTTCCGCGAGAGGGTATTTGATATAGTAAAGTTTCCCATTCTCGTCAGCATGTTCCACTTCATCATCCGCCAAAGTTGATTCACATCGTGGGCACCAATTAACAATTCTTTTCCCTCTGTAAATCAATCCATCTTGATACATTCTAACAAAAGTTTCTTGAACCGCTTCTGTAAGTCCATCGTCAAGTGTGTATCTTTCTCTTGACCAATCACAGCTTGATCCCATTTGCCTAATTTGCCCGCGAATAGTGTTCTGCGATTCTTGAACATATTGTTTCACACGTTCAATAAATTTCTCACGTCCAAGATCATGGCGATTTAGATTTTCTTTTGCAATTAGTTTTTCCACTTTAGTTTGAGTTGCAATTGCAGCATGATCTGTCCCGGGTAGCCAAAGTGTCTTAAACCCACGCATTCGTTTGTAGCGGATAACAGAGTCTTCTATCGCAAGCATGCTTGCATGTCCCAAATGTAAAATGCCCGTCGCATTTGGAGGAGGCATAGAGATAGAAAAAGATTCTTTGCGGTTGTCAGGAAGGTTGTCAGGGTTAAAAAAACCGCTGTTTTCCCACGTTTTATAAACATCTTTTTCGTATTCTTTTGGGTTGTATGTTTTTGGTATCTCTTTCATATCTTTAATTACAGTTTATCTTATTTGTATGTGTTACGCAATCGTTATGTTGATCAAATAATACAATGC
>CAZEUY010000053.1:0-2477 GCA_964515525.1 uncultured Candidatus Saccharibacteria bacterium
TTCTAACCGCATCATATCACCAAAACAAAAATATGTCAACCTTGACATATTTTCTAAATACCCCGTCCCTACGAACGTCCATACGCTCGTCCATACGCCCGTATATACGTTCTAACCCAGTTATTCAACGGGTCATGCTTTTTAACTCTCTAGTTCTCTAACTCTCTGCATTATTTTATCAGCAGCTACCCTGTAATCATCGGCATTATTCGCAACATCTTTGTAATAGAATGGTAAGCCAAACTTCACTGAAAACTTGGGAAAAAAGAATTTTCGTTTCTCTCTCTTTATCGCTAATGGCAGAATTGGAACACCACTATGTTTGGCAAGACATGCAATACCGGGACGTGCTTTGTAATCGCTCGGTTTTGTTTTTACTAATTTCCCCTCTGGAAACATCTGCACGATTTGACCTCTCCCTAAAATTCTAAAAGATGGAGCTAAAATTTCTTCTATTGGTTTACCTGTCCATTTCTCCACTGGATAGCTTCCATTCATTCTCAAAAACAATTCTAAAAATGGAATCTCCAAATAATCTTTAATGGTCATAAAACGCGTCGCGGGGTATGTCATGTAATTAAAAAATGGGAAAGAACTTCCCACTACCCATCCATCTATTTTGCTTGTGTGATTTGAAATTACTATAAAAGGAGGTTCCAGACCAACAACTTTTTCCTTACCTTCCACTGAAAGGCCTGTAAAAATTCTCAATATCATCTCGATGGGAAACCGAGATATTTTCTGTGTGAAACCGGGTAAAGTCATAACTGCCCCCTTCCGGTTTGCTCCGAAGAGCTTAAGAGATTACTCAAAACTAACATTCATCATTAAAATGTCGTAATGTTTATCTTGCTTATCTTGTTCTATCCATGAAATGATTGGGTTATCGTCCGAATCAAAATCTATGTCAGAAGTTAGTATAAAATCCCTTTTACTAGGATCATCTCCAGTATATGGGTCAACTATATAACTATATGTGTTCTCAATAATTCCCCCGGAAATTTCTTTCAGCACTACTGTTCTTCTGTCATTACCCGCATCAGGTATATTTTGATTATACAACAAATATGATTTATTGTTAAGTGTTTTTAATCCATATAGATCTTTAGTCGGCGCATCTTCTATTAAAATTTGCGGGGCAAAAGTGTCAATTTTAGAGTAATAAATTTTATTTGTACTGTATTTATCTTTCCAAAATAGTTCAGCCCCACTATCGGTTATAGCAATCTTAGAGTTTTCGGTTCTATAACTATCTCCACCACTAAAATCCTGTAACACTGGTGGGTCATCTTCAAAGCTCATTGATCCCCATCTTACATTAATATACGACCATGTAAAATATTGTTTTCCATCACTACTTATCACAGTATCTATGCTGGCTCCTCCATTCTCAAAAGCACAAACTGGCTCTACTACTTGTTGATTAAAAGGTTCGTTCGGAAGAAAATCTACAAAATAAATCTTCTTATAATTACTCTGCCCATTGCTACTCCATGTTGCTCTAATGATTCCATCATATAAACCTAAATTAACTAAACTTGGGTATGCTATATTATCATTAGTAACCTGTATTTCAGAATAATTATTTTCATTAAGACCGTCATCAATTATTGAAAGATCT
The DNA here is from genome assembly GCA_964515525.1 of uncultured Candidatus Saccharibacteria bacterium. Lineage (GTDB taxonomy): Bacteria > Patescibacteriota > Minisyncoccia > CAYZDR01 > CAYZDR01 > CAYZDR01. The sequence goes on from CAZEUY010000053.1 coordinate 1,622, forward strand.
GCTTGGGCTATGTAAAAATTATAATAACCACTTTTCTCAATCCATCCAAAATAAGCTTTGCCATTATAGATTAGAAAATCCAATTGCCATTTTCCAGTATCTTCATCTATAATCTTATAACTAAAGCCTGTTCCATCAATATCCGACCTTCCAAATGCTAATTTTCTCAAGTTCTCTCCATCCCCCTCTACCCACGCATAATAAATTTTATTTTCATACACCTCTATCTTTAAATAGTTTCTAAATGATTCACTTGGATGATTGCTTATATCTAATGCTACTTTCTGATTATATGTAATCCCAAAATCTGGATAAGTTGTACTATTCGCATTCCGTGGAGTTCCTAAAATTTCATTACCAGGATCCCCACTATCCATTCCATTTTTATGAATCCCATCATTTGAATCCCAATTATCTGAATCATTCCCCGACACAGTAGAATCTATTCTTTCCATAGTTCGTTTCGTGTCATTTATACCAGCGAACCAACCATCAGAACAATCCACTTCATCTATAACATTTCCGTCCGGATCTGCTGGATCTATGAGTAAAAGTTTTTCTCCTTCTGGATTATTATTTAATGCTCCAGTATACGTCTGGTCAGCAGTAATATCGCTCACAGTATTATCGTCGTGACTTCTTTCTAATAGAAAATAACTATTAGCATTTATCATCCCGCTTAATTCAATCTCTGGTTCCGGATTATCACCGTCTGTAGTTAAAATCCACCCCGTTAAATCAATGTCTTCACCCGTATTGTTATATAATTCTATCCATTCGTCAGCAGTTGACGCCTCCGTTCCCATCCACGCAATTTCATTTATCACAACATCCAAAGCCTCGTATTCCACTGGAT
>CAZEUY010000054.1:0-2400 GCA_964515525.1 uncultured Candidatus Saccharibacteria bacterium
AAGTATTAAGTATTAAGTATTAAGTATTAAGAATCCGTTCGGACGTTTTGTTTTATTTGTTGCTTAATTCCTAATTCTTAATACTTAATTCTCCGCAATTATGCAAATAAAAATAGACAACAAAACAATAGAATGTGATACAAATGAAACTATTCTTCAGGTTGCTCGTCGTGCAGGTATTAACATTCCGGCATTGTGTTATCATTCAGATTTGCCGATTAAGGCGAATTGTCGGCTTTGTGTTGTTGAAATTGATGGGATAGATCGTTTGCAAACATCGTGCTCAACGAAGGTGAAAGAGGGGATGGTTGTCAGGACGGAAACAGATGAAATTTTGCAAACAAGAAAAGTAAATCTGGAACTTCTATTTGCGGAACATGTTGAAAAATGTCCAACATGTATCTACAACGATAGATGTAAAATTCAGAATTTGGCAGATAAATATAAAATAAAAATAGATGGCAGGATGAAAGATAGGAAGCGCGAAAGAGAAACTTATTCATTTGGTGGGGCGGTTGAAATTGATCTCTCAAAATGTATAGATTGCCAAAATTGTGTTGATGCATGCCAACTTCAACAAGCGAGATTTTTGGAAATGAAGGGGAAAGGATATAAAACACAAGTTGTTCCGACAGATGATAAAACCAAAGATTGCATCTATTGTGGACAGTGTGTCACACATTGTCCTGTAGGAGCGGCATCTGAGTATAGCAATATAGACGAGGTGGAAGAGGCGATTAGAGAATTGGATAAAATTGTTGTTGCGCAAATTGCTCCATCTATCCGTTCTAGCATAGGGGAAGAATTTAATTGTGCGGGAGATATTGTATCTGTCCAGCAACTTGCAGAGGCGATGAGAATAATTGGTTTTGATAAAGTTTTTGATACATGTGTTGGCGCTGATATTACGACGATAGAAGAGGCGAGAGAGTTGGTAGAAAGGATGGAAACGGGGAATAATTTGCCGATGATGACATCGTGCTGTCCGGGATGGGTGAAGTATGTAGAAAGTTACCATCCAGAATTAATACCAAATCTCACCACTGTGCGTTCCCCGCAGGCAATATTAGGTGGGGTTATTAAGAGTTATTATGCTGGGTTGCAAAGGATAGATCCGAAAGATATAATAGTAGTTTCAATTATGCCATGCACTGCTAAAAAATTTGAAATTGCGAGAGATGAATTAAAATTAGAAAATGGAATTGCTCCAGTAGATTATGTTTTAACAACGAGAGAGATGGCAGTTCTTTTGAAAAAGTTCAAAGTCAATCCTTTCAAAGTGGAGGCAAGATCACTTGATAATCCTCTAGGAGATCCAACGGGGGCAGGGATAATTTTTGGAGCCAGCGGAGGGGTGATGGAATCTGCTGTTCGGACTGCCTATTTTATGATGACCAAAGAAGAATTTCCGGGAATAAATTATGAACAGATTAGAGGAATTAAAGGGATCAAAAGAGGAGTGATTAAAATTTCTGGAAGAGATTTGAGAGTTGCAGCTGCAAGTGGGATGAAAAATGCTGTTCGGATAATAGAGGAAATAAAAGAGAACCCTTATGTTTATGATTATGTTGAAATTATGGCATGCCCGGGTGGATGCATCGGAGGAGGTGGGCAACCAATCCCTGTTGATGATGAAATCAGAAAAAGACGGGCTGAAAATCTATATTCTTTAGATCATAATAGTCCAGTTCGTGTAGCGCATAAAAATCAAAGTGTGATAAAATTTTATGAAGAATTTTTGGATGAGGAAGACGGGAGACGAGATTTACTGTGCACGAGTTTCAGGAACAGAAAAATTGGTGGGCGATAATGATAGATGAAATTTCAAATGACAAATTTCATCCCAAGTCATGCGACGGGACAAGAATTTCAAAAAAATATCAAATATCTAAATTTTAAATAACAAAATATGTTTAACACAAAAGTTATTGTGAAAGTAAAAACTGTATTAAATAATCAGGCAGTTTCTGTGACGTTAAAATTGACGGGGTTCATTGTGATGGCGACTGTTATTCCTGCAATTTTACATGTGCAGTGGGTGACTGGTCCGTTGGTTAATGCTGTTCTATTTTTATCTGTAATATATTGTGGTTTGGCAGGGGCTTTGATAGTTGGGATGGTTCCAAGTACAATTGCATTGTCCGCAGGTCTTCTTCCTGCGTTGATTGCTCCAGCAATTCCATTTATTATTCTCGGGAATGCAATTATGGTTTCTGTTTTTTATCTTTCTAAAAAGAAAAGTTTTTGGGCAGGGGTTGTTGGTGGAGGCGTGCTAAAATCTGCATTTTTATTTCTGACAATTCCTGTAATCGCAGGTCTTGTTGTTAAACCAGCAATTGCGCAAAAGGTTGCATTGATGTTCAGTTGGCCACAGTTGATTACTGCATTGGCGGGTGGTGT
>CAZEUY010000055.1:0-2381 GCA_964515525.1 uncultured Candidatus Saccharibacteria bacterium
CGCCTTTCATCTGCGGGCTAAAAGCCCGCAGTATTCAGGCGACCAAGGTAATAAAATGTTGCCTTCGTTAAACCCTCTCCCCAAGAAAAAAATAACGTAGTGCTTCGCACCGCATAACACTGGTTTAACGGCTCCGGCTCTAAACGAGCCTCCGCCCAAATTTTCACTAAAACAAAAAAACAGGGTCGGGGCAAAAAAATTAATTAAAAAAATCTATCAAAAACATACTTATTTCAAAAAGGATAATAATAAGAATATTCTAAACGATATGTACTCGGTGATTAATTGAAAAAATTTTTAAGAACTGATTTGGAGGGGAGAGTTAATAATTTAAAACATTTTAAAAATGAGGCTTTGTTGCCATTATTTGAAGCTATTTCAAACTCCATTGAAGCTATTGAAGAACGAGGGAACACTTCTAACGGTCAAATTACTATACGGGTAATACGAGACACTCAAATAACACTTTATGGGAATAAATCCGATGAAACTCAAAATGATATACTTGATTTTGAGATTCAGGATAACGGTATTGGTTTTGACGACAGAAATTATGAATCATTCGAAACAGATAATTCTACATATAAATCAAACAAGGGCGGTAAAGGCATAGGTCGTTTTGTTTGGTTAAAAGCTTTTGAGAAGGTTGAAATCGAAAGTGTTTATCAAAATGGAAAACAGAAATATCTGAGAAAAATTGAATTTAGTTTGAAAAATGGTATTAAAGAAAAAGAGAATAAATCAACTAATGAAGAACAAAAAACTATTGTAAAACTAAAAGGATTTAAAAAAGAGTATCGAGAACAACCCAGTGCATATAAGACGGGGAAAAAAATTACTCAACGCATTCTTGAACATTGTCTTTCATACTTAATAGGTGGGTTAAAACTCAATATAACATTAATCGATGGTGACGAGTTCTTCTCCATAAATGATAAGTTTAATGACATAAAGCAAGACATTACTACCGAGGATATATCAATAAAAGATTTTGACTTTTCGATTTCTCATATTAAATTATACTCAACGTACAAACAGATGCATATAATCGCATTAACTGCAAATAACCGAGAGGTAAAAACAGAATCTATTCACAAACTTTTAGGGACATCCAACCAGTTTGATGAGGAAGGGGGAAAATTTGTTTATTGTGTTTATGTCTCTAGCCCATACCTTGATGAACATGTAGATAGTAGTAGGCTAGAGTTTAATATACCTGAGGTTTCAGGAACATTGAACAGTATCGACTATCCAATTTCAATTGAGGAAATAAAGAATGGAGTTATTGAGAAATCAAAAGAGTTTTTGTCAGATTACTTAAAAATCATAGAAGGGCAAAAAAGAGAAAAGATCCAGAAATATATTTCTCAAGAAAATGCTTACCGTGAAATAAATAAAATTAGAGCACGGTTAAATGAATTAAGATCAGGTCCTTTTGGAAAAGCAAGGTCAGAGGGCAATGAGAAAATATATAAAGCCATGAGGAGGTGGAAAAATGAATAGTGGGATTAAGACGAGTGGTACACCCTCCGAAAAAGAATTAATAGTTAGCCCAGGGTATCCATCAGAAGAAATACAAAAAAAGAAAAAGATTGTTTTAATTGAATGTGTACAGGAAATACCGTGCAATCCCTGCGAAGAAGCATGTATGTTTGGGGCAATTTACGTGGGAAAACCAATAACTAATTTACCTCAAGTTGATTTTGAAAAATGCATAGGATGTGGTCAATGTATTGCAAGATGTCCTGGCTTAGCCATTTATTTGTTAGATTATAATTATAGTAAAGATGAGGCTGCTATTTCGTTTTCTTATGAATATTACCCTTATCCCGATGAAGGTGAAATTGTGAAAGCAGTGAATAGAAATGGAGATTTTGTATGCGAAGGTAAAGTTGTAAAAATAAGAAATCCCAAAATAAATGAATGCACTGCTGTTATTACCATTACTTTTCCTAAAAAGTACTATAAAGAAATTCGAAGCATGGAAAGAATACGAGGTGAGAAAAATGCCTAACGAAAAAGATAATGTACTAATTTGCCGTTGCAACGAAGTTTCTATCAAAGAAATTAGAGAAGCAATAAAAAATGGTGCTCGAACCGTAAAAGATGTCAAAAAGAGGACCCGGGCAGGAATGGGTTTATGTCAGGGAAGAAGTTGTGGAAAGACGGTAGCAAGTATCATCGCTAATGAACTAAAGATTCCTATTGAACAAGTGGAAATGGATACCCAAAGAATTCCTGTTCGACCTGTAAAAATAAAGAATTTTTCATACAAAGAGGAAAACGATGAAACACAAATATGATGTTTTAGTTATTGGTGCCGGGATAATTGGTTCAGCCATTGCCTATTTTTTATCCCAGGAAATAATTAAAGTGGCCGT
>CAZEUY010000056.1:0-2244 GCA_964515525.1 uncultured Candidatus Saccharibacteria bacterium
CACAAAAACGATAAAAAAAGAATAGAAACGTTGGGGGTTGGTTCTATTGTAGGCTTGAAAAAATCCTTAATTCTGATATAATCAGAACTAAGGTATAGTAGAAAATACTCTACCAGTACCTTGAAATACTTATAATTCGAACAAAACCAGAGGAAAATTAAGGAGAAAATATGTTTACCGCACAAAATATTCATAAAAATTACGGGAACAAAGAGATATTACGTGATATATCGTTCCAAATTCATCCCAATCAAAAAGTTGCTTTAATTGGTCCAAACGGTGTTGGAAAATCAACCCTTTTGAGAATTATAGCCTGTATTGAACAACCTGATAGTGGCACAGTTTTAATATCCAATGATACGCGAATTGGTTATCTACCGCAAGAAATCAAGATAAGTTCTCAAAAATCGATTAAAGATTATCTAAAAGATGCTATTGGAATAGATGCAATAGAAAGACGAATGGCGGAGTTAGAAAACAATCTTGACAATCAACAAAGATTAACAGAATACGGGGAATTGCAAGAGCGGTATTCATGTTTGGATGGTTATACCTTTGAACATCGTATGAAAATTATACTACAAGGTTTTGGATTTGAATCCATCTCCGCTAATAGATCGCTCAACTCATTAAGTGGTGGGCAAAAAAGTAAAGTTGCTCTTACTGGACTATTACTTCAAAAGCCTAATTTACTATTATTGGATGAGCCAACGAACAATCTTGACCTCCCATCCATCGTTTGGTTAGAGACTTTCATCACAAGAACCGATGCCTCATGCTTGATTATTTCTCATGATCAACAATTCTTAGATAAATTAGTCTCTAAAGTATTTGAGATAGAATGGTTTGATAGAAAAATTAGTGAATATACTGGGTCATATACAGACTACCTTACTTATAAGGCAACGTCTCTACAACATGAGAAAGAAAGATACGATACCCAACAGCAAAAGAAAAAAGAGCTTTTAAAAAGTTCTCGTCAGAAAAAACAATGGGCGCAACAAGGATCAAATCCAAAATCCACAGATAATGATAAATACATTCGAGGTCATAAACGCGATCAATCAGCTAAATTAGCCAGAAACGCCAAATCCATTGAGAAACAAATTGAGCGAATGGATGAAATCAAATTAACAAAACAGAGAAATCCGCTAATAATTCCGCTTGTAGCCCAAGGGAATAAAACTAAACATGCTATTTCCTTAGAGGATGTCTATATGGGATATCCAAATGGTTTTCAAATTGGACCAATCAATTTACAAATAGGTTATGGCACACATGTTGGCATCATCGGCGCAAATGGAAGTGGTAAATCTACGCTCTTAAAATCCATTAGTAAAAAGTTGGTTCTATTCTCTGGACGTATTGATATTGGTTCCTCGTTAAATATTGGTAATTTGATGCAAGCACACGAAGACATGCCTCGTGAAGAATCAATTTTATCTTTCCTACAAATAAATTCAGTTTCAGATAGAGAATACATTTTCCGAACACTAAGCAAATTTCATTTTTCCCCTGATGACACACAAAAGAAAATTGGAAATTTAAGCCCAGGGGAAAGAGTTAGATTATTATTAACACTCTTTTCTATTCTATCTGTAAATGTACTAATTCTTGATGAGCCTACTAATCATTTGGATCTTGAGGCAATGGAAACATTAAAACATGTATTGATTGATTATTCGGGAATAATTATTTTTGTATCTCATGACCGACATTTTCTGGAGGAAATAAAACCGAGCGAATTATTTGTTTTAGATGAAGGAGGTCTCAAGCCGGTTGTTAATTATGATAATTATATTTCATCACTCAATTCGGAAGCACAGAAATTAATTGCTTCTATATTGTAAGCAGAAAGGACTATCTATGCAAGACATAGATAGTCCTTTTTATTTAGATAAATTTTATTTATAATGAAACTCTTCTAATCTCTCTCAAAGTATTTAATAAAATTTCTTGATATGATTTGGATATTTTTTTACAATTTTGATAGATAGAAAAATATTCCTCTACTTTAGGAAATCCCCATTTATTCTCTAAATTGAAATATTTTTCTCTCTTGTTCACAGGCATAATTTGAGCATGAACTATTTTCACCAAGTATTCATACCCAACCCATTCCCACTTAGAATAATATTTTCTGGAATCAGGTGTAGTAATTTTCAAATAAATATCTTTAAAAACTTTAAATTGTTTCTTTAATATTGGATCATTATCAATAATAGGATTTATTATATTATGCAA
>CAZEUY010000057.1:0-2211 GCA_964515525.1 uncultured Candidatus Saccharibacteria bacterium
GATGAAATTGTATCGGGGGAAGATGTAGAATACAAAATAACTTGCGAGAATTTATCTGATACAGAATTTTCAGATCTGATATTAAAAATTGATCCTCCATTTGGATTTTTGTGGGAAGAGACTAATCAATTATCAATTAGCAATGATCCAGCCTTCGCTACAAGCTACGGCGAGGCAAAGCAATCATCAGTTATGGTAGATGACGGGGAGATTTATGTAGATGTTTTAGGGGAGGGAGAGGTTGTGGAGTTTGTATTAAGTGGGAGTTTAACTGGAGATATTTCAGAAGGGCAGAGCATTGATGTTCAAATAGGTTTTGCAAAAAATAATGATTTTTACGCATATAATGAGGCGAGCGGGACTACCGTTTTAATGGCTCCAGCAATCCAAATCACACAGTCTGTCCAAGGAGATTTAGAAAATGTGGATATCGGAGAAAGCGTTCAGTTTTCCATCAATGTAAAAAATACATCGCAGGATGCGTTAAGTGGAGTGACGATTTCCACGATGTTAGAAGGAAATGCTATTGATTTTTCATCTCTATCTGTGAATGATGGATATGTTTCTTCCGATAATTCAATAGAGTGGGATTCGTCGGGAATAAGTAGTTTTGGATATTTCCCATCAATGGGCGAAGAAACTTTGGAATTTTCATTGAAAGTTAAAAACACACTGCCAATGAATGGAGGGGCTTCTAAAAATTTTGTTATTTCCAGCTTCCCATCTGCGCATTACGAAGGAGCAGAAAAAATAATAGCTGGGAACAAAGCAAGTATAAAAGTAAATTCTAAATTAGTTGTCATAGCGGATGGTTCATACTATAATAACGGCGGGGTTAATAATTTTGGTCCTATCCCTCCTAAGGTAGGGGAAACAACTTCATATACAATTCGTTGGCAACTTCTTAATGTTGCGAATGATGTGAGAAATACTCAGGTTAAAGTAGCCTTGCCTCCGGGCGTTGGATGGGGGAATAATTCTTTCACTGCTAACGGAAACTTGTCTTTTAGCAATGTGACAAGAACAGTTGTGTGGGATGTTGGGACAATTCCAGCAAATACAGGAATTAAAGCCCCTCTATACGAAGCGATTTTTCAAGTAAGTATTAAACCTGCTTTAACGGATGTTGGGAAGACGATGCTTATATCAAATAAAACGGAATGTTCAGGTGAGGATAGTTTTACAAAAGAAATTCTTTCGGCAGAGGCTGATGCAAAAACGACTAATTTACCTGAAGATAAAAATTTATCTCAAAGCCAATACAGGGTGGTAAATCAATGATCAATGTACAATGAACAATGATCAATGACGTCAGCCAGCGGGCTGGAATTAAGAATATTAAGGATAGTGGTGATTTTATTCTAGAAAGAATATGCTAAACAACGAAAAAGATAAAAATATTTTAAGGACTCAGCACGGTGTTATTCACACCCCTTTTTTTATGCCTATTGCAACACGTGGTGCAGTCAAAGGTCTGACATCTGAAGACTTGGAATCAGTTGGGGCACAGGTTGTTTTGAGTAATACATATCACTTATGGTTAAAGCCCGGAGACGATCTGATAGAAAAAGCAGGTGGGTTACATAAATTTATGAACTGGAATAAGCCCATTTTAACTGACAGTGGAGGTTTCCAAGTTTTTTCCTTAGGTAAATGGACCAAGTTTTCAGAAGAAGGAGCAGAGTTCAAAAATCCGATAAATGGAGAAAAAAGAATGCTTACTCCAGAAAAGTCTATAGACATTCAATTGAAACTCGGATCAGATATAATAATGTGTTTTGACGAATGTATTCCATGGAATTGTGATTATGAATATGCTAAAATGTCAGTAGATCGCACAACGAGATGGGCGAAAAGATGTAAGGAATATTTTGTAAGTAAGGTTGATTGGAATCTTGATAATACCGATCGTCCATTGTTGTTTGGAATTGTTCAGGGAAATCGTTTTCAAGATTTGAGAAAACAGAGTGCGATGGAATTACAGGAAATTGGTTTTGATGGATACGCTATCGGGGGAGCTGACACAGTTAGTGCGACTCATGATGAGATGATGGAGACATTAAAATTTGCTTTAGATTATTTGCCAGAAGATAAACCACGCTACTATATGGGATCTGGAAAACCGGAAGATATAGTTGGGGCCGTGAAATTGGGAGTTGATATGTTTGATTGTGTAATACCGACAAGGAATGCAAGACACGGAAGTCTATT
>CAZEUY010000058.1:0-2082 GCA_964515525.1 uncultured Candidatus Saccharibacteria bacterium
ATTATTGATAAAAAAGATAAAGTAGAAACTGTGGAGAAAAGGGTAGATAAGGGGGTAGATAAAATTTCTGAAAACGAAAAAATTATAATTAATTTAATAAAAAATAATCCATATATCAGTAAAAACGCAATGATCATTGAGGGTCAATTAACAAAAAAGACTGTTGAGTGGAATATCGAGAAATTAAAACAAAAAGATTTATTAAAAAGAATGGGTCTTGATAAGGGGGGGATATTGGGAAATAAAATAATAAAACTATGAAAAAATACACAATAACAAATTTTCAAACGATGAACGGCAAAATAAAAAAAATAATAAACAACCAAAAAACCACCAACAATGTGGTGGATTTTGGCGACCTCACTTTGGTCAGAAAATCGGACTTATCATTCAAAAGTAATTATAGCAGAATAAATAAACTTGTCAAGTTTTTGAAAAAAATAACCCACATGGTTGTGGAGGTGAGGGGAATTGAACCCCTGAGATCTGGAATGATAAGTCCGATCTCCTACCAAAGCACCCCCACAACAAATATATTATATCATAAGCTTTTAGATTATAAAAATTGGTTATTGGCTATTGGAATTTGTTTGTGTCTTGTATCTTGTATTTTGGTTATTCCGCGAACAGCGCATGCAGCGAGCTATACAACCGGTCGTTTCGGTCAGGCGCTTTCTTTTGATGGTGATGGGGATTATGTTGATATGGGGGATGTTTCTGCTACTGTAAAAACAGTGGGATTTTGGGTGAGCCCAAACTCAACAACTGAAAAGATGATAGATCTAAATGGTTCTGCATATATAGATGTGACAAGCGGAACAGTGGCAGCGACTGGTTTTACTAGCCCGACGATTTATGTAGATGGAGTAGTGTCCTCAACATTATCAACTGGCTGGCATTATGTTGCGGTGACTACTGGAACGGCGATAAATGCTAATTCTGTAATTATTGGGAAAATTGGCACAACATATTTTACTGGCTCAATGGATTCTTTCCGCATTTATACAAGAACATTATCCGCATCTGAAATAGCAAATCACTACTATTCAGGAAGGAATAAGTTTGATGACTATTCAGCAAAGATAAAACTATCGGCAGATGATAGCAATAGCTATTTAGATGAAAACCTAACATTAAATCAAGATTATTTATTAAGTTATTATTATAAAGTAGGACAAGATAATTCTAATCCTATAATGTTTACATTATCGGGGTCGGGAGCGATAGTGGCGGAAGAGAATATAATGGCAAGTAGTACAACTGGGTTGGTGGGAGCGTGGAATTTTGAGGAGGGGAGTGGAACAGCTGTTGCTGATATTTCTGGAAGTGGGAATACAGGGACTTTAAGTCAGTCAGATCATTGGACTACATCTGGAAAATTTGGAAATGCTTATGATTTTGACGAAACAGATGATTATGCTAGTTGTGGAACAAATGCAAGTTTACGTCCCGCAACCGCGATTACTGTTGAAGGGTGGTTTAATATGGATTCTGCTATTAGCGGAGCATGGGCAAATATATTTGGCAATTGGCAATATATTGATGGCGCTAATAGCACTGGGACGGGTGTCTTTAGAAATAGTTCTACAGAAAGTATAACTTTTTCAATGGGATTTGATGGTGAAAATGATGGATCTGTTATTAACGTGTCAATCTCTTATGATACTTGGCATCATATAGTATGGACATACGACAAAACAGCAGGATATTTTAGAGCTTATTTGGATGGAGTTGAGACAGGCACTGCTGTGGCGAGAACAAGCGATATTTTATATAATGCAAGTCATCCTTTTGCGATCGGAGCGATGCATAGTTTTGCACAAAAATTCGACGGCACCATAGACTCCGTCCGAATATACAACCGAGCCCTCACAGCATCTGAAGTATATGATAACTATAAAGCAGGAGACTGGAGAAAATATGAACTATCATTTGAAGCAGATCAGACGGGAGCGCATTTGTTTAAGTTTATACAGGATGGGACTACTGCTGGGAATAGTATAGTATATGTAGATAATTTTAGGGTTGATAAAGATCTTGTAGAAAACGGAAGTATGGAAGGAACATATACATCTGGAGTAG
>CAZEUY010000059.1:0-2048 GCA_964515525.1 uncultured Candidatus Saccharibacteria bacterium
AGTTATGAGTTATGAGTTATGAGTTATGAGTTATGAGTTATGAGTTATGAGTTACACTTTCAACAGCTTCTCAAACTTCGCAGAATCTTTATGCGGACCGATCATTGCAAGTTTCAAATTATCGTTTGTAAATAATTCATTTGCAACTTCCTGAATTTGTTCAGCTGTCACACTTTCTATTTTAGCAACATATTCTTCAGGCGTCAAAATTCTATTCTCCAAAAGTTCCTGCCCAGCCACCCATTCCGCCACATCGTCTGATGATTCCAACCCTATTGCAAGTCTACCTTTAATCATCTCTTTAGCTTTTCTCAATTCCTTCGCACCAACTTTCTTGTCTTTTAATTTCTTTAATTCACCGACAGATAGCTTAATCGCCTTTTCAGTTCTGGCACTATCTACACCAGCACTTATAAAATATGCTCCCGTATCAGTTTGTGGCTCATAGCCTGCTCTTACATAATATGCCAAACCATTTTTTTCCCGTATAGTTGTAAACAATCTGGAACTCATTCCTCTACCAAGAATAGTAAATAGAACTTGAGCAATTGATATTTTTTTATCCGATAATCTATATGAGTATCCCCCCAACCAAAAATGCGTTGTATCTCTGTTTTCTATTAGTATTCTCCTCTTGTCTTTATTCTCTATAACAGCAGTTCTGTGTTTCACAGATTTTTTGGAGATATTCTTAAACATCGCTATAATTTTTTGTTCTATCTTTTTACCGTCAATATTCCCAGCAACTACTACCACTGTATTTTCTGCCATATAATGTTCTTTCTTATATTTCACAAAATCTTTTCTTGTAAATTTCCTGATATTTTCTTTTGGACCAGCTATATCCCATCCTGCCGGTTGGTCTCCATGAAGAAGTCCAAAAAATAAATCTACTACATGTCTCATTGGATCATCTGCGTACATATTGATTTCCTCTATAATCACTCCTTTTTCCTTATTTATTTCTTTCTCTTCTAATAATCCGTTTATAGACATGTCTGCTATTATATCCATAGCTGTATCGATATGAGTTGCATCAACTTTAGCCCAGTATCCAGTTCTTTCAAACCCTGTAAAAGCATTGTGCTGTCCTCCGATACTATCTAACTCAACAGCAATATCTTTTGCCTTCGGTCGCTTCTTCGTCCCCTTAAAAGCCATGTGTTCCAAAAAATGTGAAATCCCATTCTCTTCCCTCGTTTCATTATACGACCCCGCCTTCACCATAACCAAAACAGTAGCAGTATTAGTGCCAGTCATTGGAACCGTTATTATTCTAAGTCCATTTGGTAATGTTTTTTTATTGTATTGCATATCTTAATTATCTGAAATTAAAAATTAAAAAATCCAAATTTCAAGGCAATTAAAAATATCAAATTATAAATGCATCTTTTTTATTTAATATTTGACATTTATTTGAAATTTTTAATTTGAACTTTGATATTAATAAATATCCTTTATATAGATAACCAGTCCATAATATATTCCCCCAATTTCCCAGCATCCACCCTAACCTGCTCCATCCCATCTCTATTTCTCACTGTTACAGTATTATCTTTTAACGTGTCGTAGTCAATAGTCACACAGTATGGAGTTCCTATTTCATCTTGCCTTCTATATCGTTTTCCGATGTTTCCATTGTCATCAAATTCTGTGTTAAATTTCATTTTGAGCCCATTATAAACCTCTCGCGCTTTTTCAACTAATTCTGATTTATTTTTCACTAATGGAAAAACTGCGACTTTCACAGGTGCTAATTCTTTGTTAATTTTTAGAACAGTTCTTGTTTCGTTATCATTAATTTTTTCTTCTGTATATGCCTCACTGATGATGGCAAGAAAAACTCTATCAACTCCAACGGAAGATTCAACAACATGTGGAATATATTTTTCCCCAGTGATCGGATCTCTGTATTCTAAACTTTGTCCTGAAAATTTGGAATGTTGCGATAAATCATAATCTCCTCTTGCATGCAAACCTTCTAATTCTTTAAACCCTGTTGGGAAATTATACTCAATGTCATACGCATCTTTTGCATAGAAAGCTAA
>CAZEUY010000060.1:0-1971 GCA_964515525.1 uncultured Candidatus Saccharibacteria bacterium
GTTATGAGTTATGAGTTATGAGTTATGAGTTATGAGTTATGAGTTATGAGTTATTCGTCCAACCCGATCATTTTTTTAGAAAATCTTTCAAACTCTTCTAATAGAACTCTCAATGCTTTTTTATCATTTTTTCTCTCCGCTTCTTTAATATCGTTTCCAAGACTTTCTAAAATTGTCCTTAAAGACATCTTTTGAATTACAACAATACTATTTTTCATTTCTTGAATAGGATGTTCTTCCACCTCTTCTGCCATCAACAAAAGACAATCAACAGTCCCACTATCAACACTGTCCTTCAACTCCTCACGAAATTTTCTGAAATCTATGGCGCTATCGCGTCCCAATAGATTCCACACACATCTTGCTATTTTTTTAAGTTCACTATCCAAAAAGTCATCTGGACTGAAATCTAATTCTGAAAACATTTCCAGATTCCGACAATGACCACCAATGAGAATACTTAAAACTTTTTCCTCTAAAAGAATCCTTTTAGACTTTTTCTTGACCATCAGATTACCTGCTGTATTAACAGAAGAAAATCCAACAGTAGCAGTTGTAGAAGACACGGTTTGCCTCATCGTTCTTATTGTCTCGCTTAAAATCTTTTCGCTTACATTCAATTTCTCAGACAAACGACGCAAAGCGTCCGCTTGCATTATACTATCGGACATTCTCGCAATAATCGGCAACATCTTTTTTGCAACAATTCTTTTGTTAGTAGAACTACCCAAATCAAGATCTTTGAAAACGATCCGAAAATAGAAATCAAGAACACCTATCGCACTCTTAACTGCATTCTTCCAGATCTCTGGATTAACTCTCACAGTCTCCGCAGCATCCTTCCCGCTCTCGTTCACTAATATACTTATATTAAACCCGTTTTTTAAAGTTATGTCAACACTTTTTTGCATAGCGTCAATCCCTGCCTGATCCATATCAAAAGCAAGAACAACTTTATCCGTCAAACGTTTTATTATTTTGACCTGTTCTTCTGTCAAAGCCGTCCCTGATGTAGCAACGGTATTTTCAACCCCAGCCTGATGTGAAGCGATTACATCTAAATTTCCCTCTACCAAAACGCACTCATTTAATCTGCGAATTACATTTTTTGCATGATCTAAACCGTAAAGTATTTGGCTCTTGTTGTAAAGCAAAGTTTGCGGAGTGTTGATGTATTTCCCTACCTGTTTAATTTTTTCTTTATCATGATACGCCTGCTCAAAAATTCTCCCGCCAAATCCTACAATTCTTCCTTGCCCATTTTTTATTGGAAACATGATCCGACCTCTAAAGCGATCAGTCACTTCGTTAGTTCCATCTTTTTTGAACGCCATACCCGCCTCCGCAATATCTTCTGCTTTCATATTCTGATTCAACAGAAATTGCGATAGTCCCTGCCATTGGTTCGGGGCATATCCTAATGAAAACTTCTTTATACTTTCTTGCGAGATTCCTCTTTCTTCTATGAGATATTTTAGAGCCATTTTCCCTTCTGCGGTATTCATTAACTGGTTTTGAAAGAACATTTCAGATTCTTTAAGCACCGCTTCCAAACGTTCTTTCTGAGAAACTAATTTTGGATTCTGTTTTTCAAGTTGGACACCAGCTCTTTCTGCAAGGATTCTCAAAGCATCTTTAAACTCCACTCCTTCTATTTGCATGACAAATCCAAAGATGTCTCCTCCTAATCCACATCCAAAGCAGTGCCATATCTGTTTTTCAGCACTTACTGTAAATGATGGGGTTTTTTCATTGTGAAAGGGGCAACATGCTTTATAGTTTGCTCCTATTTTATTTAGTTGAATGTATCCTTGAATGACTTCAACGATATCTAGTCTGTCTTTAATTTGTTCTACTGGAGAAAACATAGTTTATTCTTAGAACTTATAACCTAAAACTTGTAACTTAGAACCTGTAACTCATAACGCATAGCTCACGATACGTCTTATGAGTTATGAGTTATGAGTTATG
>CAZEUY010000061.1:0-1744 GCA_964515525.1 uncultured Candidatus Saccharibacteria bacterium
CCTACATTTGTGCCATATGGCATTGAAGGTTTGATTTTGATTATGATATGCAGTAACATGGAATTTGGGAAACTAAAGGAGCCCGGAGGGCTACTTGAGCTTCCCAAAAGATTGACATTCGAAAAAACCTTGGGGGCTATCATGATCAACAACTCATCTCTTAGAAAATGGGACAGACTTGCTAAAAAACAACTTAACCAACAATTTCTAAATGAAATAATTCAAGGTATGCAATGTTCACCCTTCGAGGCGAAAGCAATCCTTGAAACAGTCTATAAAGTTTATGCATCTTATTTTGGAACAAGCGGAACTTTAAAACCGGGACAAATTCTTTTTCAGGTGGTTTCTATCGAAAACGGAGCCTCTATTCATTTGGAGAATTGTAAACAAATTAGCGTAACACTGACCCTGGATGCTTTAGAGGAAGACTTGAAAGTAAGAGAAGAACAAGGGGTAATAGGGCTCAGGCGTCATCGCATTCAGCGTGTCTGCGAAGAAGCTTTCCAACAAGGGGGTATATTGACGGTAGAGGATCTGGCTAATCGACTATTTAATTGTGGCGAGAGAACAATCTCAAGAGATTTGAAATACTTTAAGGGCCAACACATCTGTTTACCTCTGCGCTCTACGATCAAAGATATGGGACGATCCATTTCTCATCGCTCTCTTATTATCAGGGAATGGCTTAAAGGGAAAGAATATTCGGAAATTTCCCGGGATACCTACCATAGTATTTGTTCTGTAAAGAATTATGTAAATAAATTTAAACGAGTCATATCTCTTGCAGAAGAGGGATTCGATGTAAACACAATTGCTTTTTTAGTAAAAATATCATCCCCGCTGGTTGAAGAATACTACAAGATTTATAGTAATTTAGAGATCATTTCTTCCAGGAGAGAGGAATTAAAATCTTTTTTAAAACAACGGCAAGTTGAGGATGAAGAAGGACAACACTCAAATGATTAAACCATCGTTTGTTTATAAACGTTACAATTCGGCGAAACATAGATTTTTCAAACAAGTGCTTGATGATTTCCTGTCACAAATACTCTCCCGACATTTTGGCCCCATCCTAAGAGAGAAATTGGTAGAAGAACTTATCATATTATTCGATAAATATTCACCGGAAGCCAAAAAATTAAGACCTGGTCAAGTTCTGTGGACAGCGCTTGATAAAGGCACAAGGGGAGATTCTCCTAATCGCAGGTTTGTCCCTGTGATATTATCTTTAATTACCGAGGAAGATATCGTAGAACTTGCTAAAGGTAAACCCGTATCAAAAATTACAGAAAAAGCAATCGCCAGAATAATTTTTGAAGCCTATGAGCAAGGAGGAATATTATCTACCAGAGATGTTTCTTTATTAACACTTAGAAGTTTATCTGCGACCTCTAGAAGAAGAATTCAATATGAAAAAGAGTATAACTGTATCTTACCTCATACAGGGGCGTTACACGATATGGGAACTACAATATCTCACAAAAAAGCAATTATTCGAAAGGTGATGTTTGAGAAAAAAGACCCTGTGGATGTAGCCAGAGAATGCAACCATACCCAACGAGCAGTGGATAATTATCTCAAAGATTACAACCGTGTAAAAACGGCTTATGACTATAATAAAGATATCAGTTTTATTCACAATGTTACTGGAATTGCAAAATATGTTGTCAAACAATATGTGGAGATAATTAATAATGCTTAAATATCTTGTCAAAAAACACTTGACTCGCCATTTGGCGATATC
>CAZEUY010000062.1:0-1730 GCA_964515525.1 uncultured Candidatus Saccharibacteria bacterium
ATGTTCTGTTGCACAATTATCCCATAGGAACGGGATAATTTGATTTTTAGGTTTGTATATAAGCCATCATCCTTTCATAAAGCACAAATTTTCTTTGTGCTTCCTCAATCATGTTCTTTTTCTTTGTTGAACGAACATATTCGCCAAATTTGCGTTTTACACATGAAAATTTGCCTTCTGTTGCCCACCGCATGCCATACTCTTTTTCTTTGGCCCACTTCTCATAGCCTAATTCCTTGAACTTTCTGACTTCTCTTGCTCTGCTTATCGAGCCTTTTGCCTTTGTTGAGGCATTGCTTCTCGGCTTTAAGACATGCTCTATACCATGTTCTTCAAATTTGTTGAAGAGCTTTCTTTTGTCATGAGCTCCATCTCCACATCCCTTTCTTATTTTTGCTCCGTTTTTGATGAGCTTGTCTATATGTCTTCCAAAAATATCTGGTTCACTGTCTCCTTTGTCAAAGACTTCTATATCCAGTATTTTCTTTTTCTCGACATCCATAGTGATTACTGCCTTTATCCAGCCACGCCTTACTTGCCATTTTTGCCGCATCCATTCTCCTCGGTTGCTTACCTTTATTCCAGAGCCGTCATTTCCAACATAAATTGGCTTGTCAAAATCAATCTCTGGTAAAGTAAGCGCTAAATCATTTATTCTTCGGCATGCATTGCTATAATTATTTACAGGAAAGCCAGGTATCTTTTTAGATAATGCTTCGCATATCCCTTGGATAGATCTGTAGTCAAAGTAAGGCTGTAGTTTGGATTCGAATTCAATAAATGAATCTGTGTACTGATAAGGTCTGCCGACCTTACTTTCATTCATCACTTTAAGCTCCTGAGTAATATTGTCTAAGAAAGAAAAATCAAAAAACCATTCTCCCCTCTTAATGAGCTTAGTATTATAATCAGTCCAGTCTCTTTTATCTTTTGTTTTTTTGCCCCATCTTTTTGTTTTTGCCATGAAATCACCCCATCTATATTCTAGAGTATAGAAATGTTTAAATATGTTTAAACATATAAACCTTTCTATGAGAAAAATTGAAATCAAAAACAAAAAAATCCTACAAGAAGATGATATAGCGGAAGTCTATGAAGGAAAAGTAAAGCCGATAGGAAATGGTGCAATGATAATGTCATCTAAAAAATACATTGGAAAAAAAGTCTACGTAATTGTCAGAAAGTAGTATTAATTATGCAACAGAGCAGATATTAACACTTAGCAGTTTCACAGACTTGGAATTTTATTGTTTTATGGGTTGTATCTCTTCCAAGAACTTTTCCACAAATTTTGTATTTCTCTGAACAACAACTCCCCTCATTTATATGTGGTTTCCAAAGTTGTGGTGTACCAATACAATCAAAAATCTTATCGTCAGTTGTTTTGCTTACAAAAAGTTGTACTCCAGCAGGATAGTCTTGTTGGTATTTGAAGGTATGTGTACCTAAGGAAGATTTAAGTTTATATGATTCACCTTGTTTTAAATCATAAGTTTTTCCAATTTCCAAAGTTGTTCCAGGCTCTGTAAATAAAGACCTCACAACTATCTTAGCTTTATCAGTACCCTCTGTGCTTAATAATTTTGCACAAAAACCATACTGAGTATTACATTTTTCATCTCCTTTACCAAGTGAAAAATAGGCTGGTTTGTATTTGATATTAGTAACCCACGCCCTTGGTTCAACTACAGGAAAACCCTTTCGGTCTTGTGAGGAAATATATAATTTTA
>CAZEUY010000063.1:0-1713 GCA_964515525.1 uncultured Candidatus Saccharibacteria bacterium
AAATATACATTTTATTGTGTTCCAGATTGATTATTGAGTTGAAGGGGGGTATAATGGATATATGAATAGGACAACAAATAAACAAAAAGCGCCACGTAACCAAACATTGACTTTAAGTAAGGCAGATAGCTCGTTTCTAAAAAAACGTTTAATCAAATTAAATAAGCCAACTTCTTTTACAGAGATTAAAAACAAAACAATTCATCAAGATATGTTTGATGCTTTACAATATTTGCCAGATAAATTTGTAGATCTTGTATTTGTTGATCCTCCATATAATTTAAGTAAAACATTTAATTTAACCTCATTTAAGGAAATGGAGTCTGAAAAATATGAGGAGTGGTTAGATTCATGGGTTCAGAAAATAGTTCGTTTGTTAAAACCAAATGCTTCAATTTATATTTGTGGTGACTGGAAATCATCTGGTGCAATTTTTAATGTTGCAAAAAAATATTTTCAGATTCAGAATCGTATTACTTTTGAAAGAGAAAAAGGACGTGGGGCGAAATCAAATTGGAAAAATTGTTCTGAAGACATTTGGTTTTGTACTTTATCCAAGGACTATTATTTTGATGTTGATGCGGTGAAAATGAAACGTAAAGTTATCGCTCCGTATAAAGATAAAAACGGGGATCCAAAAGATTGGGAAGATAATGGTGATGGTAAATATAGAGTTACTTATCCATCCAATATGTGGACAGATATTACTATTCCGTTTTGGTCTATGCCCGAAAACACAGATCATCCAACTCAAAAACCGGAAAAACTTGTCTCCAAAATTATTTTAGCAAGTTCAAAACCAAACGATGTTGTTTTTGATCCGTTTTTAGGTTCAGGTACAACATCTGTTGTTGCTGAAAAATTGGGACGTAGTTATGTAGGAATAGATATTGATGAAATGTATTGTTGCTTAACAGAAAAACGTTTAGAGAATGCTCGACAAAATAAAATAATTCAAGGGTATTCAAAGGGTATTTTTTGGGAGAGGAATTCATTAAGTGAACAGACGAATGGGAAAAAGAAAAAACAGCAAGTAGTATCATTAAACAATTTATTTAGTAAGAAAATTTTATGAAAAAGAGTCAAATTTTTTATGGTAATGCAAAAAGAAAAACGCTTGAAAATAAAATCAAGCTGTTCTTAAATCAGCAGAAAGATTTTCTTTCGGACAGAACAGTCAATAGTCCACGTGCTGTTGGTGACGCTATTGAAAATATAATTGTAGAAAATCTGCAAACTATTTTAGGCGATGTAGTAGGTGAATATTCAGCGTCTTTTGCGCGATGAGCTATGGCGGACTTGGCTTTTACAGATAAGAATGGAACTTATTATATTGTTGATGTAAAAACACATAGAATTGATACAAAATTCAGTATGCCAAATCTGACATCGGTAGAAAGATTGTCGCGTTTCTATGAAGAAGATACAAATTATTTTTCACTTTTGAAAGTTGATTATAAAATTAATGGTTCACATGTTGAAATTAAAAAAGTAACTTTTGCTCCGATTGAATTTTTTGATTGGAGTTGTTTGACTATTGGAGCTCTTGGATGGGGGCAAATTCAAATTGCAAATGCTAATACTGTGAAAATAGTGCTTAAAAATAGTAGGAAGAAATGGATGTTGGAATTGTGTGATATTATGCTAGAATTTTATCCTAAAGAAGTATGTAAGATAAAAGAACGTATTGAACATTTTAAGAAAATTAAAGCG
>CAZEUY010000064.1:0-1710 GCA_964515525.1 uncultured Candidatus Saccharibacteria bacterium
GATTGCAACGGCATCCAAAGACAAATCGGGACACTGACAGAAGAAGTCAGTGGTCTGAAAATCATTACTTTCCGTCTCAAAGGTGACTTAACTGGGCGAGAAGATGGGATAATTATTTGGATTGATGGTTTTCCTCTTGGAAAAACCATTCTTTCCCAAAAAGGAGAGAAGCAATTTTCCAAAGCAATCCTAAGACTCAAGGGATGCGAAGTTTTTAGACTAGAGGGATATTCCGATAATAATCCCAGCCCTAACAACCATGTTTATGGTTTAGGAAGGGCGACATTACTGAAAAGTGATCTTGAGAAAGCAGGAATTCCTGTTGTTTGTGAACCCACCTACGGTGGATCAACGAACAGTTCGGGGGATTGTTGCGTGCAAATCTGCGCACGTAGAATCCAGCCAAAAAAAGATGTTTCTGCAAATTCCCCTAACATTCTTTATACCCATGGAAATGTCACGGTTCCATCTGGAGCTGTAGTTATTTCCGAAGGAGAACCCATTATTTCTCCTCCAACTGCCACCGCCACTATATCATCCAGCAGTCATAATTCCTATCCGACTAAAGCTAGTCGGAGAGGAAAAAATTACGGAAACGGTTTTTAACTTAAACCAGAGCACACTAACCCCCGCATAGACAGCATCTATGACGGGGGTTAAATTTTGCCCAAACGACGACATGAAACTTGTAGCTCATAACTTGTAACTCACGATACATTTATCATTCGTTATGAGTTATGAGTTATGAGTTTATCCGTTCCAATCATGGACAAAATAAATAACTATGCTACAATATATTATCAGTGTTCTTCATGGATCCGTGTAAATCTGTGATCCGCCGTGCCACGATGAATATCTGTGGTGAACATCTGTTCTTAATCCGTGTAAATCTGTTTATAAAATGGCAAAACAATGTGAAATCTGTGGAAAAGGTTCAATAATGATGTGCACACGCTCAGCGCTTTTTCGTTCTCATAAAAACCCTGCGGGGAAGAAAAGAAAATATCCGAATTTGCAGAAAGCTACAATTGATGGGGAAAAGATGGTAATTTGCACAAAGTGTAAAAAACTGCACGCATAGTGATTTGTAGGATTTGAGAATTAAAAAATACTGAATTAACTCAGTATTTTTTGTTTGCATATATTACACAAGGCTTATGTATTTTTATCACAATTCGCAATTATCTATAAATTTCAAGACATAACTACAATATTCATGAAACTGCTTTAATCCATCTTCTATTGATCCGTATACATCGGCTATTTTAATATCGTCGTAATCGTGCACCAAAGCATTTCTCAATCCAGCACTTTTAGAAATTTCTTCCGCAAATTTCTTTGGACAAATCTTTAGATCACTTAAATACAAAAACGTTTTCTTATAACTCATTCTCTCGTCTTCTCCTGTTCCTAACTCAGCAATGAGATGCTCATTAATATCAATTGCTCTCATAATTATCTTTTCCAATAATCTTTCTACAACATTAAGTTTATGAAAATCACTTGCGATACCATTCATGGACTCACCTTTGAACTCTGCCAATCTTAAAAGATCAGCTTCAATTGAATTTATTTTTGTTTTTATAAAATCTTTTCTAACCATAAATTTTTTTCTTTAGTAATTGATGTTTCTTCTTTAGTAGAATGTCGTTCAATTTTCGCAGATCATAGCTATCTTCATACATTCTATATGCTTTTGCACGAAATTCA
>CAZEUY010000065.1:0-1607 GCA_964515525.1 uncultured Candidatus Saccharibacteria bacterium
TACAGACAATAACGGTGAAAAAGTTCCAGGCGGAGTTTATCTTTACAAAATTATTGGGAATGAAATAGAAACGACATTTCATAAAATGATATATTTGAAATAATATGAACTATACAGAATTCCATAATTTCCTCGTTCACAAACCCCTGTTTGGGAACGGATTGAATTATTAAATTTTTATATGTTCAAAACAAAAAATAAAAAGTAATTGCAAATGAATTATACAGAATTTTTACAAGAGATATTCAAAAAAACTGCAACAGACAGAAAGATCGAACTCACGAGGATCAAGAAATTTCTTGATGATATCGGCAATCCCGAAAAGAAAATACAGGGAATTCATGTTGCCGGCACGAACGGCAAGGGTTCGACCTGTGCTGCGATCGAGTCTATTTTACATGCGCACGATTTCACGGTTGGACTCAACACATCACCCCATCTTGTTGATTACAAAGAACGCTTCCGCATAAATAAAAAAGAAGTACAATCCGAAGATTTGCTTTCATTATATCTCAAAAGAAAACATACACACGAAAAATATGACACTACGTATTTTGAAATTTCAACAGCAATCGCTTTCGAGCTATTCCATAATAAAAATGTGGATTTCTCAATTATGGAAGTCGGTCTTGGCGGGCGGTTAGATGCAAGCGTGCTGCTTAATGCGGTTATAACTGTCATTACAAACATCGAATATGATCACACAAAATCTCTTGGTAAAACTCTTCCGAAGATCGCTCTCGAAAAAGCTGGAATTCTAAAAAGCGGAATTCCTCTTGTACTCGGCACAACTCGTCCTTCAGCACGAAAAGCAATTCTGCAAAAAGCACAGTCGCTTGCCTGTCCTGTTATTGAATATCCTGAATTAGTTTCTATTTCGCATGAAAGTTATAATGAAGATGGTATTTTTTATGACATCTCGATTCCATCATACGATATAAGCTGGCAGCATCTGCACTGCAATCTGGCGGGAGCACATCAGGTTGGGAATACAGCGCTGGCAGTTTCCGTGTGTGCTGTTCTTTCAAAAATGTATGGATTTCAACTTGATGAGGATAAAACAAGAAATGCACTGCACTCTGTTGTCTGGAATGGGCGCTTGCAAAAGATTGGGAGCAATCCCACGATAATTCTCGATGGCGCGCACAATCCTTCCGGAATGAGACAGCTTGTTCGGAACATAAAATCAATATACAAATATAAAAAACTCATCGTTGTGCTTGGCATACTTTATGATAAGGAAATCAAGAAAATGGTGAGCACGATTTCTGAGATCGCAGACATTATTGTCATCAGTAAATCCCAATCTCACAGGGCTGCTGCGGTTGAAACCCTTGAGAAAGAAGTTCATAAAACAGGTATCTGTTACTATAAAGAGCCCGACAGCATTTCTGCGTTTGAACGTGCAAAAAAAATCGCAGACAAGGAAGATCTCATTTGCGTGAGTGGTTCGTTATATACTATTGGTGAAGTGCTGGGATTCTACAAAAAAACAAAATAATTCCCCTTTATTAAGAGGGGTGGATTCCAACTTGCCTATCCCGTGAAATCTCTGTTTTCTATTTATCCCGTTAAATCTCTTTTTTATGTATTTAACTGGGATTTCA
>CAZEUY010000066.1:0-1512 GCA_964515525.1 uncultured Candidatus Saccharibacteria bacterium
AATTGTCAATGTGCAATTAACAATTATCAATTGACGACGAATCAACACTTGACGACAAAAACCTCCGAGGTACCTCGGAGGTTTTCAAAAATATAATAATAGTATGAAATTACAGAAACAAAAAGTTATTATAAATGATCATGAATTAAATATTGAAGTTGCCATTATGAGCAAGGCAGATGCGAAAGCTTTCAAGAAATTATTTGATTTGTGGAAAAAGTTAAATGCTGGATTGTCCAAATATGGTAGAAAAGTAAATATACCAGAGGTGCTTTCCGAAGGAATGTTTTGTGTGTTTACTGATAAAGAAGACCAAGAATGAGCATCAAAGAAATTATACAAGAAAAGAAAATAAAACCATTGGCAATAAACGTGAAAGTGTGGGAATAAAATTATTATTCAACCACTTCCATAATTTTTTTTGCTACTGCTTCTACTACTGAAACTGTGACGGAATTACCAGCTTGTTTGTAAAGAGCAGAATCGGCTAAATTATTTGGTAAGGAAAATTCCTTTGGGAATCCTTGAATTCTAAAACATTCGAGTGGAGTCAGTTTTCTGATTCCTTTTTTGTCTTTAATAATGGGAACATTATGCCCACCAGTTCCCATGTTTGCAGTCAATGTTGGACAAACCCCACTTTTATTTTCCCTCACATATTTTCTTCGCCATTGATAGATTTTTCCATACTCAGTTATGCTGTCTTTAATCTTTTTATACAATGGCTTATTATTGTAATAGTATTTTTGGGGAACGTTTTTATCTAAAATGTCAGTGACTTTCGTCGTAAGCTCTTTCTTTTTAGGCCATACGAATTTATCCATATGTTCTTTGTTCTTAAAACCAACAATAAAAATACGCTCACGATTTTGTGGGATGTTTCCGTATTCCATGCTGTTTAAAATCTTTGCCTTTATATGATAACCAAGATCTGCAAGTGTTTTTTCTATAATTTTGAATGTTTTACCGTCGTCATGTCCTTTTAAGTTTTTCACATTCTCTAACAAGAATCCTTCAGGTCGTCGTTCTTCTATAATTCTTGCAATATAAAAAAATAAGTTTCCACGACCTTTTTGATCCTTAAACCCTTGTCTATATCCAGCAACTGAAAAAGGTTGGCATGGGAAACCTGCAAGTAAAAAATCAAATTCAGGTAGATCATCTGGCTTAATTTTTGTAATATCTTCAACAGTAAGTTTGGCAGTATCAAAATTTGCATCATAAGTAGTCTTACATTGTTTCTCAAAATCATTTGCAAAAACTGTTTCAAACCCAGCCTTTTCAAAACCAAGACGAAGTCCACCAATACCTGCGAATAAATCCAATGTTCTGAATTTTTGTTGTGGCTCTAAATTCCGAATGATGTTTACAACAACTCCTCGTATTTCAACATCTTTTCTGTAAAAAGGCAACATCCGTTGATTTGCAGGGACTAACTTAAATTGATTTTCTAATCTATAAATTTTCTTTAAGGTAGCTTGATTATCATCTATGATTGCAACGACTGTTTGT